>JAGCTZ010000141.1 GCA_017963165.1 Treponema sp.
GGATATGATTTCAAGCAGCTGATTCGATTAATGAACACCTAAGAAAAAAAAACAATAAACGAAAATCTACAAAATTCATTTAAACTTAAAAAAGGCTGTCCTTTTTGAAGTCTTTTTAATAACTTCCAGGACAGCCCCTTAGCGCGAGCGGCGGGGCTCGAACCCGCGATCTCCGGCGTGACAGGCCAGCGCGATAACCAGCTTCGCTACGCCCGCGTGATGTAGTCTATAATACAAAATAATACAGACTGTGTCAACAGGTTGGGGAGTGTTTTATAAATATTATACAAAATATTCAGGGTATTTTTTCTGAATTTCTTTTGCATCAAGCTTTGTTCTGTTTATATGTGCATAGGTTATTTCGTAAGCCTGTTCCGGGTCATGATCCTTAAAGGCCTGTAGAATCTGCTTGTGCTGTGCAATGATAGGCGAACGGTCGCCTCCATGAACTCTAAGCTCGCGGAATCGTTCATGATGAATGTTCATGGATTTTACCATATAATAACACTGCATTTTGTTTGTTATGCTATACATCTTCTGGTGGAAAGCATTATCAAGTTCCATAAATGTATCTATATTGTTTTGTTTTAAAAGAAATTCCTGAAGTTCTACATTATCGGCAAGGTATTTTACATCTTCCGGTGTTGCAATAGTGCAGGCTTCCTTTGTAATTGCTGATTCAAGGGTAGAGCGGACAAAAACAGCTTCTTCGATGAGCTCCATATTTATAAGGCTTACAAGACTTCCTTTCTGTGGAAATACTTCAATAATTTTTGATTTAGAAAGCTCCTGCAACGCTTCGTGTACAGGTGTGCGTGAAAGCTCCAGCTCGTAAGCAAGATCCTGTTCGCTGAGCATTGTGCCCGGCTTAAGCTCCAGCTTGATGATGTTTTCGCGAATCACTCTGAACGCATAATCTCTGTTTGATTCTTTTGGCAGTTTGTCGATGTTTTTCATACAAATTCCTTGAAATTTAATTTTTTTTTCTTGACTTTTACCAAGTTTGCGTTATGATAATTATAGAAACTTGAACTAGTATACTAGTGAACTATAATACTAGTTTGCACGAGGATTGGAAAATTGTCAAACAAAAAATTAAAAAATTCTAACAAAGAAATTGCAAAAGCCGCTTCTTTAGAAAAGAAACTCGCTTTTAAGCGATATATGCGGAAAAACTGGCAATACTATTTTCTCCTTTGTATTCCTGTACTTTATTATATAGTTATCAGGTATATTCCAATGGCAGGAAATATCATTGCATTTCGTCGTTATAGGGCAGGCCACAGTATTTTTGGTGATGAGTGGAGCGGTTTTAAGTATTTTAAGCAGTTTATTGGAGATACTTCTTTCTGGCGCGCATTCAGGAACACTTTAAGTCTTAATGTTTTTTATCTGGTTGTAAGATTCCCTCTTACACTTATTTTTGCCCTTCTGCTTAATGAAATCAGAAATCTTCATTGGAAAAAGTTTGTTCAGACTGTTTCATATCTGCCACACTTTATTTCTATAGTAATTGTTACAGGTATGATTCGTGAGCTTCTTTCAACAACGGGACCTATCAATGCTTTCATAAAGTATTTAGGTCATGATCCTGTTACTTTTATTGCACAGGCAAAATATTTCCCTGCAATTTATGTAATATCTGGTGTCTGGCAGAATCTGGGTTGGGGAACAATCCTTTATCTGGCAGCCATTTCAAATATTAATCCATCACTTTATGAAGCAGCTGAAGTTGATGGAGCAAATCACTTTCAAAGAGTCTGGCATGTTACTATTCCGTGTATTATGCCAACCATTGCAACGCTCCTTATTCTTGATATAGGTGGTCTTGTAGGCTCGGGTGGTGCGTTCGAAAAGGTATTCCTTTTGTACAATCCTATGACCTACGAGACTGCAGATATCATCTCTACTTATGTATACCGATTAGGTTTGTATTCAGGAAACTATAGTTATGCAACTGCAGTTGGTTTATTCGAAGGTTTGCTTAATCTGTTCCTGCTTACTATGGCAAATAAGGTATCGAAACGCGTTACTGGTTCAGGATTATGGTAAGGAGAAAAGTATGGCAGGCGTAAAAGTTAGAGAATCATCTGGTTATATTATTTTTAAGGTTGTAAATACGGTAATAATGCTGCTTGTTTGTGCTGCAACATTGTATCCGTTCCTTTATCTGGTAGCACAGTCTTTTTCTTCGGAACAGGCAATCATTATGGGAAAGGTTTCTCTTTTTCCGGTTGATTTTAATATTACTACTTATAAGTCAGTTCTTGAAAAAGGAGAGTTCCTTCGCAGTTATAAAAACACAATTATATATGTAATTCTTGGAACAATTTCCGCAATTGTGTTGAGCTGTTGTATGGCTTATCCGCTTTCGAAAACAGAGCTTAAGGGGTCTAAATTCCTCATGAAATTCATTATTTTTACAATGTATTTTGGTGGTGGACTTATTCCTACTTACGTTCTTATGAGAAAGCTTAATCTTGTAAATACAATTCGTGGTTTTATTATGCCATCTCTTTTGAGCACTTATTACATCATTCTTATGCGTTCCTTCTTTCAGGGAATTCCAAAGGATCTGGAGGAAGCTGCCGAAATTGACGGTTTAAGCCCGATTGGTATTTTTATTAAAGTTGTATTCCCGCTTTCAATGCCAATTATTGCAACAATGATTTTGTTTAATGCTGTTGGTTATTGGAACAACTGGTTTAACTCTTTCCTTTACCTTGATAAAAAGGAAATGTGGCCTGTAGCTTATTATCTGCGCACTATTATTTCTGGTGCTACAACTTCTGCTGACCCTGGTGAAATTTCGGCAGAAAAAATGCAGATTGCAGCAAATATCAGGTCTTGTTCAATGGTTCTCATGGCTTTACCAATCATATGTATCTATCCGTTTGTACAAAAGTACTACGTACAGGGTATGATGCTTGGTGGAGTTAAAGAATAGGATATTCATAGAAAAAACTAAAGGAGGAAAAACTATGAAAAAAATTGTTACACTTGTAGCAGCTATGCTCTGTGTTGCTTCTCTTTTTGCCTGGCCATGGTCAAAAAAGAAAACAACTGATTTAAATGCAGCTTCAGGCTATACTTTCGGAGAGGAAAAAACATTCCACTCTGACAAACCTGTAACTTATCCAATGTTCTTCAGCGATGCATCATGGTATGCAATGCAGGATACTTGGAAGACAGAAGGTATTTTTAAGGATATTGAAAACCTTACAAATGTTCATCTTGACATTACTTCTTTTGATAGTGGTGACTACAACCAGAAGATTAACCTTGCAATCAACTCTGGTTCTGCTGCTTACATCATTCCTAAGGTATATGAGGAAGGTCAGTATGTAGCTGGTGGTGGTGTTGTACCTGTATCTGACTATACACAGTACATGCCTAACTTCACTGCTTTTGTAAATAAGTATAATCTTCAGGCTGATCTTGATTCTATCCGCCAGGCTGATGGTAAATTCTATCGCCTTCCTGGACTTCATCAGGCTGTAGCTCCAAACTACACTCTTATGGTTCGTGATGATATTTTCAAGGCAGCTGGATATGATGTTCGTGAACTTGAAAAGACATGGACATGGGAATCTTTGCTTGATGTTCTTATTGAAGTTAAGAAATATATGGTTAAGCAGGGATTGTGCAGTGCTTCTGACTACATCTGGTCTGACCTCTGGTGTGGTAGCGAATCTGGAAAAGGAAGTGGTGGTAACCTTCTTAAATTGATGGGAACTTCTTACAATGTTCTTTCTGGATGGGCTATTGATGGTTCAAACGGTGGTATTAAGTGGGATGAAAAGAAGAAGGAATTCTATTCATCTTCAATCAGTGCAGATTTCAAGAAGTTTGTATCTGTTGCTAACCGCTATGTAAAAGAAGGAATCCTTGATCCAGAAACATTCACACAGGCTGATGATGTTGCAAACAACAAATTCTTCAACGGAAAAACAATTATCAAATCTACAAACCTTTCACAGATGCAGAGTGATATTGACAGCGTAAAGAAGATTGTTCCAAATGCAGAAATCTACATTACAGTATATCCTGCTGGTAGCACAAACAAGCTTTCTGACGGAGGTCGTCTTGAAAACGGTGTAATGCTTTCTAGAAAAGCTTTGGATGAACTTGGCGAAGTTGAATTCATTAAGATGGTTCGCTTTGTTGACTGGCTGTTCTACTCAAGCGAAGCTTACTCACTCTACAAGTGGGGTCCAGAAGGAAAGACATGGAAGTGGGGTACTGTTGACGGTGTTAAGGCTAAGGTACTTCTTCCTGGTTATAAGTGTGGTGGTCTTGGTATTAGTGGTTCTGATACTGATGTTGATATCCGTCTTAAGTGGGGATATGCAGGTGGTAACTTCTGGTATGGCCACTCAACTGCAGAACTTACAGATAACTTTGATGCTGCAAGAAAAGACCTGTATGCTCGCTTCTCTGCTTACAAGGTAACTCCAGCTGTAGATCCAGCTGCTAAACCAAGTGAAGATGAACGCGAACAGCTTAACCTCTGGTCAACACCTCTTATCGATACAATCAACACCTGGACTTTGAACTTTGTTCTTGGTAACAAAGATATCAACAAAGACTGGGATGCTTATATTGCAGATTGTAAGAATAAGAATGTTGAAAAGGTTGTAAAACTGGTTAACGACATTTACAAGAAGCAGAAATAAAAAAATTCCCCAGTCATGCTGGGGAATAAAAAAGTCCTATGCTTTTGAAAGGCGCCGCTGCTTAGGAGTGGTGCCTTTTATTTTTTTATAGGTACGTATAAAATGGCTTGCATCTGTAAAGCCTGTTTCCTGACTTATGTAATCGAGAGTTTTGTCGGTGTAGAGTAAAAGATTGTCTGCTTTACAGATTCGTACAAATTCTATGTATTCCTTACAGGTTTTGCCAAACTGAGCTTTAAACTGTTTTGCAAAATTTGAATAACACATTCCACATTTTCCTGCGAGTTCTTCTATGCTTATGTTTTCTGCAGAATGCTTGTCTATATATTCCAGAACAGAAAAATCTTTTGAAGAAAACTGATCAAAGGTTGTCTGTGTAGAAAATTCCATTCCACGTCTTAGCCAAATTCTCATAAGCTCTGTGATGATAAGACTTATCATTGAAGCAACTTTAATATCATATCCAAACTGTTTGTGATTTGTTTCCCAGATACAGTTTTCGAAAAAAAGCTTTACAGGGTTATATTTTAATTCTTCTGCTGTGATTAAATTGTATGGAGTGCCATCTTTTGTAATGTTTGCGAGCAGTTTCGGGAGTTTCGGCGAGCCAGGGGTTGTATTAGAAAGAATCATATCGTCAAATTTAATGCCGTAAAATAAAAGTTCGTCATCAACGTTTTCCTGATTCTTTGTAGGAAAATCCAGAAAGGAATGAATCTGCTTCGGGTGATAAATAATCATGTCGCCGGGATTGAGAGTATACTGATGATTGTCAACTTCGGTGTAGAGAACACCCTTTACAAGGTATACCATTTCCGTGAAATAATGCCAGTGCGGCTTTACCGTGCGCCAGTTGCCGCGGAAGGTTTGAAACGGTGCATTCAGGCTGTCGCTGTATTCAAACAGATCGTCCATGTCGTATCCTTAGGTCAAGAGTCGGCAGGCATAGCCTGCCTCTGAGCCGTTCTATCGATAATCCTAAAACGACCCTTTCGGCTCGTTTTTTAACGGATTTTCGATTATCGGCTAGAGATTTGTACAATAAATCACCTACTTTGTTTATATCATGTTATAGATTGTTATGCTAGAGTTGAAAGCGTAAAAGGAACTTTTTTATGTTAAAATGGATTTGGAGTTATATCAGGAAATATCGCATCCCGATGGCTGTGGGACTTATTTTCAGTGTAATTGTTGCAGGCTTTGGAGTTGTAAATCCTCTTATTTCTGGCTCGATTGTTGATAACGTCATCAATTCTCCTTCTCATGATTTTAACCTTCTTGTAAAGCTTGTACTTCTTATGGTTGGAGCAACACTGCTTAAGGCCATAATCAGATATTCTTATCAGGTTATTTTTGAGCACTGTTCTCAGAATGTAATCAGAGAAATGCGTGAAGATTTATATGCTCATATCCAGACGCTTGATTTTGCGTGGTATGACAAAGCTCCTTCGGGCAACGTTCTTACACTTCTTACTTCAGATCTTGATAAAGTCCGTCATTTTGTTGCATGGGTTTTGTATCAAAGTATGGAGAACTCACTCATTTATATTTTTTCTATAATCACACTTGGAATGATAAACTGGAAGCTTATGCTTGCATTTTTTGCAATTGCACCATTTGTATTGTTTCTTGTTCAGAAGTTTAAGATAAATATTCGTCCGGCACATATGAAGGTTCGTGATCAGTTTGCAGTTTTGAACACACGAGTTGGAGAAAATATTGAAGGTAACCGTGTTGTAAAGGCTTTTGTCCGTGAAAATTATGAAATAGGCAAGTTTGATAATGATAATGACGGTTATAGAAAAGCTGCCGTAAACAATGCAGATGTTCGTGTTAAATATACACCATGGATTGATACTTTGTGTGGACTTCTGCCTGTTATCCTTATTCTTTTTGGTGGATATCTTGTAATAAATCACGAAATGACAATTGGTCAGCTTGTAACGTTCAATGGTCTTATGTGGGCATTTACGCAGCCAATTCAGATGTTTGGAATGCTTGTAGATAATATTCAGAACTTTGGTGCCAGCGGCGACAGACTTTACGAGCTTTGGAAAACTAAGCCTTCGGTAAAAAAAGGCTTTGAAACTATTGATGAAGCTCATGCTGTAAGCAGTAATGTTGGTGCTGAAAATGATACTTCCTTTGTTCCTGTAGAAGGACGCGTTGAGTTTAAAAACGTAACCTTTGCATATAATCAGGTGCCGGTAATCAAAAACATGAGCTTTAAGATTGAACCGGGAATGACTGTTGGAATTCTTGGTCCTACAGGAAGCGGAAAATCTACAATTGCAAATCTTATGTGCCGTTATTACGACGTAAGCGAAGGTGCTGTTTTAATTGATGGAAAGGATGTCCGCGATTATGTACCTGAAACGCTTCGTAAAAATATTGGTATTACAATGCAGGAAGCCTTTTTGTTCAGCGATACTGTAGAAGGAAATATTGCATTTGGTAATCAGAATGCTACCTTTGAAGAAGTTGAACACGCTGCAGAGCTTGCCCGTGTAAAGGAATTCATAGGAGACCTTACAGATGGTTATGACACTATTGTAGGTGAGCGTGGTGTTGGTTTGAGTGGTGGACAAAAGCAGCGTATTGCTCTGGCAAGACTTTTCCTTGCAAATCCTAAAATTATGATTCTTGATGACACAACTAGTGCTGTTGATATAGAAACAGAACAGAAAATCAGGCAGTCAATAAAAGAGCAGAGTAAGGGACATACAACGTTTATTATAAGTCACCGTATTTCTTCTTTTGAAAGCTGTGACCTTGTTCTTGTAATTCAGGATGGACAGATTGCGGCAATGGGAACAAATCAGGAGTTGTTGAATCAGCCGGGTTATTATCGTGATGTTTATCTGGAGCAAAATGGATTAACTGCTGTTCTTGATCAACCAACTGTGGTTCCTGAGCAAAAAGATGTGGTCCCTGAGCAAAAAGATGTGGTCCCTGAGCCTGTCGAAGGGGGTAAAAATGGCAAGAAATAAATTTGATACTGATGAAGAAATAGAACAGAAACTCAACCTTCGTATAATTCCTCGCATGCTTAAATGGATAAAGCCTTATGCCTGGTGGATGGTGCTTGCCTGCTTTATCATGCTTGTGGCTTCGGGAATTTCTCTTATAAGTCCATATCTTATTCGTATGGCAATTGATACAGCTATTCCTGCAGCTGACTATAATCTGCTCATCAAAATTTCTGTCTTCCTTGTTGTAACGACGCTCTTTGTACGTTTCCTCCTTGCTGCAAAGCTTCGTCTTATGACAAGGGTAGCGCAGAAAATTATTGTTACAATTAGAAAGGAAGTTTTTACAAAGCTTCAGTTGCTGCCTTTTACTTATTTTGACAGTCGTCCTCACGGAAAGATTTTGATTCGTGTTGTAAACTATGTAAATTCTCTTTCTGATTTGCTCAGTAACGGCTTTATTCAGCTTATAAGCGACTTGTTTACTCTTGTAGTAATTGTCTGCTTCATGCTTGCAATTGATGTTCGGCTTACGCTTGTTTGTATGGCAGTGCTTCCAGTTCTTTTGATTGTGCTTGTTTCGATGAAGAAAAAGCAGCACGAAGCCTGGAAACAGGAAAGCTACAAAAGATCCAATCTTACAGCTTATCTTTCTGAAAGTCTTAACGGTATGAAGATTACGCAGAGCTTTGCCCGTGAACGTGTAAATCAGGGAATCTTTAATGAGCTTTGCGATAAATGTAAGAAGGTCTGGATTCGTGCTGTAAATATAAATAATATCATCTGGCCGATTGTTGATAATCTTTCGACTATGGGTGTTGCACTTGTTTATATGGCCGGTATTGCCTGGCTTGGTGATGGAATGGGTGGCACTGTTACTGTCGGAACTCTTGTTGCGTTTACAGGTTATATCTGGCGCTTCTGGATGCCTATTCAGAATCTGGGAAACTTTTATAATTCTATGGTAACTACAGGTGCATACGTAGAGCGTATTTTTGAGCTTCTTGATGAACCTGAAGATATTACAGATAGAGATGGAGCTACTGAGCTTCCACCAATCCGCGGTCACGTTACTTTTGATCATGTAAACTTCAGCTACGAACCTGGAAATCCAATCCTTAAGGATGTAAACTTTAATATTACTCCGGGAACGAGCGTTGCTATTGTTGGTCCTACAGGCGCCGGCAAAACTACAATCGTAAATCTTCTTACGCGCTTTTATAATCCTGATGATGGAAAAATTCTGATAGACGGACTTGATCTTCAGGAGCTTCAGATAAAATCAATTCGTAAGCAGGTTGGTGTAATGCTCCAGGATTCGTTCCTTTTCAGTGGAACAATTATGGAAAATATTCGCTACGGACGTCTTGATGCAACAGATGAAGAATGTATGGCAGCAGCAAAAACTGTTATGGCTCATGAATTTATAGAAGCATTCCCTGACGGTTACAATTCAAAAGTAACTGCAAATGGTGGTGGACTTTCTCAGGGTCAGAAGCAGCTTATTTCTTTTGCTAGAGTTCTTTTGTCAGATCCTCGTATTTTGATTTTGGATGAAGCAACCTCTTCTGTAGATACACAAACCGAAAAAGCACTTCAGAAGGGACTGGACGAGCTGCTGAAAGGCCGCACAAGCTTTATTATCGCTCACCGTCTTTCTACAATCCGAAACTCCGACATAATTTTCTTTGTAGACCACGGCGAAATTGTAGAACGCGGTAATCATAAAGAATTAATGGCTTTGAATGGAAACTATGCAGGTCTTGTAAAGGGTGCAACTGGAGTTTTTAAGAAAGAATAACTGACAGATACTATATGCTGTGTTATAATATTTCCCAGGTGGTGCTATGAAATTCCTGCACATTTCAGATCTTCACTTGGGAAAACGTTTGAACGAGTTTTCTCTTATAGAAGATCAGCAGTTTATTTTATTAAAGATTTTACAATGCATAGATTCTCAAAAGCCGGATGCTGTTCTTGTTGCCGGCGATGTCTATGATAAGGGTATTCCTTCTGTAGAAGCAATCAAACTGTTTGATGACCTTTTGTGTCGTCTTGCCGAACGAAAACTCCAGGTTTTTATAATAAGCGGAAATCATGATTCGCCAGAACGTATGACTTGCGGGGCCTCTCTTATGGAAGCAAGCGGCATTCATTTTGCAAGAGCTTATGACGGTTCTGTTTCCCGCTGGCAGTTGTCAGATAAAAATGGTCCCGTAAATATTTATCTTCTTCCCTTTATTAAGCCTGCACTTATAAAACAAGTCTTTCCAGAGCAAGCGGAAGAAATCAATTCTTATACAGATGCTGTCAAACTTGCTATAGAAAAGATGAATGTTGATTATTCTGAACGCAATATTCTTGTTGCACATCAGTTTGTAACCGGAAGTGAACGCTGTGATTCAGAAGATATAAGCATTGGTGGACTTGATAATGTAGATGCTTCTGTTTTTGAAGGTTTTGATTATGTTGCACTTGGTCATCTTCACGGCTGTCAAAAGGCAGGAAGCGAAAAAATCTATTACAGCGGAACTCCCTTAAAATATTCTTTTTCAGAAGTAAATCACAAAAAGGGAGGCCTTATTGTTGAGCTTGATGAAAAGGGTCAGCTGAAAGTTGAGCAGCAGTTGTTTGAACCTTTGCATGAAATGAGAGAAATCCGAGGCACTTATAATGAACTTACCTTAAAAAAGAATTACGAAAATACTGACGTTGATGATTATCTTCATATTACACTTACAGACGAAGAAGATGTACCGGAAGGCTTTGCAAAGCTTTCTCTAATTTATAAAAATCTTGTTCGGCTTGATTACGATAATACACGAACAAGGACAGATAATCATATAGAAGGTGCTGCCAATATTGATAAGCTTTCGCCGCTTGAATTATTTGAATCTTTCTACGAGCTTCAGAATAATCAACCGTTCAGTGAAGAGCAGAAAAAACTTTCTCAGAACCTTATAGAAGAAATCTGGGGAGGTGAAAAATGAGACCTCTCAAACTAATTGTTACAGGCTTTGGAACTTACTGTAAAAGAACAGAAATAAATCTGGAGTCGCTTGGAACTTCTGGCTTATATCTTATTGCTGGAGATACGGGAGCCGGTAAAACAACAATTTTTGATGCAATAACTTATGCGTTGTATGGAACTGTAAACGGAAAATATCGTGATGTTTCTATGATTCGTTCGACATTTGCAACTCCTGATATTCCTACCGAAGTAGAGCTTACCTTTGAATACAGAGACAAGGTTTATACTGTAAAAAGAAATCCGGAATACGAGCGACGTTCAAAACGTGGTGATTCTATTACAAAACAGACAGCTGATGCAATTTTTGAAAAACCGGATGGAACTGTAATCACTCAGAATTCAAAGGTGACTCAGGCTGTGACAGAGCTTCTTGGCATCGATGCAAATCAATTTTCGAAAATCGTAATGATTGCGCAGGGTGACTTTCAGCAGCTGCTTGTAGAAGGTACGGAACGACGTCAGGAAATATTCAGAAAGATTTTTAAAACAGATTATTATCAAAAGCTGCAGCAGGCATTGATCGAAAAAGAAAAAGAGCTTTATAAAGGCTGTGAAAAAATCAGGCTGGAGCTTTCGCATTTTATAAATGATACAGTTTGCGCAGAAACCAGTACAAATAGCATTGAACTTGCAAAAGCAAAAAACGGTGAGCTTGCAAATGAGCAGCTTTTAGAACTGCTTCAGAAAATAATTGAAGAAGATAGTGCACAGAAAAAAACACTTGAAGCAGATATAAAACAGCTGGAAGAGGAACTTAATAAAATAACAGCTGTTCTTGCAAAAAATGAAGAGTTCGAAAAACATAAATCAGATTACGATCAGAAGAAACAGGAGTTAGTTGAAGTTAACAAAGCTGCCGAGCTTGCTCAGACAGAATTTGATAATCAAAAAAAACTGACTGGCGAACGAGAAAAGAAAGAAGCAGAGTTTGCCGTTCAGAAAGAACGACTTGCTTATTATGATAAGCTTGAAGAACTGGAACAGTTAAAAACTCGTGATGCAAAATCTTTTGAACAAAAACAGCTTGATATAAATGAACTTGCCGAAGCAATAGAGCAGGCTGTAGAACAAAAAAATGCATTGACAAGTCAGTATAAGGAGCTTTCAGATTGCGAGCAGAATGTTACTGTTCTTTCAAATCAAAACGAAAAACTTGAAGAACGTAGAAATCAGTTTGCGGGCTTTGAAACAAAACTAAAAGATGGGGGGCTTGCTCTTCAAAAATATAAAGAATGCCAGAAACGCTATAAATCTTCTATGGAGCGCTGGACAACTCTTGATGAAACTTACAGAAGCATGCGGAAAATCTATATGGATGAACAGGCTGGAATCCTTGCAGAAGAGCTTAAAGAAAATTGTCCTTGTCCTGTTTGTGGATCTCTTATACATCCAGCGCCTGCAAAAAAATCAGAGGTTGCACCTACAAAAGAAGAATTAGATAAAGCAGAACAAAATGCCCAGGAGTCAAAACAGACTTCTGATTCCGAAAATGCAGCATGTTTAAAAGCCAAATCGGATTACGAAAATCTGGAGCAAAATATAAAAGAAGAAAGCTCACGTTTGTTTGATGGAAAACAATCTGTTGATGAAGAATTTTTAACTGCAAGTAAAAATGAACTTGAAAAAGAACTTGCCTTAAAACAACAGGAACTTGAGCAGGAAAAGACTCGTGTAGAAACCAAAAAGAATATTGAAAAACAACTTCCTGTTCTGGAGCAAAAAATTGAAAAAGACAAGGAAAAACAGGGGGCACTTAAGTCGGAAATCTCGGCAATAAAAGAACGCCTTGAGCAATATGAAAAACAGCTTACAGAACTTGCAGAGTCGCTGGAATATAAATCAAAGGCGCTTGCAGAAGAAGCCTTGGACAAGCTTGAAAATCAGATTCTTAAGTATAAAAAAGATTACGAGGCTGCCCAGGAAAATAATTCAAAGCTCAAGTCTCAGGTTGATTCCCTTAATGCAGAAATAAATCAGCTTGAACAGATGCTTAAAGAAGCCGAAAAGATTGATGTTTCTGAGCTTAAAAAGAAACAGACTGAACTTCTTGAAAAGAAAGCTGCTGCTACCGAACAAAAAGGCTTTGTTGATACAAGGCTTGACCGCAACTCTAATGCAATGCAGAACATAAAAAACAGCTCTGGAAATCTGACCGAACTGGAAAAAGAATTTCAGAGTGTAAGCGCTCTTTCAAAAACAGCCAACGGCAATCTGATGAGCGGCAAAGAACGAATAAAACTTGAAACATATATTCAGATGACGTATTTTGACAGAATAATTGCCCACGCAAATAAACGTCTTATGATTATGAGCGATATGCAGTACGAGCTTGTTCGTAAAAAAGAAGCCTCCGATTTACGAAGTCAGACAGGTCTTGAGCTTGATGTAATTGATCACTATAACGGTGGTCAAAGAAGCGTTAAGTCTCTTTCTGGTGGCGAAACCTTCCAGGCTTCATTGTCGCTTGCACTTGGACTTTCTGATGAAGTAAGGTTTTCGGCTGGCGGTATAAAAATTGATTCAATGTTTGTTGATGAAGGCTTTGGAACGCTCGATAGTGAATCGCTTCAAAAGGCTTTTAAGGCTCTTTCTGGAATTACAGAAGGGAATCGTCTTGTTGGAATAATTTCACATGTCGATTTATTGAAAGAAAAAATAGACAAGCAGATTATAGTAAAAAAAGAGCACACTGGCGGAAGTACAGTACAGCTTGTGTTGTAATATTATATATAAAATTATTTATTTATATGGTAGAATAAAAGCATGAATCTAAACGATTTAAGAAAAAATGCATACGGAGCAAATTCACAAAAGGAACAGACTCCACAGAAAGAAACTCCTAAAAAAGAACAGGATGGTTTTAAAAAGTTTGGTGCCGCAGCCGCAGCAGAAGTTTTAAAAGAACAGGGCCTTATAAAAGTTCCGGTTCAGGAGCCTGATAAAGAAGGTAAAGAGTCTGTCTATCGTCGTGTTGCAAAATTCCTGCTTTTAATAGGCGAAGATGAAGCTGCAAAAATCCTTCCACATCTTTCAGATAAACAGATAGAAAAAATTATTCCGGAAATTGCTTCAATACGTTCTGTTGATAAAGAAGAAGCTGCTGTAATTCTGGAAGAATTTAATACTCTTTTAGAAAACGCAAAGAAAAGCGGTGGACCAGAAACGGCCCGCGAAATGCTTACAAAGGCATATGGTAAAGACAGGGCAGCGGAAATGCTCAAAAAGACAATGCCTGCGCAAACAAAAAAGCCGTTTGAATATCTTGATGATGCAGAAACAGAAAAAATAAATTTATTGTTAAAAGACGAAAATGTCGGTATAAAATCGCTTGTACTCTCTCATCTTGCACCGCAAAAAGCAGCAGATGTAATCAAGCAGATGAAAGAAGATGAAAAAAAAGAAGTTGTTCTGCGACTTGCAAAAATGGAGCCTGTTTCTCCAGAGATTATTAATCGTGTAGATCACGCAATGTTCGAAAAATCAAAAACTCTTACAACAGAAAGAGTTGAAAATATTGATGGTCGAAATGCTCTTGCACAGATTCTTAAAAAAATGGATTCCGGCACAGAAGCAGACATTTTACAATCTCTTTCGGATGACGACCCTGATCTTGGACAGGATCTTAAAAAACGTCTCTTCACTCTGGAAGATGTTATTAATGCAGATGACAGATTTGTTCAGCAGCAGCTGCGCGAAATGTCGGATGAGGATGTTGCCTATCTTATTGCAGCAAAATCCGAGGAATTCCGCGCAAAGATTCTGGATAATGTTTCTAACAGCCGCCGCAACGAGATTCTGGAACAGGAAGATATACTAAAGCCTATGCGAAAATCTACCTGCGAAGATATTACAAATAAATTTGTTGGAATTCTACGCCGCGCCTACGAAGACGGAAACCTTATAATCAAAGGCCGTAACGAAGAGGCATATATATAATATTTATATAAAAGGAAAAAAGGAATTATTATGGAAAAATTTGATTTTTTAAATGAAGACAATCTGGGAAAAGAATATAAAGGCTTTATCCTTTTGAAAATTGAAGATGTTCCCGATTACAAATGTAAATCTGTATTCCTGCGCCACAAGCGTACAGGTCTTGAAGTATTTCATCTTATAAAAAATGACCATGAAAATCTTTTTGCTTTTGCTTTCAGAACTGCTGCAAAGGATTCTAAAGGAACTGCACATATTATAGAGCATTCAACTTTGTGTGCTTCAGAAAAATTTCCGCTAAAAGAGCCTTTTACAACACTAGCAGGACAGAGCATTTCTACCTTTTTAAATGCCATGACTTATCCCGATAAAACTGTTTATCCTGCAGCCTCTCTTGTTCGTAGTGATTATTTTAATATGTTTGATGTTTATGCAGACTGTGTTTTCTTTCCAAAGCTCACACACGACACCTTTATTCAGGAAGGTCACAGACTCGAAATGGATGCAGAAGGAAAAACAAGCATTCAGGGTGTAGTTTACAATGAAATGAAGGCTAACTTTACAACCTTCTACCAGATTGCAACTAACGAAATGCTTGCTGCAATGTTCCCGGATTCTTATCCTGCATTTTCTTCCGGAGGCGATCCTGCTGTAATTCCATCACTTACATACGAACAGTTCCTGGCTTTTCATCAAACCTTCTACAGTCCTGACAACTGTTGTCTTTTCCTTTATGGTGATATTTCTACGGCAGACCAGCTTGATTTCCTGGACGAAAAATACATGCGTCGTCTTGAAGAAAAATACAACTGCACAAGCGATGTTCCTTATGCTTCTCAGACTTTGCCATATGTAAAGCCGGAAGTAAAGGAATTATTGCAGCTTAAAAAACTTGATAAATCAATCTTCCTTGAAAAAATAGCTCCGGAGCAGGGGGCTACAGGTAATCTTGCAATAATTGCAAAATATACTGGCGAACCAAATATAGAAAAATATTTCCTGGGTGAAGTGCTTTGTGGAAATGATAGTTCTCCTTTGCTCAAGGCAATAAAGGATTCTCGACTTGGAGATATGCCTTATACCGGAAACTTTGGTCAGTTTAAGGAAGAATTCTGGGTAAATGGAATTGGTGGTGTTAAGGAAGGAAATGAAAAAAAGGTTTTTGCTCTTATACAGAAAGAAATAGAAAAGCTTTATAAAAATGGTGTTTCTAAAGATGATATAGATTCTGCTGTAATGGGAATTGACTTTAATCTTCGCGAAGAAAACCGCTGGTGGGGTCCATATTCTCTTAACATTATGGAAAAGGCTCTTAAAGGCTGGGTATGGGGCGATTCCTGCACAAGCCAGCTTTGTCCTATTACAAAGTTCGAAGAGTTGAAAAAAGAGCTTAAGGCCGACCCGGAATATGTGCAGAAGCTCATCAAAAAATATTTTATAGATCCTGAAGTTGAATGCCGCCTTATTGTTCGTCCTGCAAAATCATATCTGGAAGACCGCGCAAAGGCAGAAGCCACTCTTGTTGAACAGCTGGATAAAGCCGCCGACAAGGAAGCTCTTAAGAAAGACCTTGAACGTCTGCATGAAAATCAGGCAAGAGTTGAAACTCCGGAAGAACTTGCCTGCATTCCTCATACAAAGGTAGAAGCTCTTGAAAAAACTGTTGAAGAACCTGTTGTTGAATTGCAGACAGTGACAGGTGCCGATGGTTCTGATATCCCTCTTTTTGTAAGCCGCGAAGAAACAAATGGGCTCTTTTATGTTGATGTGCTTTTCCCTTTTGACAGACTTTCGCCGGAGCATTTCAAACACATTCCATTCCTTTCAAATGTAATTACAAACATCGGTTGGGAAGGAAAAAAATGGGATAAATGTATAACAGAATCTGCCTGCATAATGGGCGATGTCTGGGGAAGTATCCTTACCGGTTCTGTATATGACGTACCTGAATGTAAAGATCTTGAAAAAAAGTTTGCACAGTATAATTTCTGTGGACGCAAATGGCTTGGAGTAAACTGTAAAGCGCTTACAGATAAGGCAGAAGAATCTCTTGATCTTTTGGCCCGCATCATCACAAAAATGGATTTTAAGGATGCTGCCCGTCTTAAAAATCTGATTCAGGAGCAGCGTGCAGGTAAAAAGGCAAGTCTTGTAAATAATGGAAGAGAACTTGCTTTTAAGCGTTGTACAGCAGCCTGGAGCGAAGGTTATGCCCTTGCAGAAATTCTTTGGGGTGTGACACAACTTTATACAGTAAGCGAATATAAAGAAAAAGATGCAAAGAAAATCCTTAAGGAATTTGAATACATTTACAAAGAAAGCCTTAAGTCTGGTGGAGTAATCCACATTACTGCCGACAATGCTTCTCTTGAAAAGCTTCTGCCGCTTATGAAGAATTTTGCAAAACAGGCTGGCCTTACAAAGCTGCTTCCATCACGCAACTACAAGCTGGAAGATTTTCTGCCTTATGTTGTGGGAGCTCAGAATGCAATTGGTGAACAGACAAAAGAAAGCCTTAGGACAAATTCTCAGACAGGCTATGCAACAGCTGTAACACGATGTTCGCCATATCTTACAGATGAGGCTGCTGCAGAACAGGTTTATGCTACCTGGTTAAATTGTCACACTTTCTGGGAAAAATTCAGAACTACAGGCGGTTGTTACGGTGCAGGTATTTATCCGGATTCTGGCGAAACCTGCTTAAAGCTTAGTACTTACCGTGATCCAACTCCGGAAAAGCATGCAGAAATACTTCCTGAAACTCTGAAAGAGCTTGCCGACAATGATTTTACTCATGATGATGTAGAAAAATCAATTGTTACCTGTTATGGCGCTGCTATTGAGCCTCAGACACCTCAAGACAGAGGTAAACAGGCATTTGAAACCTTCCTTTATGCAAATAACGGCTTTAAACAGCTCAAAGTTGATAAGCTTCTGGCTGTAAAGGATACAGATGTGAAGGCTGCAGCCCAGCGACTTGCCCAGATGGCACAGAAAGAGTCGCACAAAGTTATTTTCTGTGATAATTCTAAAGAATCCTATGGAAAAAATCTTGATTTGCCGTTATAATTATTTATCGATAGTTCAAGTAGACAGGAGTTACTAATGGATAAGAAAGCAAAGGAATGTATTAAAATGCTGCGAGGTCTTGTATCCGATGTACAGGGCGCTCCATTTCCAGGTGGCGATATTGATACAGAATTATATGCAATCTGGTATGAACATGCACAGAAAGCAGCTGTAGAATGTTTTGAATTCTTGAATGCAAATTTTCCTAAAGAACAGAAGGAACTTACAAAGTCAATAGACAAGCTTTTTGATTAGAATTATTTATCTGACAGTCAAAAATTTGCTAACTTAAGTTTTTTTTTTACCGAAAATAAGAGTGATAACTTATATAAGGTGAAAATTAGTAATGGCTGTTACAAAGAAAAGTATAAAATACGGCAGGTATGGACTTTCCGGTAATTCAAAAAAAATCGGTGTAAATTTATGGCGTTGTTTCTTTAGTGCGCTCGAAAAATACTCCGCTACTGAACAGATGTTTTTTCTTGAATTGGAGTTAATTAATCCTGCTTTATCACCCTCAGAACCTCTTTTAGGTTTTAAACCACGCGTAACAATCACAGAAGATGACTTACAGTATGCTCTTGCCGGTACAACCTCTGCAAGCAGTTTGGTTTCAGAAAATATTGTTCAGCCTTCTTATGTTGTTGTAAGATTTGGTAAGCTTGGCGCAGAACCAACTCAGCTTTGTTCATATCATTGTTTAAAAAATATTCGTTATACAAATAAACCGTTTACTATCCAGATGGATAATAAGCTTTTTTCAGAAGATCAGCTGAGTGGCTTTATTAATGTTACCGAAGAGGATTTTCAAAAGCATCCTAAATATCTTTGCGACAGAGGCTTTGCTTCCTGGAATCTTAAATACGAAATTGTCCGTGATATAAACGAAGGCCATCATAACGGCGGCGACAAATGGTTCCCTTATGGTATTAAAACCAATTTTTCGGGAATGATAAGCTTTGATGGCGCAGAATATGTTGTAGAGCCTAGAAAATGCTTTGGATATATGGACAGATATTGGGGAAAGACTCTTCCTTATGACTGGTTCCATATTTCTACTGCAAGACTTACAAGTATTATTTCTGGTCGTGTATTGCAGAATTCTTTCTTTTCTGTACAGGGCGCTTTTGATGACCGCATTGCATTTATCGGAAGCTTTGAAGGTGCAGATATTCTGTTCCCTACAGATCTTAATAAACGTCAGTATTCCTGTGTGTGGGATTGTGTTCAGACTCCAGAAGCCGAAGATCCAGAAGAAAATAAGCTTCACTGGTCTGTAAGTATTAACAGTAAGCTCTGGGTTATTGATGTTGATATATATTGCCGTATAAAAGACCTTTCAAATAGAAATCTTGAATTGCCGGAGGGTAACAGAAAGATTCTTAATGTTGTACAGGGTGCAACCGGAACAGGCGAAATAAAGCTGTTTAAGAAAAACCGTAACACACTTGAGCAGATTGAATATGCAAATATTACAAAAGCTGTCTGCGAATTTGGTCACGAAGAAGACGGCGAAATATAAATCTGTGGTCACTGTTCTTTAATTGCGGTCCCTGAGCTTGTCGAAGGGTCGTAATCACAATTTCATTTTTTTATTTTCAAAAATAACTTGTCGATTTTCTCTTTTATTATTATTTTCATAGATAGGTGATGTCTATGAATTACGAAAATTTTACAATAAAAGCGCAGGAGGCTCTTCAGGAGTCTTCTTCAATTGCAAATAAAAACGATAATGCCGAAATCGCTCCAGAGCATCTGTTGCTTGCTTTGCTTGAACAGCAGGATGGACTTGTTGTTCCTGTCGTAGAGCGAGTCGGCGTAAATGCTGTTGAGCTTTCAAATAAAGTCCGCGAGCTTGTTAATTCAAATCCAAAGGTTTCTGGCGCGGCGCAGGTATATTTTTCTTCTTCATTACAGAAAATCCTTGCAAATGCAGAAAAAGAAATGTCTGCGCTAAAAGACCAGTATCTTTCTACCGAGCATTTTCTTCTGGCAATGTCGGAATCCGAAACCTCTGCCGGTGAGCTTTTACGTAAGTGTGGAATTAATCACAAGGCAATTATAGATGCGTTAAAGGCTGTTCGCGGAAATCAGACTGTAGATTCTCAAGATCCGGAAAGTAAAATGCGGTCGCTTGAAAAATATTGTCGGGATCTTACAGCTGCTGCCCGTCAAGATAAAATTGATCCTGTAATTGGTCGTGATGAAGAAATCCGCCGTGTAATGCAGGTTTTGTGCCGACGTACAAAAAATAATCCTGTAATAATTGGTGAACCTGGTGTTGGTAAAACTGCTATTGTAGAAGGGCTTGCACGCCGTATTGCCAGTGGCGATGTTCCTGATAGCCTTAAAAACAAGCGGCTTCTTGCCCTTGATCTTGGAAGCCTTGTTGCCGGTACAAAATTTCGCGGCGAGTTTGAAGAAAGACTCAAGGCCATTATAAAGGAAATTCAAAAATCAGAAGGACAGATTATTCTGTTTATAGATGAACTTCATACTCTTGTTGGAGCAGGTGCAACAGAAGGAAGCATGGATGCTTCTAATCTTTTAAAACCAGCACTCGCAAGAGGAGAACTGCGTGCAATTGGTGCAACAACTCTTAATGAATACAGAAAATACATAGAAAAGGATGCCGCCCTTGAACGAAGATTTCAACAGGTTTATTGTGCCGAGCCGACAGTTGAAGATACAATTGCAATTCTGCGAGGACTCCGCGAAAAATACGAAATTCATCATGGTGTAAGAATAGAAGACGAATCGCTTGTTGCTGCAGCGACACTTTCAAACAGATATATTACTTCCCGCTTTTTGCCGGATAAAGCAATTGATCTTGTAGATGAAGCAGCCAGTCGTCTTAAAATGGAAATAGAAAGTCAGCCGATAGAATTGGATCAGGTTGAACGAAAGATTCTGCAATTGCAGATTGAGCGCCAATCACTTTCAAAAGAAGATGATGAGGCAAGCAAGGAACGTCTGGAAAAGCTTGATAAAGAACTTGCTGATTTTACAAGCCGCAGAGATGCAATGAAGCTTCAGTGGCAGAATGAAAAAGATAAAATTGATCAGAGCCGTAAAGCAAAGGAACAGCTTGAACAGGCTCGTTTTGATGAAGAAAAATATACACGCGAAGGTAATCTGGAAAAAGCTGCTGAATTAAAATACAGCATAATTCCGGAACTCGAAAAACAGATTTCAGAAGCTGCTCAGAAACAGAATGAAAACCAGGAGCAGGAACGAAATTCTTTGTTACGTCAGTCTGTTACCGAAGAAGATATTGCCCGTGTTGTAAGCAGCTGGACAGGTATTCCTGTTGCTAAAATGATGACTGGTGAAAAACAGAAATATCTGGAACTGGAAAATGTGCTTCATAAACGTGTAGTCGGTCAGGACCATGCCGTCCAGGTTGTAAGTGATGCAATTCGTCGTAACAGAAGCGGGTTAAGCGATCCTAACAAACCGCTTGGAAGCTTTTTGTTCCTTGGACCTACTGGTGTTGGTAAAACAGAGCTTGCAAAAACTCTTGCCGATTTCCTGTTTAATGATGAAAAGGCTCTTACAAGAATTGATATGAGTGAATATATGGAAAAATTCAGCGTAACAAGACTTATTGGTGCACCACCGGGATATGTCGGTTATGATGAAGGTGGTCAGCTTACAGAAGCAGTTCGACGCCGTCCATACAGTGTCATTCTTTTTGATGAAATTGAAAAAGCTCATCCAGATGTATTTAATGTCCTGCTGCAGGTACTTGATGATGGTCGACTTACAGACGGACAGGGAAGGGTAGTAGATTTTAAGAATACAATCATCATAATGACAAGCAACTTAAAGCCTGAATTGTTGCGAGATACCTTTAGACCCGAGTTCTTAAACCGTATAGATGAAACTGTAATCTTTAATTCTCTTGGTAAGGATGCAATTGCTGCTATTGTTAAACTACAACTGGAAAGGGTTCAAAGCCGTCTTGATGACAGAAAGATTAAACTAAACTTTGATAAGAGTGCTCTGGATTTTCTCTGCGAAGCTGGCTACGACCCCGATATGGGTGCACGTCCTGTAAAACGCGCTATCCAGAATTATGTAGAAAACGCGTTGGCAAAAGAATTGCTTTCGGGTAAAATAGCCGAAGGTTCAGTAGTTAACATTTCTTCGGGAGCGACTGGACTGATAATTAACTAAATTAAATAAACAAAGATTGACAGTCAGACTCGGAGCTGAAAATGACCTCGGACAGGTTTCTCAGCTGGCCGAGGTCATTTTCAGCGGGAGAGGCTGACTGATAGATGTTTGCATATTAATTGAGGTAAATATGAGTATTAAAAGCGAAGCAATTGCCTGGGTAAAAGAGTATTTTGCCAAAAATGGAAATGAAAATACTAAGGCTGTAATTGGTATTTCCGGTGGAAAGGATTCTGCCACCGTAGCCGCACTCTGTTGTGCAGCACTTGGAAAAGATCGTGTAATTGGTGTAATGATGCCAAACGGTGTTCAGGCAGATATTGAAGATTCTAAAGAAATCTGTAAGTTTTTGGGAATAAAAAACTACACAATAAATATTCAGGATGCCTACCGTGGTCTTACTGGAGAATTGAAAAAAGCTGTTGGTGTAAAGGAAACTCCAGCCCAGTACAATACAAATACACCTGCCCGATTGCGCATGGCAACCTTGTACAGTATAGCTGCTCTTGAAGGAAACTGCCGTGTATCAAACAACGGAAACAAAAGCGAATGTACAGTCGGTTATTTTACACTGTGGGGTGATGGTGCCGGAGACTTTGCACCACTTGCTAATCTTTATGTTAACGAAGTAATAAAGCTTGGACTTGCGCTTGGACTTCCAGAAGAATTTGTAAAAAAGGCTCCTTCTGACGGAATGTCTGGTATGACAGATGAAGATAAGCTTGGCTTTACCTATGCAGACTTGGAAAAGGTTGCACGCGGCAAAACAGAAAAAATGAAGCCTGAGGTTGTAAAAAAGATTAAGGCTCAGATAAAAGCCATGAGCTTTAAGAAAAAGCTTTTGAATATTCCAAACTTTAAACCATCAACCGCTAAATAACAATGCTTTCTTATCAGCACGCTTTTCATGCGGGGAACCATGCAGATATACTCAAGCACTATGTTCTTTGCTCTGTAATTCAAAGTCTGAACAAGAAGGAAAAACCATATACTCTGTATGATACTCACGCAGGCAGCGGGCTGTATGATATGCTGGACAACCGCAGTCTTAAAACAAATGAGGCAGCAAAGGGTATTATTGCGCTGGTGCAGGCCTTAAAAAATAATCCTACAGAGACGTGCTGTACTGATCAAAGCTTTACTACCTATTTTGAACTTGTAAATACTTATCTTAATAAAAGCTTGTATCCGGGCTCTCCTGTAATTGAACGTGAGCTTATGCGCGCTCAGGATACTTTAATACTGTCTGAGCTGCATCCTTCGGAAATTGAAAACCTTAAAAGCAATCTGAAGGGTGCAAAAAACATTCAAATTCATAATCGCTCCGGTTGGGAAATGCTTAAGGCTCTTACACCTCCTGCAACAAAGCGCGGAGCTGCTCTTATAGACCCAAGTTATGAGGAAGTCTCTGACTACGAAGCTGCAGCCCGAACAATCTGTGAGGTTCATAAAAAATGGACAAACGGAATTATAATGCTCTGGTATCCTTTGCTTGTGCATCGTAAGAATGAAATAGAAGGAATGCTTGCAACAATTACAGACTTTGTAAAATCAATAAATGCCAACACACAGATAAATAAATATGAATTATGTGTAAATTCTCCGGCTGCCCATAAAGAAACTACACTGCAGGAAGTACTCGCCGATTCAGACAAAAAAAATCCGCCCCGATTATACGGAAGCGGAATGCTTGTTATTAATACACCCTGGAATCTTGTACAGGAAGCCGAAGGTGTTTTGGATTTTCTTAGTTCTATTTTTTATTCTTAGAGCCACCGCGGAAAAAGTCTGCAATTTTCTGGAACAGATGCTTAAAGAATAAATAGATTTTATAGAAGAAGCCAGGATTACGAAGTCGTTCAAGTCTCTTGTAGCCTTCCAGAAGTTCCTCGTCTGTAAATTCCTTACGCTGATTGTTTTCTTCGATTTCCATTTCGAGCTGTTCAATTTCGGTAAGGTTGTCTACAATGTTTGCATGAATGTTTGTCCAGCCTAATTCTTTAGCGGCAGTAAGGCGGCGTTCGCCTGCTATAAGCTCATACTTGCTGTTTATTGTAATAGGATTTAAAAGACCATAGGTTCTAAGACTTGCTTTAAGTTCTTCAAGGTTTCCAAGGTCTTTTCGGATGCGGCGTTTTACTTTTATGTTTGCAATAGGAATTAACAAACTATAATCTCCTTTTCTTACCTATATTTTTATTCCATCAAGTAATTATAGTCAATATCTTCTAATGAAGAATCTGTATCTTTTGAACTGCTTTCTGTTTCGTCATTATAAATAGAAGTATTTCTTTCTTTACTGAAATCATAGTCGGCAGCAAGGAAGTCAAGATTAAGAACAAGCGGAGTTGTGTCATAAGCGGCAGTTCTTCTTTGTCCTGATTGATACATTTCTTTTTCAAGCCGCGAAATTGCAAGCGCAGAGTTTGTCTGGTTTGAATGAACGGAACAGATTTCTGTAGGAACTGTGCCTTCCAGGAACCATTGAGTAGTTTTATGGTCACCACAAGCTTCTGTAAGAATCTGACCGCTTACAGAACATACTGTTGCTTCTACAACTCCTTCTAGCGGTTTATTCCATTCCTTTGAAGCAAGATTTTTATTTATTTCGCCCATAAAATCACCCCAGGCATAACCTGCAAGTGTAGAACCAGTAATATTCAAACCAAGTGACTGTCCTGGCTTATCAAAACCAAACCAGAAGGCAGAAGCATAATATGGAGTAAAACCACAAGTCCAGGCATCGGCCCAGTTTTGTGTAGTACCTGTTTTACCTGCAGCAGGCATCCTGTATGATTTTCCTGTAGATGTCTTATACTCAAATTTTCCTTTTTGACCGGCAAGAGTACCACCACCATTTACAGTCTGTTCAAGAAGCTTTGTCATAACAAAAGCTGTCTGTGGCGAAATAACCTGAATCTTATCGCCTTTAGCTGTCTGTTCTTTTCGGATATCAAGTTCTGGTGTAAGGATTACGTTGCCGTTTTTATCTTCGACTGTTCTTATTGCCATAGGAGTAACTTCTTTTCCTCCGTTGGCAAAAATAGCGTAAGCGCGTGCCATTTCTATAGGACGTACAGAACAAACACCAAGTCCAATAGGGTAGCCCGGAACAAAGGCACGGCTTGGAAGCTCTTCCTGTGATATACCCAAAAGCGCAACTGCACGGTTGATTGCGGCATCAAAGCCAATGCCGTCAAGAACCTTGAGCGATGGAACGTTCATAGAGTGAATGAGCGCATAATAAAGCGAAACATTACCCATCCATTCGCCACGGAAGTTTTGAGGAATGTAAGGTTTGCCGTCTGCAGTATGGAAAACAACCGGAGTATCAGAAATCTGGGTTGCCGGAGTAAATTTGCGTGAATCAATTGCGGCAGAATAATAAAGCGGCTTAAAGGTAGAACCAGGCTGAACCTTTGCCTGAATTGCACGGATAAACTGATTTTCCTGATCAAATTTACTTCCGCCTACAAGTGCATCTATATATCCTGTTTCCGGCTCGATACAAATCATTGTACCTTCGATTGTTGTTTTTTCATTTTCCTGTTTAGCAAGAGCCGTTGCTTTATTTACAATGTTTACCTTAAGTCTGTCTGTACCTGTCATCATCGAAATTACATCAAGTACAGGGTTTATCTGATTTATAAAGGTTGAATTAGCAACAAACTTTGCACGCTGTTCACTTACCTTTAATGATGGAATATCAAATAAAAGAGCCAGCAGCTCTGTCATAGGAATGTAAGTGCTGTAGGCAAGATTAGAACGAGATGAATGTTCACGCTGATAAAGATAATTTGCACGTTCAATATATTTTTCCATTACAGTCTGCGCAATTTCCTGATGCTGCAGATTGAGTGTTGTATTTACGGTAAAACCAGAAGAATAAATATCATCAGAACCATAAATCATGTTTCCAAGTTCACGACGTACATATTCGCTGAACCATGGTGCCTTGTCGTCACGGGTCATATAAGCAGAAGCAGAGGTTCTCGTATAATCAAAGTTTGCCCAGTAATCTTCAAATGATGAATCTGATTCTTCTTGTGTAATATAATTTGACGCAACCATAGAAGCCAGAACGTTTTTCTGCATTGTCATTGCGCGGTTAGGATGATCAAACGGATTATAGTAAGCCGGGTTAGAAAGCTGAATAACAAGGATTGCAGCTTCTGCAGGTGTAATTTCTGTTGCGCTATGACCAAAATAATATTTTGAGGCAGCATTTACACCATAAGTACCGCCACCAAAATAAATCTTGTTCAGATAAAGCTCAAGAATTTCGTTTTTGGTGTAGCGTCTTTCCATTTGAATAGCCCACCACAATTCCTTGAGCTTACGTGTATATGAAATATCGGAACGGTCACAGTACAAGGTTCCTGCAATCTGCTGGGTGAGGGTAGAACCACCACCAAGAGACATATGTGCAAGCTTACCAACAACAGCACGAAGAATAGCCTTAAAACTGTAGCCCGGATGAGAAAAGAAAACTCTGTCTTCGCGGGTTACAAGGGCATCAATCATATGCTGAGGAAGGTTATTATAAGAAATAATTTCTCGTTTTTCGTCAGAAGAAAATTCTGTAATGAGTTCGCCATTTATATCAAGCAGTTTTGTAGGAAGCGCATTGTTGAATTCTGTAAAATATTCGGAATTCTTTATATTTTGTGTTTCAGAAAGTGCCCAGCCAAGTCCTGCTCCCAAAAAAATTGAAAAAACAAAGAGCAGGGATACAAAAACAAGGGCAGACTTTTTCACCTTTATCATATCTATATTATAGTAAAAATAAGTGGTGAATTCAACAGATACAAAAAAAAAGGCACGGTGTAGACCGTGCCATGCCCATTAGGCAATCAGGGACATGGGTGGGAGGGGAAATGTCCCTGATATTTTAAATATCGGGTGTTAGTGCCCAAATCTTTAATGGATTTTGAAGTTTTTTTATTATTCGTCTTCAGAAATTTGCAAATCTACTGTTAAATTTACCTTATAGGTGCGGCCCTTTGTTACAGAAAGTGTGCGGACAATTTCGTAATCGCCTATTACACAACGGATTTTATGGTCGCCTTCGGTTAATACAAATTCCTTGCCAAGACTTTCGAATTTTTCTTCATCAAGATAAACAATTGCGCCTTCCGGGGCTGTAATTATAACAGTTGGCTCAATGCTTTTAAGTTCTATAAAGAGTTCTGTCTTTTTTGCCTGATCAATTCTTACTTTGCGTACTTCAGTACGGTAATTTTCGGAAATGACAGAAATATTGTGGATTCCTGTTCCCAGTAAAAGACCGTTTGAAACTTCATCAGAAGAATGTGCGTCGTTATCAATAAATACAGTTACGTTAGGAAGCTCTTCCTGTTCCGAAGGCTCCTGTTCTTCTGGATAAGTAAGCTTTACAGTAACAAGTCCCTTATCACTCAAAATAGGGCGTACATTGAATGTAATTTTAGAATTCATAACTTCATCAGGAACACCTTTCATAACCTGCTGAAGTCGAACAAAGATAAAGTTTCCCTGTGCCGAAGGAATTTTTTCTATAGTTTTTGTGTATTGATTTGTCTTAAACTGTGCATTAGCAGTAAGCGGAATCTGAAGTACCCATGAAAGCTTGCCCGGAACAACACCAAAGAACAGCTTGCTGCCCGAAAAATCAATCTGCTGTTCAGAAGGGGCAGGGCGGATATCATCATAGATATAAGCACCACAGCAGTCACGCCACATTGCAGTTTCTTCAGGTATTTCCATTTTGATTTCTATTCCTTCCAGAAACAGACGTTCTTCTGGAAGATATATTGCAATTGCATCATTGAGTCCAAGTTTTTTTGCTGCTGTAAAGGATGGTTCTTCTTTTAGATTAACAACATGGCACTGACCAACGCGGAATGTTTCTGCAGAAAGAAAAGCCTGTGCAGAAATAATGACCGCAATAAGCATAGAGAAAAAGAGTTTTCTTTTTTTCAAGGTCAGCATCGGGGACTCCTGTAATCCAAATTATATTACTTTAAATCTAATTTCGTTTTTGGATCCTGAGCTACTCCACCCTGGCGAATTTCAAAATGCAAGTGAGAACCAGTCGCCATTCCCGTCTGCCCTACATATCCTATTATATCACCTTTTTTCACAAAATCATACTGATTTTTACAAAATGATGATAAATGTGCGTAAACACTCGACATTTTTCCTGTATCGTGTGTAAGAATGATATAATTGCCAAAGGTTGCGTCGTTTTCTATGCAGTAAGCAACGTAACCGTCTTTTACGGCATAAACAGGCGTTCCTTCGTTTGCTGCAAGATCTATACCGTTATGATCCTTCCATTCTCCACTTACAGGATTTTTCCTTTTTCCGAATTCTGACGAAATCCAGAAGGTTCCTTTTTCGAGCGGAAGTCCAAGCCCTGAATCAAGGAAATAAAAACGCTCGGTGGAAGAAAACTTTTTGTTTATAAGAAAAATATATTCTTCGCCTTCTATGTTATAGTAATAATCTTTATTTGTTAAGGTTGTGTCGGCATACTTTTCGTGCAAAAGGATTTCAAGTGCATTTGAGTTTTCGTCGGCATAACGTTTTATAAAAAGTCCCGATACTGTGGGGATGATGATTGTTTTGTTTATAAGGCTGTCTGTTGAATTTTGTATTTTGTTAAGTGTTGCAAATGTATCGTAAGAAATGTTGCAGCGCGAAGCAAGTGAAATCAGTTGCGAATCGCTCCAGTGAAGGTCTGTTTTATCTGCTTCGGTAATTGTGTGAACAAAAAAAAGCATTTCCGGCTGTTCATTTCGTTTAATGGCTTTGTAATTGTCTTCGACAATCCGGTTATATTCTTCGAAAATAGGATTGTTTCTTGCAGTTCTGAGCCGTTCAAGAGAGGGAAGATGTTCCTTTTGAATTGTTATTGTTTTTTTTGTGTCAGAAACAGTGTTTTCTGTCTGTGAATATAAAAGAATTGAGGGAATTAAAAATGAAACAATTGAAAATAAAGCTGTAAGAATCTTTTTTGATAGATTCATCATTACTTCCGTTTTTTGGTAATAATTTTATGAACAATCAAATAAATAATGAAGGCAGCGCAAAGAATAAGGACTGTTGCAGTATAAATTCTTGGTGCGGCTGTAGAAAATTTCCACAGAGGAAAAACAAGAACTATCGTTGCCGCAATACATGCGGCAATGAGGAGAATAATCCTTATGAATGTCATAATGCTTATTCTTCGATGATAGCTTCTGCAGGACAGTCTGCAACACATGTTCCGCATGAAATGCATTTATCCTGGTCAATGATGCGAGCATCGTTGCTTTCTGAAATAGCTCCAACTGGACAATCCGGTTCGCAAGCTCCACAGTTTACACACGCGTCAGTGATTTTAAACATAAAATACTCCCATAAAATAAATTTGGTAATGTAAATAATACTATAACAAGTTGGATTTCGCAAGTGTATAAAGCATGAAGGGCAAATCTTACACATTTTTTTAATTATACCTATTATACCTATTTGATTTTTCCATCAGCATATAGTATTATTTTATGTATGACCAAGGAAGAAATTGCATCTTATATCGATCACACAATCTTATCTCCTGAAATTGGTGTAAAACAGATTTCAAAGCTTTGTAACGAAGCAATTAAATACAAGTTTGCTTCTGTTTGTATAAATCCATGTTATGTTGGTTATGCAGCCTCTGCATTAGAAGGTACTGGCGTTAAAGTTTGTACTGTAGTCGGATTTCCTTTTGGTACTTCAACCTCAAAAATAAAGGCTATGGAAGCCAGAGATGCAATTAAAAATGGTGCAGATGAAGTTGATATGGTAATCAATTTTGGTGCTGCACGTGACGGCTGTTTTTCTTTAATCGGAAGCGATATTGCAATGGTTGTAAAGGCTTCGCGTAGAGAGGCAGAACGTCTTGGTAAAAAAGTTGTAGTCAAAGTTATAATGGAAACCTGCTATCTTGATAACGAAACACTCAAATTATGCTGTCTTTGTGCAAAAAAAGCAGGTGCCGATTTTGTAAAAACTTCAACAGGCTTTGCTTCTCCTAAAGGACTCGAAGGCCAGCAGCTTCCAAATGGTGCAAGCGAATATCATGTACGGCTTATGCGTCAGACCGTAGGCTGGGATATGGGCGTAAAAGCCAGCGGTGGAATCAGAAATGCAAAAACTGCAATTGCTATGATAGAAGCTGGTGCTAACAGGATCGGAACTTCAAGCGGTGTACGCATCATAGAAGGCTGGGACGAAAACGAGCCTATACGGATTCCCACAGAATCTGATTTTCAATAACACGAACCTTAACCTGTTTTTTTTCTCTTAATGCCGAAAGGTGTGAGCGTATTGTTGCGCTTACAAGGCAATACTGTCCAAGCCCCATATCAATATTATTCTGACGGGCAACTTCTTTTATAAGCTGTTCTGTAGAAAGCGGCTGCTTTTTAAGAGCATTAAGAATTGCCTGCCGTGCAGAATAAATTGCAATTGTGCAAAGCTCTGCTGTCTCTGCAAGGTCGTGTTTTATCAGTTTACCATGCGAAGGAACGCAGCATTTAAGGTCTTTGATGTTGCAGATTTTTACAAGAGTTTCTGCGCATTTGTCGGGCTGAACCATAAACTGTATCCAGTATTTACCAAGCTCGGCACGGTTAGAAATTGCGTCTCCTGCAAAAAGAATTTTTTCTGTATTATTTCCAGATTTCTTTGTAATAAGAATTCCTGTATCGCCAAAATAATGACCAGGCAGTTCCAGAAAACTCATTTTATATTTACTGCCGTCCGGGTCATTCAGAGTTACAGTTCTGTTAAAATTAATAAGTCTTGTGGTTTTTACAGCGGCAGGCATATAAAGGCTGTTGTGCAGTTCCTTTGGTGAAAAGCCGCCCCAAAGCACAGAGCCCTGAAGATATGGATTTTCAAGAATTCCGCGTTCATAAGCCGAAAGATAAATCTTGCAGCCTGTCTGTTTCTGGACAAACGCATCTGCGCCTGTGTGGTCTGCATGTGCGTGAGTATTAATTATTGCCTTGATTTTATATGATTTTTTCTGTGCTTCAAAAAAGCGTTCAACTGCGGCTAAAACAGAAGCACCCTGTTCTTCTGTCCTACCTGTATCTACAAGGTAAACATCTGTTTCAGGGTGCTGCTTTTGTGCGTTGCTTTTTGTATCTGTAATAACACCGACATTTGTTACTCCGGGAACAACATATATTCCCGGAATAAGTTCTGTCAGCTCAGCAATATTTTTTGTTGACAATTAAATCTTTGCCTTCTGAATATCTTTTACGATATAGCTGTATTCGTGTTCATTAACAACAAAGTTAATCTGTTCACCAGCTTTCTTTTCCATGATTGCGTTTCCGAATGGAGACATGTAAGAAATGATGTTGTTGTCTGGATCAGATTCCCAAGGTCCAAGAATTGTGTACTGCTCGTCCTTGTCTGTTTCGTTGTTGTGAAGTGTAACAACAGTTGCAAAAGAAACAACTGCAGTTGTACTTGTTGTTGGGTCGAATACAGTTGCTCTGTTGAGTTCTTCCTGAAGCTTTGAAAGTGTAAGGTTGAGCATGTGCTGCTTTTCCTTTGCAGATTTGTATTCTGCGTTTTCCTTCAAGTCTCCCTTTTCGCGGGCTTCTGCAATATCCTTTGCATTCTGTGGAATTTCTATAGACTGGATTCGTTCTGCTTCTGCTTTCTTTTCTTCGAGCATCTTTGCAGTTACGAGCATTCCCTTTGGCTGTGCAGCCTTTTCTTCAGATACACGGAACTTAAAGTCAGGGTATTTTTCAAGAATCTTACTTCTTGTCTTTGCCTTATAAGTTGGATCAATGTCTGCAATATCATCAATAAGTGTGTAGATTTTCTTAACAGTATCTTCATCATTATCAAGGATATATTTGAACAGAGCACCGTCATCAAACAGAAGGGTAGAAGCGTTCTTGTTGATTTTCTTGTTGTCTGTTGTATTTACGTGGTTATTGATTTCGCGGAATGTAAGTTCAATGATGTTGATAAGTGTAATGAGCTGCTTTTCGTAAGAAACGCCTGCTTCCTTGAACCAATCTTTTTCCTGGCAATTCTTGAAGAAGAAGAGTACAGTTTCGCGATAATCCTTGGACTGTTCAAAAGCTGTGCGCACAAGCTTCTGTACATCATTTGTAAATCCTTTAGAAACAAGCTTGTTCAAAAGTTTTTCGTCAAGAACTGTTGGGAAAATCTTTATGTACTGTGTGTTCCAGTCTGGGAGCATTTCGATGCATTCAAGGAATTCATCCTTGAGGTTTGCATATTTTGAATCTTTGAGCAGCTCGTAAGTTTTTCGTGGATCTTCGAGCTTAGCATAGATTTCGGCAAATGTTTCTTTTACAGGGAAAAGGAACTGTTTATCAATTCCGCTGATTTTTCTTACGATGAGGTAAGAAGCAAGAACCTGTTCATTAACTCTTGAAATGTTCTTGAGGTAACCTGTGAAGTAAGAATACATTTCTGTGAAAAGGTCGCTTGAATTATCTGTAAAGTCGCTGTAGAAGAACTTCATAAGAATATCAATACGGGCAAAGAATAGCTTCTGAGCTTTAAATTCGTTAGAAAGCTTTTCTTCTGCACTGATTTCGTGATCGCGTACTGTGTAAAGGTTGATATCGTTAGGATTTACGCCAAATTCAGCATCAGATTCAAGGATTTTCTTTGCAGCTGTATTCCATGCGGTCCATTCGCTTGAAGTAAGAATACCAACTTCCTTCTTTTTGTTGGTGTCTTTGTCAAGAACAGTCTTAACGAGTTCTGCCTTGATTGTTTTAAGGTCGCAGTTATTATCAAAGCTCTTGATGATTGTTTTAAGAGCCCATTTTTTATCCTGTTTGATTTTCTGTGCAAGAGGGATTTTTTCATCGCCTTCTTTTACATAATTAAGAGCCTTAAGAACCCAGATGTGATCTTTTGCAAGAGGTTTAAGTGCAGAAACAGCCATTTTAAGTGACATTTCGTGAATACCGGCTGTTTTTCCAAAGTTGATTGTAAGGATATCTTTGTCCAGCTTGCGGATAACACCTACGCCCCAGTTTCTGTGGAATACAAAGCTTCCTTTGTCAAAAGCAATGTGTTTTTCAAAGTCGTTGATAGCTTCGAAAACGTTGCGGTAGCTCTGTGTAAGGTTTGAAGATTTAATATAGTCTTCGAGGTGGCTGTGAGCAGCGTATTTGCCTCTGTAACAGTCTGTAATTTCTTTTCTGGCCCATGTATCTTTTGGTTCAATTTCAAGATTCTGTTTAAGAATAAGGATTGCAGTATCCCAGTAAGAAGGATTTGACGGTGCATTATCCTTATACCAGTTGTAAAGCTCCTGCATAAGAGTTGTAGTTTTAAGATCACCAAAGATTTTAGAAATCTTTCTGCGCAGAAGCTGGAAGAATTCAATTTCCTGTGGAATTTCCTGAGCGAGTATAGCCCAGACTTCCTTACAGGCATTGTAGTTTCCAATGTTTATATAACGAAGGATTGCTTTTTTGTAATATTCAATGGCAAGATCCTTGTCTGTATCAAAGTAGTGTTCTGCAAGAGCCTTTGCAATGTCGGCTTCCTGGAAGTCGATTTTTACAATTTGAGTGTAAAGATCCCAGGCTTTGTCGTCGCCTTCTGCCATATAGTTTTCGGCAAGGGTGCGCAATGCAAACTTATTGTTAGGAGCATCTTCGAGAATGCTTTCGCAAAGAGAAGTTACGATTGCTTCCTTGTGGTTTTTCTGGAAAATATCAACAAGAGTTTCAAGAGAGTTATTGTCAAGAATACCTTTCTGAAGAGAGAAAATACCTGACAGATAAAGGGCAATGATACTGTCCTTTGTATGTGAAAGGTGTTCTTCACACAGATTAAGGATTTCATTAACACTGTCTTCATTTCGTGCTTTTTCAACAATGTCTGCAAGCTCTTTAAGATTGCTCTGTGTGTAATTACTGATAGTTGCTCTTGTCCAGGTTTCTTCCTTGAGCATGTCCTGTACGCTCTGAACCAAATTTTCTGCCATAAAAAAAACTCCTTATGAAAGACCGATGGCGGCCGGTGATCTACTTGTTATAGGCCTCGTATACCGACGGATCCAAAATCTTTATTTTAAGCAATACTTCATTGACCTTTGGTGTTCCTTCATGTGTAAGGATATAATGGTCAATAAGCCAAAAATAATTATTAAGCAGGCTTGGTACAAGAATTTCCATGTTACAGGAAGGATCCTTGTATTCATTTTCCATGGCATATATATCCTGCTTAAGTCTGCCAACTTCCTGTGAAGTAAGCTCTCTCTTTATATTAAAAATGCCGCACAGTACGCCGTAAACAGGAATCCATCTGTTGAAAGCCTTGCCGGTGTGGCCTTTTTCTCTAGTTTTTTTTATAAGACATTTAATAAGCTCAGAATCAAGAAAATCAATGTCTATGCTCTCCGGATCCAGAAAAAATGCTTCTCTGAACAATACCTTGCCGTATCTGTCTTCGCCGCAAAGTGAAAAACAGTCTGCAAGCTCTGCAAGAACAGATGGTATATTCGGATAGATATTGTTTGCTTCCGTAAGACATGTTCTTGCATTTTCAAAATCACCAAGCTTTTTGTAGCAGATTCCCGCATTTCTGTAGATTTCTGCACGATGGAAAGGATCTTTTTCATCCATTTGCTTGATGTAATAGTCAAGTGCCGCAGAAAAATATCCTTTTTTTGCAGCATACAGTGCAGGGCGATAGACGAATTTGTCTCTTTTAAGAAAATCCTTAAAAGTTTTCCAGTCTAAAAGCAGCTGTTGTCCCTTTTCGTAAGAATTGGAAATAGTGCTTAGCCTGCGTGAATTTTCAATCCAGAAGGTACAACAGCGGTTAGTGTAGCTCAATTCTTCGCAGCCAAGTTCATGTTCAAACAACTTACCTACGATAAGCTGGGCTTGAGCAGGATCTGCAATTTCAAGAAAGTGAAGAGCTTCTTGTAACCCCTTTTCCGTCTGAATATCCATAGCACCTGATTTTAATATATAGTAGATTGTATTTTTAATCAATAAAGATGATGAGAATTTGCAAAAATTGGAATAACACTTATACACCCATTATGACAATATGTCAAGCATTATTTTTTAAATAATTGAAAATACGAGCCTTTGCAGCATGTGGCTGTTGAGATTATCAACAGACCACACACTTTTTTTTGTTTTGCTATTTAACAGAACGAACTATGCGGAAGCCCTTTGAGTCGTTGCTCTTGCTAACGGTTTCGCTGTCTTTGGGCAGGTTAGGAGTGCTTGAGTATCGTTCGTATAATGGATCAGGACCGTGGCGCCAGCTGGCGCCACGGATTATGCGTTTGGTACCAGACTCGGCTCCTGTAGGATTTTTCACACCTTTTTCTTCTACCGTTATCGCCCCTTCCCAGTCATAGCACCATTCTAATACATTACCACTCATGTCATAAATTCCAAGGGTGTTGGGAGCTTTTTTTCCTGTTTCATGAGTTCCATAGCCAGGTTCTCCAGCTAAAGGATATGTTCCATCTGTAATACCAGTTGCTTTGTTACCCCAATGCCAGAACACAGAATCTGCGTCCTCTTTTGTAGCTGCACCACTGAGAAAATAATCCCATGCAGCAGCCGTAGGATCTCCACCTCTGGCTGCACATTCCCATTCTGCCTCGGTTGGCAGGCGGTAGCCGTTAGCATTTTGAACAAGAGAAACAGTTGCATTTACAATATGATTATCTTCTACAGTTATTTCTGTAATGTTGTAAGCTTTTGTCAGGTTTTGTTTTTCACTCAATGCATTGCAGAACCATACTGCATCATACCAGTTAATATTTTCTGCGGGACGATACTTCTGTGTTTCACCGGTAACAATCGGATAATCGCCTGTTCCTTTACACCTGAAAGGTTCTGCTTCAAGAGTGTATTCTGTTCCGTCTACAGTTACTTTCTGGCCAGTCATAACTGCTGTATAAAGCTCCTGTGTAACCTCATACTTTCCCATAATATATGGACTTAGAGTTACGGTACGACCTTCAGGAAAAGCTCCGTAAGAATTATTAGTCTTACCAACAATCTTGACACCTTGGTTACCAGTAACATAAACCTCTTCAGTTTTGCCGTACTCAACACCATTAATTTTGATTTTGGTTAGAGCCACATCACCGGCTTTGTAATCTTTTGAAGGTGGTGTTTCTGGTTCTTTACTATTTAGTAGATCACAAGATACAAGCGAGAGCGCAAGTACTCCCGCTGCCAAAACAGACATAAATTTGATTTTTTTCATAAAAGAAACTCTCCTATATTGAATTGTTGCTTCTATGATAGTCCTCACTTTATTGTTCTGTCAAATAAAAATTGGCAATAAACAGACAGCTTTTTTGTCAGCGCTATGCAATGTTTTTTCTTGAAAATCAATTATTCTGTGCTACAATTTTTATAAATTGACTTTTTTAGAATTAAGTCGGAGGTAAAGAGAATGAAAAAGCTTGCTGGAATTGTCGCAGTTTTTGCGGCATTTACAATGATGTTTGGAATTGCTTCGTGCAATACGAATGCGGATGAGCCTAAAGATCAAAAGAAGAGCTATGTCGGAACAAAAACACCGAAGGAGGCAAAAGCTGTTGGTGATATTGTTTTTAATGATGGTTCTGCTACTCCTTATACAGAGGATATGATATTGACTGATGATCAGAAGGCTGCTGCAATTGCTATAATTTTTTATGCAGGAACCGATACCGACCCGCTTGGTGCAAAAACTTTGGGTGTTGGTCTTCATAATTCTCAAGGCGATAGTACGAAAAATATGATGTGGGCTATCGAAAGTGCGGAAGGCTATAACATAGAGATTGAAAACATAATCTCTCATTCAAGCAAAAATGGGATTAATGCTACTCTTGATTCAACATTTACAGGTGACACGGACGGAAGCGATAACTGGTCTGAACTCTGCAAGGTAGTTAGCGACGAAACTACCAGCGGAAACTACCCTGCATGGGAATGGATAAATGCCTATCCGAAGACAGACAGTCTTAGTGGTGACTGGTATATGCCTACTGTTGCAGAATTTTCCATGATGTGTCGTGTAAAAGAAACTATAAATTTGGCTTTGGAAAAAGCTGGCGGAACGATAATCGCAGAAACAAGTTATTGGACGTCCAGTCAGTTTTATTACAATGATCATATACCTTCTTATGTTTGGTATGTGGGAATTGACAATCTCAGTTCTGCTTATTGGATCAAGAATTCAAACTTCTCTGTTTGCTGTATCCGTGCTTTCAACTAGCGCATAGGCTGGTTGATCAATCCTGCCAGTGACAGAGCAGCAGAATGTGCCCGAACTATTAAAAGCTTTCGCCTTTTTCCATTAGTTCGGGCATATTTTTATGAATAATTCCATTACGGTGCTGAATTATGTCACTTCGAGTCAGAACGTATTTTGGATAGTTATCTTTAATTGCTTCTAAAGGACGATACTCTTTGTCTTCTGTTTCTTTAATCTATGTAGCAGAAAACACAGATTTGAATAAAGACACTGTTACATCTTCTACCGAAATGTTCGCTAGTTGCCCTAAACTTGTCGGTGGCAATGGCACTGTATTTGACAGTACAAAACTCGACAAAACTTATGCCCGCATAGATAGTGCAGATGCTCCAGGCTACTTTACTGTAAAGAAGTAAGCGTATGTCTGAATGCGCAATGGGATTGTAGGGGTGAGCGGCAGCGAAAACACGCGTGAGCGTGGTCGGAGGCGAAAGCCGTAGCCCCGAAAAGCCCGGTTTTGACCGCCGCAAGGCGGGCAAAATGCGCCCAGAAATCTGGAAACTTATTTAAACATTGTAAAATTCGTAAAATTCCACTATAATATACTCCAAATGAAAACACCTATTTTAGCACCATCATTATTGTCTGCAGATTTCTGCAATCTTGAAAAGGCAATAAAACAGATAGAAGAAAATAAGGGTTCGGCTGTTCATATTGATGTTATGGACGGTCAGTTTGTGCCCGAAATTACTTACGGTGAGCCTGTTGTGCGTTCTATCCGCAGACTTACAAAGCTTCCTTTTGATGTTCATCTTATGACAGAGCACCCGGAACGACAGATTGAACTTTTTGCCGCCGCCGGTGCAGATTGGATTACCTTTCATTATGAATCAACTCCTCATTCTCATCGTCTTATTCAACTTATTCATGAACAGGGAAAAAAGGCTGGTGTGGCAATTTGTCCTGCAACTCCTGTAGATGCATTGTCGGAAATCCTGGAATGTGCCGATATTATATTAGTGATGACTGTTAATCCCGGTTGGGGTGGACAGAAGCTTATTCCTTCCTGTGTTGCAAAAATTGCGGCTTTAAAAAAGATTAGGGAAGAAAAGAAATACAATTATCTTATTTCCTGTGACGGCGGAATTAACAGCGATACTGTAGGTGATGTTCTTGCCGCTGGGGTTGATGTAGTTGTTTCGGGTTCCAGCTTTTTTACCGGAAAGCTTGATTGGAAATACTGAAACCTTGTATAGAGAGGTGTGGTTTTGAAAAAAACACTTTGTGTTGTTTGTGCTTTGTGGCTTATTTGCGGGGCACTTTTTGCAGGAGAAACTTCCTCTTCTGCTTATCTTGAAGCGTGTAAAGCTTTTTCAAGAGGAGAGTGGAGTTCTGCAGAACTGCTGCTTAGAAAAGCTGTTGCTTATCCTCAGAATAACAATGCAGATACAAATTATATGCTCATAACTGCCGAAATTTATGCGGGAGACGACAACCGCGCGCTTGTTGATACAGAAGCTTTCCTGCGTAATTATCCTGATTCAATTTATACTCCTCGTATTCAGTATATGCGGGGTAAACTGCTTTATAGTCTTGGTGAATATGAAAAAGCAATTATCGTTCTGAGCGATTTTTGTCATCAGAATGAAACTAGTGAACTGTATCCTGCAGCTTTGTTTTATATTGCAGAATCGCTTTATGCCGGTTTCAGGTATGATGAAGCAGAAACAATTTATGAACGTATAATTTCTCAATATCCAGACAGCGATAAGGTTTCTGCAAGTCAGTTCCGTTTGGAAAGTATTGCACAGCGTTCGCGCGAAGAAAAGCTTTTGTATCTGCTTAAGCAGACTGGCGAAGAATATCTTGCTGCCAAAGAAGATTACGAAAAACAGCTTAGACTTTATAATTCGGAAGCAATTAATACTACAAGGGAACGCCTTGTTGATGCTCAGCAGAAAAACCAGGAGCTGGAAGAACAGATCCGCGATCTGGAAAATCAGATTGCAGAGTTAAAGGCAGAACAGGAAGCCCGTAACGATCAGGAGCAGGCTGTTATTGTTGCTGCTAAAAAAGAGGATGTTTTTACAGAAACTAGTCCTGCCAATGAAGATTTAAAGCTTTTGAAACAGAAAGCTCGTCTTGTTCAGTGGCTCATTGATGGAGAAAAACAGAATGAAGGTAAATAAATTATTCTTAGGTATATCAATTTTTGCAGTTCTTGCTTTGTTCTCCGGCTGTGCTTCTAAAAATGATGATTCTGTAAAGGAAGTTGTATTTGATTCTGCAGATGAACTCCCACCTGAATCTATTGATCCGGAAGAAGAACAGGAAATAAGTGAAGCTAATGCTATGCTTGTTACTTCTGATGAAGCTTCGGCTTTTCAGGTAGAAGCTGATGCAAGTTCCGTAGCACAGGAAACAAAGAAAAATTATACGGGCTGGGTTTCTTCGGCAATTCGTCCTATTACAAGTGTAAAGGGTAACATTAAGTTGTATGTTCGTCCTAAGAAGGGAACCTTTGGTATTTTTGTAATGAATGAAAACGAAAAGGCTGTTCCTGTTATTTCTTCTGCTAACGAATATACTACAACTTCTTTTTATCTTAAGGCCGGCAACAAAATTATAAAGCTTTGTGATGATTCGAATGTTGTATCTGCTGCAAAAAAGACAGAAACCGGTATTAGAATCCGTTATACAATCGAAAAAGTTGCAATTGTTATGATTGATATGGAATGCTTGAGCTCTAAAGAAGGTGAGCCGGAAGATACTGTAAAGATTTCTGCACAAATACAGAGTCAGTCAAAGAAAAAGACAGATTTTTCTCTTAAACTGCTTTTTGATACTGTGCTTGGCGAAACAGACAGACATCATTTCTATACTTCGCAGAATCTTCCTGTAAAGAACGAGGTTCTTTATCATTCAATGGAAGAAGAAAAATGGTTTGTTTCTAAGAATGCAAAGGCTTGTATGCAGATTATTCTTGCGGGTGCAGACATTTCGCCTATAGAAACTGTTGCTCTTGCAAACTTTGCTACTGTTGATACAAAGAAATGGGAAGCAGATATGACTACTTACCGTTCTTTTGATACAGTTCTTTCTTATAACAATTCGGCTGTTGGTATTTACTGGCCAAAAACAACGCTTTCTACGGAGCAGGTTAGTACTCCTGTGACTTTCTATATTTCACTTGCTGCTGATGGTGCTGTTCCTGGCGGTGCTGATTATATTCTTGCAATTGAAGAAGCAAAGAATAAGCCTGCCGAAGAAGAAACTGAAGCTGCTGAAGAGGAACAGGCAGAAGCTGGTGATGATGTTGCCGCTCCTACAGAAGAAACTGTTCAGAATATTCAGGCTGTAGAAGAAATTCCTGCTGCGGTTCCTTCAACGGTTCCTGCTGTAAAAGAAACACCAAAGGAGACTCCAAAAGAAACTCCTAAGGAAGCTGTAAAGGAAACTCCAAAAGAAGCTGTTTCTTCTGAACCGGAAACTCAGAATACAAAGAATGTTGCTGCGGTTCAGGAAATAACAAGCGACAGACTTTCTTATGATTATATTCAGAAGCTGCTCGATAAAATTGAACGGCTCGAAGAAGGCGACCCGGAGGCCAATAAGGACGAAATTAATCTGCTGAATGCAGAGCTTGATGCGATTCTTAATATTTTGAACGCACGATAAGTGTTATTTATAAACGGATTTACAGATGGCACAGGATGTATTGACAATTGCATGGAAATTCATGCGCAGAAGAAAGTTCGCTACTGCAATAAAGCTGCTTGAAGCCAGGCGGGAAATTTACGAAGAGAATTTTGAGTATTATGTCCTGCTTGGAATTGCGTGTCTTTATGTCGGCGATATTGGTTCTTCTTCGTCATACTTTGCGATGGCCAGAAAAATTAAGCTTACAGATACAAGGGTTCTGCTTGGTCAGGCTGCAATTTATCTTAGACGCGGAGATACAGACCGTGCTTTGCAGTATTACATGGATATAACTGACAATGATCCTAACAATAAAGTTGCAAAAAATGCTGTTGAATTTATTCGTACCCGTGGTGATTATGATACAATCTGCCGCTGGGTAGATACAGGTAGAATTGAACAGTTTTATCCGCCACTTGGAGTGAATCCGGAAAAAATTGCCGCCATAACAATTCCTGCTGTCTGCTTTGTGCTTGGTGTTGTTGTTGTTCTTGCATTATTCCCACGGAAAAATTTATACAAAGGGGAGCGACGTGATCTTTCGGAACTCACCCTGTCTTCTGAAGAAAAAAATAATGCGCAGGAAAAAGACCTTTCGAGTCAGGCTTATGGATTTATTCTTAATGACAAGCAGATTTCAAAGAGTTACGTTGCCGCAATGGAATATTTCCAGTCGCACAGAGATAATGCTGCACAGGTAGAAATTAACAGAATCCTTAATTCCAATGCTTCTGTTTCCATTAAACAAAAAGCAAGAGTTCTTATGAGTTATCTTGAAGAGCCTACTTTTGATACGCTTACCGATAATCCTTCTTATGCTGCGGTAGAAGCAGAGCCTGCTCTTTATCTTGATGCCTGGGTAAGTTGGGGTGGAAAGGTAACAAATGCTGTTATAAATGAAAACGGTTCTTATACCTGTCAGCTGCTTGTAGGTTACGAATCAGGAGAAGTTGTTGAAGGAATTGTAACTGTACGATTTGCATCTATGCCTAACATCATGCCGGATCAGCCGGTAAAAATTCTTGGAAAGATTTGTTCCGAAGATAAAAAAATCTATCTTGAAGGTAAAGCAATTTACCAGAGTATAAAAGATGGATTAAAGTAAAATTTGGATTTCTTAAGGAAAATATAAAAAAATTGATTTTTTTTAAAGAATTTTTCAAAAACTTTGTAAAAAAATCAAAATTTTAGCCATATTATATGTGGGAGGAAGGTGGCTGAATGGCAAATAATAATACAACTCCGATGGATACATCGGAAAAAATGAAGGCGCTGGAGGCTGCTAGGCTGCAAATAGAAAAGCAGTTTGGTCAGGGCGCGCTCATGAAGCTTGGCGACAAAGCAGATGCAACCGGAATTGATGTGATTCCTTCTGGTTCAATTCTGCTTGACGAGGCTCTTGGGATCGGCGGATATCCGCGCGGTCGTGTAATCGAAATGTATGGACCAGAAAGTTCTGGTAAAACGACTCTTGCACTCCATGCAATTGCAGAAGCTCAGAAGCTTGGTGGCGTTGCTGCATTCGTTGATGCAGAGCATGCGCTTGATCCTGTTTATGCAAAAAATCTTGGCGTAAATATTGATGAACTCTGGGTATCTCAACCTGATACCGGTGAGCAGGCGCTTGAAATTACAGAAAATCTTGTTCGAAGTGGTGCAGTTGATATTGTTGTCGTAGACTCTGTTGCAGCTCTTACACCGGAAAAAGAAATCGAAGGCGAAATGGGTGATGCTGTAATGGGTATGCAGGCTCGTCTTATGAGTCAGGCATTGCGAAAGCTTACTGCTGTAATCGGTAAATCAAATTGTATCGTTGTGTTTATCAACCAGATTCGTATGAAGATTGGCGTAATGTTCGGAAATCCTGAAACAACAACAGGTGGACAGGCGCTTAAGTTCTATTCTTCTGTTCGTCTTGAGATTCGTCGTATTGAAACAATTGACGGTAAAGGCGATGAAGATGCTCTTGGAAACAGAGTACGCGTTAAGGTTGTAAAGAATAAGGTTGCACCTCCGTTCCGCAAGTGCGAAATTGATATTTACTTTGGAAAAGGTATTTCAAAGTCTGCAAGTCTTCTTGATTCTGCTGTTAAACATGGAATTATCGATAAGAGGGGAGCATGGTATACAATGGGCGAAGAAAAAATCGGCCAGGGTAAAGAAAATGCTGTTTCTTATATCGAGGGAAATCCGGAACTTGCTGCTAATATCGAAGCAAAAATCCGTGCAGAGGTTTTCCCTGGACAGGTGCTTAAAGATAAGGAAGGAAAGCCTGTTGAAGCACCGGCTCCAAAGGCTGAGGCTCCTGCACAGGAGTAGTATTATAGGCTCTGTTGCAGCTGGAGTCCCTGAGCTTGTCAAAGGGGACGAAGGAGCAGATAAGGAAGTGAGATGCAGAGAGTTCTTTTGGGTTTAGGGTCCAATAAAGAGTTTCATGGCAAAAGACCGCTCCAGCTTTTGGAGTGTGCCTGCCGTGAACTTGCCCAGCTTCTTGACTCTCCGCGTTTTTCTTCGGTTTATAAAACCCGCGCCATGTATGTTGAAGATCAGGAAGATTTTTATAACATGGCTGTCTGTGGTTTTGTGGCCGAAGAACTTTCTCCCTTTGAATTATTAAAACAAATTAATCAGATAGAAGCAAAATATGGGCGGGACCGTTCAAGCGAAATCCGCTTTGGTCCGCGTCCGCTTGATATAGACATAGAACTGTTTGGTAATGAAACAATCAATACACCTGATTTAGAAATTCCCCATCCCAGAATTAGCGAAAGAGCTTTTGTTCTTGTTCCTGCACTTGAGATTTTAACAGATTCTGCCGATGTTACTATTAGGGATAAATTTACCGCTTATCTTAAAAACCTTAATTTAGAAAATGGAAGCGGCATAATAGAACAGGTGGCAGTTATGAGTGATACATTTGAATTAACAGAAAAACCGGCAGAAGCAGTTGCTGTAAAAGAAAGACATGAATACAGAGCAGGTGAGTTTGAAGGACCGCTTGATCTTTTGTGGTCATTAATCCGCGAAAGCAAAGTAAATATTTACGATATCCCGATTGCACAGATAACAGAGCAGTATCTTGAATATCTGGATTATGCAGTTCAGACAGATTTAGGCGATTTGTCCGAGTTTTATAGCTGGGCAGCAAAACTCATTTATATTAAAAGCCGTATGCTGCTGCCGGTTGAATTTAACATGGATGACGAAGACGACGAAGATCCACGCCAGGAGCTTGTAGATAAACTTATTGAATATCAGAAGTTTAAGAAGCTTTCATCTATGCTTGAAGAACAGGAAGATCAGTCTGAATGGAACTTTGAACGCAAGAAGATTGAACGTGTGCTTCCTTTTGAAGAAAGCGATGATATGTGGGAAGAAATAGACACCTGGGAGCTTTTACAGCAGATGCAGTCGCTGTTTAAGTCTATGATGGGTCAGTATTCCAACGAAAAAATCCTCAATATGTACGAGGAAATTTCTGTAAACGAAAAAATAACTCTTATGAACGAGCTTCTTGAAGATAAAAAAGAATGCATGTTCACAGACCTTCTTACCCGCAAAGGCAACGAAATGGACGTTATCTGTGCGTTCATGGCTATACTTGAAGCTGTAAAATTTAAAATGATTACCATCTTCCAAAATAAGCTGTTTGGTGATATAAAGATATGTGCCAGAGAAGATAACGCTGGTTATATCCCTGACGAAGAAGAACTCACCAGTAACTAAAGGAAGATATGGAATTCAACAAAGAAACCGCATTATGTGAAACAGTTTTGTTTTTGGAAAGCGAACCAATAACAGCTAAAGTGCTTGCTAACAAGGCACAGCTTGCAGATGACGTTGTAGAAAAATGTCTTGAAAATTTAAAAGAAAAATATAGTGCAGATAACTCTGGTATTGAGCTTGTAATGATTACAGGCGGCTGGTGTCTTGTTCCAAAAAAGGAATACTGGGCTGTACTTAAGGAACAGTACGGTTCAAAAAAGGAAGGAAGACTTTCCCGTTCTGCTTTGGAGACCCTTTCAATTATTGCATACTCTCAGCCGATTACACGTGCAGAAATTGAAGCTATTCGTGGTGTTGGCGTAGATAATATGATAAGACTTTTGCAGGAGCGAAACCTTATTAAGGAAGTTGGAAAAAAAGAAGCCCCTGGACGACCAACGCTTTTTGGAACAACAAAGGAATTCCTGCGACTGTTCCAGCTTAACTCAATTGCAGAATTACCAAAACTCGACGAAGATGATCAGGAGAGATTCGAACTTGCAAGATAGTACTTCTCTGGAAAAAACAGAAACAGCTCAGGAAAAAATCCGCCTTCAGGCCTATCTTGCTCATTGCGGAGTAGCCAGCCGACGTGCCTGCGAACAAATCATTTTGGATGGCCGTGTATCTGTAAATGGTACAGTAGTTACCGAACTTGGAACAAAGGTAAGTAACAGCGACAAGGTTTGTGTTGACGGAAAGACTGTTCATCTTGAAAGCCGAAAATGCTATGTATTATTAAATAAACCTGCAGGCTTTGTCTGTTCTGCCAGCGATGAAAAGGGGCGTCAGGTTGCTGCAGACCTGGTTCGCGACAGTTACAAGGAACGTCTTTATAATGTAGGTCGTCTGGATATGTATTCCAAAGGAATGATTTTATTTACAAATGACGGAGATTTTGCCGCAAAGCTTTCGCACCCAAGCAGTCAGATAGAAAAAGAATATATAGTAGAAACAAGTCAGGATGTAAGTGAAGAAACTGCCCGTATTTTGGAAAAGGGTGTTCGTGTAGATAATGTTTTTTATAAATGCGTTCTCTGTCAGGTTCTTAAACCCCGTAAAATAAAAATAGTTCTTATAGAAGGTAAAAACCGCGAAATCCGCAAAATGCTTGAAAGTCAGAATATTGGAACCCGTTCTCTGGTTCGCGTGCGCATAGGCAATGTCAATTTAGACGGCCTGCGCCCCGGGGAACACAGAGATCTTAGTCCTCGTGAAGTTCAGGGCCTTTTGGAACTGGCTCAAGCTTAGGCATTAAGAGTCTTAAGCTTTTTTGCAAATTCTATTGCAGCCTTAATATCTTCTTCATTTGGTCTGCCTTTGTTTAAGCCTTTAAATTCTCCTTTGCAGTGGAATTCTGTATCCAGCATAGGAATGCCTGCTTTATCTGCTACGGCCTTTACCTTCTTGTAGGTTGAATTAAGCAGGGCTGCGCTTCCAAAGTTTACAAGTTTTCCAACCTTTTCTTTATCAAGGGCTGCAACAAAGCTTCTTACTTCCGGATCAATTGTAAAAGCATAATAAGAATTTCCAAGTAAAAGAATATCGACCTTTTCTGTTACAGGACATGTAATTGGCAGCGCAGTTACACCAAGCTCTTTTGCAATAGCCTCTGCCAGTTTCTTTGTGTTTCCTGTTTTTGTATAATATCTAACTGCGTAAGTCATTAAAACCTCCTGAATTATACTCCCAAGGCTTTTGCAATATCACCATCAATTGATTCTGGTGTGTCGGCAGGAGCAAATCTTTTAAGAACAGTTCCGTCTTTTGCAACTAAGAATTTTGTAAAGTTCCATTTGATTCTAGGACCAATAGCGCCTTTTTTCTGATCCTTAAGATAGGTGTAAAGAGGATCTTCGTTTTTGCCGTTTACATCAATTTTTGCAAACTGTGGGAAGGTGATACCAAAGCGGCCTGTACAGAAGGTGTGTATTTCTTCATTTGTTCCCGGTGCCTGGTTTAAAAACTGATTGCATGGAAAATCAAGAATTTCAAAGCCCTGTTCCTTGTATTTTGTATAGAGCTCCTGAAGTCCCTTGTACTGTGGCGTAAAACCGCAGCCGGTAGCAGTGTTTACAATCAAAAGAACCTTTCCGCTGTAATCTTTCATGGAAACATCCTTTCCGTCTCTTGCTTTTACAGAATAATCATAAATACTCATAGAAATACCTCACTAATAAATATTTGTTCAGATTAAATTGTATACAATCAAATCTAGCATTAATATATACCAAAATATTGCTTTTGTCAATTAAATTGTGTACAATATTTTTATGAATGATTCAGAATTTAACCCCCTGGCGCTGGATAATCAGCTTTGCTTTGGACTTTATGTTTGCTCTAAGGAAATTATAAGACTTTATGCTCCAATTCTTGAGCCGTTGGGACTTACCTATACTTCCTATATAACTCTTCTTTCTCTTTGGGAAAAGGACAATGTAACTGTAAAGGAACTTGGTTCAAGACTTTTTCTAGATTCAGGAACCCTTACACCGCTTCTTAAAAAAATGGAAGGGCAGGGACTTTTGACCAGAACAAGAAGCCACCAGGATGAGCGAACTGTTTTTGTAAAGCTAACCTCTGACGGAAAAAATCTCCGTAAAAAATGTCTGGAAGTTCCACAAAAAATGATGTGTAATAATCTTATGAGTCTTGAAGAAGGCGTAGAACTTTTGCAGAATCTTCATAAGCTCATGTCAAAAATGACTTGCCGTAAGCAATAAATAAAAAACAGAAATATCTGTAGATTAGCAGCCGGAGCGGCCGGGTGTTTTGGGTTTATAAGTCTGATAAACATTTGTATTTGGTGATATAATGCTTTTATGAATACAGTACAAGTTGTTCCTTCTAACTCTAATCCAATTGCCCGATATCATCTTCCGGGGCTTTTTGAATTTTACGATTTATACAAGATTTTTCTGCATTCGAAGCAGAATTGAATTGCGAAACTTTTGCTTTTGTTGTTCCGGATTTTCGTTTGAATAAAGCTTTTGACAGACTTTCAGCACTTTCGCAATCACAAAAAAATAAGGTTGAATTTCTTTGTAATGAATGCTGCTGGATAAAGTGTCCGACTCGTAAAGAATGTTATGAAAACGTTAGCCGTAGAAATCTTGGTCAAGAAATTCCGGAGCATCGCTGTTCTTCTCCCGATGGGTCCGGTGGGTATCGCTTTTCGCTTGCAAAACAGAATCCCGCTTTTATAGGCATAGAAGATATCAAAAATACTTATCTGACAATGGGCTTTTCTAATTTTAAGCTGGAAGGCCGTGGACTTGGAAGCGCTATGGTTCTTGAATTTATTTTATATTATATGACAAAAAGTGAATATCAGTTGAATGTGCGCGAAGAAATTTATCTTGATTCAATGCTGGATTTATTCTGATTTTGCAACTATGTTCCGTTTAATTAATCAGTTTTTTCATTGAACATCTTTCTCGCGTTTTTTTTATGGTCTAGCAGTACATAATCAACACAAAAAAATCATGATATGGGGCAAAAACGATATGTTGAAGAATGAGTGGTAATGATATAAAATAATTCCAGATGGAGGAACAAAATGATTATCGCAATTGACGGACCTGCCGGAACTGGAAAAAGTACTATTGCCAAAATGCTGGCAGACAGACATGATATTACATTTTTGAACAGCGGCGGCTTTTATAGAACGCTTACAATGGCTGTTCTTGATGCAGGAATTGATTATAAGGACGAAGCTGCAACTCTAGATTTTTGCCGTAAACAGAAAATTGAATATACAAAGGAAGGTCACTTTATCTTAAACGGCACAGATGTTACAGACCACCTTCACGATGACCGTGTTACAAACAACGCTTCTCAGGTAAGTGCAATTGTAGAAATCCGCCATCTGGTAAATGACCTTATGCGGGAAATTACAAAATCACTGAGTATTGTGTGCGAAGGCCGCGATATGACTACAGTTGTATTTCCGAATGCCGAAGTTAAGGTTTATCTTGATGCAAGCGCAGAGGTTAGGGCAAAGCGCCGTTTTGACCAGGGTGTAAGCGATATGACTTTAGAAGAAATCAAAGCTTCTATAGAAAAGCGCGACGAAATGGATAAAAATAAAAAAGAAGGCTCTTTGAAGATTGCTCCTGATGCGCTATATATAGATACTTCTAACTTGACGATAGAAGAAGTTTGTGCGATAATAGAAAAACAAATTTCATAAACAAAAGGTTATACAATGGAAGAAATGGAAGTGGAAAAGGAAGAAGCTCAGAACTCCAAGGGCGACTTTCAGACACAATTAGAGGAGTCCCTGAAAGAATTCAATGCACCACAGGCTGGTCAGCTGGTAGAAGGAATCGTAGTTCAGATTACCAACGACTATGTTTATGTCGACATTGGAGACAAATCAGAGGGATTGATCCCTGTAGAGGAGTTCGCAGACGGTCTGCCGAAAGAAGGGGAAAAGGTTCAGGCGTTGTTGACAGGTCACAATTCAAGTGGTCCTGTACTTTCTAAGAAAAAGGCTGATTCAAAGCGTTATTTAAAAGAGATTCAGCAGGCTTATAAGGAGAAGACTCCTGTAAGTGGTACTATTGCCAAAGTTGTAAAGAGTGGGTACGAAGTAGATCTTGGCATTGACCGTATGGCATTCCTGCCAATAAGCCAGGCTGACGCAGAGAAGGTCGATAAGCCTGAGTCATTACTTGGAACAAAATCAAAGTTCTATATTGAAAGACTTTATTCAGATAATAAACTTAATCCTGTAGTTAATCGCCGCAAGTTCCTTGAAGAAGAAATCAACGAAAAGCGTGATGCATTCTTCAATTCAGTTCAGATTGGTGATTCTGTAAAGGGTACAGTAAAGAGCTTTACAAGCTTTGGTGCATTTATTGATTTGGGAGGCTTTGATGGTCTTCTTCATATCAATGATATGAGCTGGGGTCATGTTGCTCGTCCTAAAGACTTTGTTAAGAAGGGGCAGGAAATCGAACTTAAGGTTATCCGCCTTGATCCGGAAGAAAAGAGAATCAATCTTTCTCTTAAGCACTTTAGCGAAGATCCTTGGGTACATTTCGAAGACAAATACCATGTTGATGATATCGTAAAGGGTAAGGTTACAAAGCTTACAGAATTTGGTGCCTTTGTTGAACTTGAAAAAGGAATCGAAGGTCTTGTTCATATCTCTGAGTTCTCTTGGACAAAGAAGGTTAACAAGCCAGGTGATATGGTAAGCGTTGGCGACGAAGTTGACGTAATGATTCTTGGTTACGATATCCAGAATGGCCGTGTTTCTCTTGGTCTTAAGCAGACACAGGCTAATCCATGGGATTCTATCGGCGAGCGTTATGCTGTAGGAACTAAGGTTTCTGGCAAGATTGTAAAGGTTACCAACATTGGTGCTTTTGTTGCTCTTGAAGATGGAATCGACGGTTTCCTTCATGCAGATGATATTTCCTGGACAAAGAAAATCAAGCATCCAGGCAGCGAACTTTCTGTAAATCAGGAAATCGAAGCTGTCGTAATTGAGTGTATTCCAGAAGAACACAAGATTAAGATTGGTATGAAACAGCTTACTGCAGATCCATGGAAGGCATTTGCAGAAGAATATAAACCAGGTTCAACTTTGGAAGGTGAAATTACTTCTATTACAGAATTTGGTTTGTTTGTAAAGGCTCCTAACGGAATTGAAGGTCTTGTAAACAAAGCTAACCTTAGCGATGACAAGGAAGTTCCATTCGAAGAAGCAGTTGCAAAATATAAAGTAGGTGACAAAATCAACGTATTTGTTGTTGATGTAAACACCGAAAAAGAAAAAGTAGCATTTTCTGTTCGTGAATATAAGAGAAAGCAACAGCGTGATGAAATATCTCAGTACATGTCTAATGCAGATGATGACGGAGATGGAGCATACACACTGGGCGACCTTTTGAACACAAAGAAAAATGACTAATATTTCTTGCTGATATTATAGTTTTTCTGAAAGGAGACGCATTGTATGTTCGGTGAATAATTCGGGCTGCAATGCGTTTTGTTAATTCTAAGTTTTTTAGGGAGGATGGGCTTTGAGAAATTTAGAATATGGAAACATCGATTCTTTGGCAGGCGAAAGTCAGTTTGTTCAGGAACTTAAGAAGATTTCTTTGGTGCTTTGCAGGAACAATGCTTCTGTTCTGCTAAAAGGCGAGAAGGGAACTGGTAAAAGACAGTTTGCGCTTTTAGTTCATCTGCAGGGAAAAAATAATCCCGAAGATTTTTTTGAACTGAATTGTCGGGTTTATTCGCCGGAGGAAACAAAAAAGTTTCTTGCTCTTGTGGCTCAGCTTCCTTCCTATGATTTTCTTGGAAAAACAATTTTTATCAGCGATGCAGACAGTTTATCTTTTGAGCTTCAGGAGGAGCTTGCACGGCTGCTACGGACTGTGCGGGAACAACGGAAAAATATCCGTTTTATTTTTTCTACCGAAGTAAATATCGAAGATAAAATTGAACAGGGCTTGTTTTCTAACGATTTATATCAGCTTATGAGTTCTGTTCCTGTAAATATGATTCCGTTGCGCCAGCGGAAGGATGATATCATTCCAATTGCCAGCTACTACTTTGCAAAGCTCAAGGCTGTTGCTGGTGTCTGCTTTGAAGGTTTTTCCGAAGAAGCAGTTCAGGTTATGAATGATTACTTCTGGCCTGGAAATGTTGCCGAGCTTAAGAATGCTGTAGAAAGGGCTTTTATTGTAGGTGAACCGCCTTATATAAAAACGTCGGATATGGCTCTTGGTATGGCGGGTGGCAGTGCAGATGCTGTTGCCGGGGACGAGGTTGACAGGTCCTTAAAAACTGCGGTTAATGCTTTTAAGAAAAGCTATGTTACTAAGATTCTGGAAGAAAACAACTGGAATCAGACAAAAGCCGCAAAAATACTTGGTATTCAACGGACTTATGTAATACGTTTGATTGACGAATTGCATATCCGTAAATAGATAAAATATTGGGGTTATAAAATGACTGACAAAACAGAAAATAAAACAGCAAGTGCAAAAGTGGGCGGCTTTCTTGAAAAAAACAGAAAGCCTGTTCTTATTACTTTTATTGTAGTGCTTGTGCTTGTTATAGGCTTTCTTAGCGTAGAATTAATTCTGGCAGCTTCTTCTAAAAAGGCTCTTGCTGCTGTTGAAGGTTACTACTACGAGCTTACTGCTGTATCAACTGATACAGATGATTCCGAAATTACAAAAAAAGCAACAGAATGTATTGAAAAGCTTGCTCCATATACTTCTAAAGGTGGAATTGCTGGTGTAAGAGCTAACATGCTTTCTGCTGATCTTTCTTACCTTCTGAAAAATTACGATACTGCAATTACTTATTATGATGCAGCAATCGCTAAGGGTAAAAAATCTTATACTGCACCTATTTGTTTCTATAACAAAGGTTCATGCTACGAAGAATTGAATAAGCTTACAGAAGCTGCTGAAGCATATAAAGCTGCTGCTGAATTCGAAGAATTTGGAATGGCAACTCACGCTTACTTTAGCTGGGGACGCGTTCTTGAAGCTTTGGGTGATTACGCTGGAGCTGCAGAAGCATATAAGACCTTGAACAGCAAGTTTACCGATGATGATTGGGGTGATCTTGCAAAGACAAGACTTTTAGAGCTTAAAATTCAGGGAAAGGCTGAATAATAATTGAAAAAGGTACATAGTAATAGCATTTGTAGGAAATATTTGTTTTTTCTCTGTCTGCTGACTATGTGCCTTATTTTTTTTAACGTATCCTGTGGACTTGATGTAATTTCTGTTGTTCTTGAAGATCCTGTTTCTGTAAGAAATCAACCGAATAAAGATTCTGCATTTACTAACCGTACTTTTGAATTTTCAACCAGAAAGCTTGATAATGCAACTGATATGGGAAAGGGATATGTTTATTACAAAATCTATAACAAAACAGATATAGAGAATAGTGAAGTTACTTCTCTTAATTCCCTTGCAAACGATACTACACGTAATAATTCTGCAACAAGTCTTATAAATACATATAATTATAAAGAATTAAATTATTCAAAAGATGATGGGAAAAATAATAAAAGTATTGTTTTTGATAATAAGGCCCAAACTATAAAAATCCGACTTACAAATTATGTTGATTCTTCCAGCGAAGAATATTCTGCTTCCATTAAGATTGATGATAAGGATGATGGAGTTCCTTTTAGAATAAGTGGTAAAACCTTTGATTTTGGTCGCAAAGGAAGTAATGATGAAATTCCTGCAGAAGCCGATGACGATACTTCTACCGGAGAATCTAAATGGGATAATGAATCACAAACATATTATGTTGCTTTGTTTTATGTGTTTATGATGTACGATGATTTTTATACGCCACTTTACAGTCCAATTCATTATCTTGGAACAGTAACAATCAAATCTACAGAAGAAAATAACTAAAAAAAAAGCCTGCATAATGCAGACTGTTTATATGATGCTGGGCGGGCTCGAACCGTCTACCTGCTGCTTAGAAGGCAGCTGCTCTATCCAGATGAGCTACAGCACCGAAGTTTTAATAATATACCATAAAGAAGGGCTTATTTCAAGAGGAGCATTTCCTTCATAGTTCTCCAGCCGAGCATTGCGCATTTTACGCGGGCCGGCATATGCGATATATCCTGAAGGGCAGCTGCTTCGTCCAGCCGTTCAAGATCTTCTTCTGTTACCTTATCTTTAATCATTCGGTCAAAAATATCTGCAAGGGCAAGAGCTTCGTCTTTTGTTTTGCCAATTACAAGGTCTGCCATCATGTCTACAGAAGCCTGACTGATTGCACAACCGCTTCCTGTAAAGCTTGCATCTGTGATTATGTTGTTTTCGTCAAGCTTCATCTGAAGGGTAATCTGGTCGCCGCAGCTTGGGTTTACGCCTTCAAGACAAAAGGTTGGTGCGTCCATTGCAGTTTTGTGAGTTGGGTTTATGTTGTGTTCGTTTAATATTTCGCGATATAACTCTTTGGTGTCCATTTATGCCTCCTTTGTCGCTCGATAAATCTCGCTCTGTGCCGTTCTATTGATAATCCTAAAACGACCCTTTCGGCTCGGTTTTTAACGGATTTTCGATTTTAGGCATCTTTGTGTCCATAAATTAATCCTTATACCCTGCCCATTCTCTCAGGTGGCTCAATTTTTCCAAAAACTTGTCTGCTTCTTCTTCGATGTTGTAAAAATACATACTTGCGCGGGCTGTAGCTGTCTGGTCCAGATATTGTCCAAGCGGCTGTGCGCAGTGATGTCCTGCACGAATTGCAATGTGTTCTTCGCTAAGCAGTGTTGCAACATCATGTGGGTGAACACCATCAACTGTAAAGGTAACAATTCCGCAGCGTTTGTTGCCGTCTTTTGGACCTATTATATTTACATGAGGAATATTATTCATTCCTTCTATAATACGGCAGGCAAGCTCTGCATCATGCTTTTCGATATTTTCGAGCCCAATTGAGTTGATGTAGCGGATTGCTGCTGCCATACCAACCGCATCGCCAGCACTTACAGTTCCTGCTTCAAACTTGTGAGGAATTTCTGCCCAGGTTGCTTTTTCGCGTGTAACGTATTCAATCATTTCGCCGCCACGCAGGAACGGTTCCATTTTGTCGAGCAGCTCGTATTTACCATAGAGTGCACCAATTCCCATAGGACCGCAAAGTTTATGTCCACTCATTGCAAAAAAGTCTGCATCAATATCCTGAACATCAACCTTCATATGTGGAGCAGATTGTGCGCCGTCTACAATAAAGATTGCACCGACCGCATGTGCTGCCTGCCCGATTTTTTTTACAGGATTTGTTACGCCAAGAACGTTTGAAACATGTACTACAGAAACAATCTTTGTTCGTGGTGTGATTTTTGCCGCAATCTCCTCATCGCTTATTATTCCTGTTTCCTTGTCGCATTCCATGAATACAAGCTTTGCACCGGTTTTCTGACAAACCAGCTGCCATGGAACAATGTTTGAATGATGCTCCATGATTGTTACACAGATTTCATCACCTGCCTGAAGATTATTGAGTCCCCAGCTGTAAGCAACAAGATTAAGGCTTTCCGAAGCATTACGGGTAAATATGATTTCTTCTGATTGTTTTGCGTTTATAAATTGAGCAACAGTCTGGCGTGCATTTTCGTAAGCCATAGTTGCACGTTCGCTCAGGGAATAAAGACCTCGCAATGGGTTTGCATTTTCTGTTGCATAAAAGTGTGTCATTGCATTAAGAACAATGAACGGGCGCTGTGCAGTTGCAGCCGTATCAAAATATATAAGTCCCTTGTTTTCGCCGGCTTGATTTTCGTCAATTGCCTTAAAAAGCGGGAAATCTTTTCTATATTTATTTTCCATGTGGTTTCTACCTAGTAATTTTGTGTGTAAAAGTGGTTATATTTTAGAAGATTTTTGGGATTTGTGCAATTATATTCAAATTGATATAATTTGTATATGGATTTTAATCAAAAGCCTTTAAAAATCTTTTTCTCGTATTACAAACCGCACATAGGACTTTTTATTGCCGATATGTTCTGCGCCTTTTTTATGGCGGCAATTGATGTTGCGTTTCCTATGTTTTCGCGATATGCGCTTAATACGCTCATTCCAAATTATCAGCTGCGAACCTTTTTGATTCTTGTTGCAATTCTGCTTGTCGGTTTTTGTATTCATAAAATGTGTAACTGGTTTGTTGCATACTGGGGACACGTTTTTGGTAACCGCGTAGAACAGGATATGAGACGTGATGTTTTTGATCAGCTGGAAAAGCTGCCGTTCAGTTTTTATGATACAAACCGTACCGGTAAAATTATGTCACGCGCGACAACAGACCTTTTTGAAATTACAGAGCTTGCACACCATGGTCCGGAAGATTTTTCCATTGCAATTTTAAATCTTCTTGGTGCTTTTGTGATGTTGCTTACAATAAGATGGGAGCTGGCCATTTTTGTTTTTATTGCAATGCCGGTTATGATCATTATTGTAATTGTTTCGCGTCGGAATCTTTCAAAGGCTTCTACGCTGGTAAAGGAAACTACTGCCGAAGTAAATGCAAGCTTGGAATCAAGTATTAGTGGCATTCGGGTAACAAAGGGCTTTAATAACGAAGATTTTGAACGTGCACGCTTTGATGTTTCTAACAAACAGTATAGTGCCGCCAAACAGAACCGTTTTAAGTATATGGCTTCATTTTTTTCAAATATTGAATTCTGCAATAACCTTTTGTCGCTAATGACTCTTGGTGTGGGCGGTTATTTTATTATGAAAGGTAAGATGACACTGCCGGACTTAGTTGCAGCTAACCTTTTTGTTGCAACCTTTGTTAGTCCTATCAAACGTCTGAATGGTTTTGTTGAGCAGTTTATTACAGGTATGGCAGGCTTTAACCGATTCCTTGAAATTATGCGTACCGATACCGAGCCTGACGATGCTCCAGACGCTGTTGAAATTCTTTCTGCCCGCGGAAACATAAGCTTTAAGAATGTAAACTTTTCTTATACTCCAGATTTTCCTGTTTTGAGTGATGTGAATCTTGAGATTCATTCTGGTGAAAAGTTTGCGCTTGTAGGAGCCAGTGGTGGAGGCAAGTCTACAATCTGTAATCTGATTCCGCGCTTTTATGAAATTACAGGTGGTTCAATCAGTCTGGACGGAATTGATATAAGGCACATAAAAAAGCAGTCGCTTCGCAGTCAGATTGGAATTGTCCAGCAGGATGTATTTTTGTTCGCAGGAACTATCCGCGAAAATATAGCCTACGGAAAACCAAACGCCACTGATGAAGAAATTCAGGCCGCTGCCCGACGTGCCGAGATTCACGATGATATTATGAAAATGCCTAATGGTTATGATTCAATTGTTGGTGAACGTGGAATTAAACTGAGCGGTGGACAAAAGCAGCGAGTTTCCATTGCAAGATGCTTTTTAAAGAACCCTCCGATTTTGATTTTAGATGAAGCAACTTCTGCACTGGATACAACCACAGAAATCAAAATCCAGCATTCGTTTGATGAGCTTTCTAAAGGACGCACCACACTTGTAATTGCACACCGCCTTTCTACAATTAAAAACGCCGATATGATTGCCGTTGTTAATGACAAGGGAATTGTAGAGCAGGGCACTCATGCGGAATTGATGAATAAAAAAGGTGAGTATTACAGATTACAAAGTGCACAGGTTAGCGATTAAGAAAGTCTTCAATTTCTTCACGAATACCTTCATCTTCAATTGCACTTGCTGCGGCTGTAACTTTGGCGCGTGTAAGCAGCTCTTCTGCAGTTTTCTGGTCAATGCCACGGGTATTCATGTAGAATAACATTTCGTCCGAAAGCTTTCCGATTGTTGAACCATGTTCGGCTGCAATATCTTCTTCCCCACACAAGATAATTGGCGCTGCCTTTACAACTGCCTTTGGAGAAAGAAGCAGGGTAGTTTCAATTTCGTTACCGTTAGAACCTGCGCAGCCCTTTACCATATCAATTGTTCCGCGGTAAGTTTTAGTTGCTTCATCCTTTGCAGTTCCATGAGTTTTCATATCGCAGACTGTTTTCTTTCCTTTGTGAACAACAACCTGGTTCATATCCAGGTACTGTGTGCCCTGACATACATAAGCAGTGTCAGAATAGAAGGAAGACTGATATCCGGCAAGTGTCGCGTGGAAGCCTGCGTCTATGTGCGAGCCTCCAAGTTCAATCTGGGTAAGAGTTACTTTTGCGCGTTCGCCACAAACTACAGCAGTGTCGTCAATTTGATTTACATTGCCATCACAAAGTTGAACTTTTGAAATGTGTACGTTTGCGTCGTCTTCGGCATAGATTTTGGTAATTACGCCTGAAAGTACTGCGGTCTCTGTGGTCCCTGAGCTTGTCGAAGAGCCATCTTCATAAATAATTATAATCTTTGCAGAAGTTCCAGCTTTTGCATGAATAATATTATAAGTTGCGCTGTTTGATGCAGCATTCACTCTTATAATAAGTGGTTTTGAATCTTCAGCTTTTTTGGTAAATGTATAGATTTTTCCTTTCGAAGCATCGCAGATTAAGGAAGCGGCTTCTTTACCAACAGAAAACTCAGGCTGAGGAAGCTCTGTTTTTACAGTATTTCCTTCTGTGATTTCAACGCCATCAGGAAGCTGGGTAACTTCGCCATCATTCTGATTTATAGAAAAATCGTAGGTGACTTTGTCATTGTTTATTTTGAGCCAAGTCCATGTAAGATATGGAATTGGATTTATATCAATAGCCGCAGCTTGTGCGGTAGTTGTATTTGTTGTTTTCATACGTGAATAATCTACCATAAAAGTGGGGGATTTACTAGTAGATTTGCAGGCAGATAATAAGTTTGCGTTTTAATGTTTTGAGGGTATAATATATGTATGGAGAAGAACGAAAACAGGCAGTATATTATTGACAATCTTGATAAGGCTCTCGAAGAAAAATGGATTACTGTTTATTATCAGCCTATTGTACGGGCTGTCAGCGGTCGTGTTTGTGATGAAGAAGCCCTCGCCCGCTGGATTGATCCTGTAAAAGGTTTTCTGTCTCCTGCCGAATTTATTCCAGTTCTTGAAGAAGCAAAACTCATTTATAAAGTAGATTTGTATATTCTTGAACAGGTGCTTGCTAAAATCAAATATATGGCTTCTTCTGGTTTTTATCCTGTTTCGCATTCACTAAATCTTTCCCGTTCTGATTTTGATGTCTGTGATATAGTAGAAGAAATTTGTTCACGCATTGATAAAGCAGGAGTTGCCCGCAATAAAATAAATATAGAAATTACCGAAAGCATTCTTAGCAATGATTTTGATTTTATGCTTGAGCAGATAGAGCGTTTTAAAAAGCTTGGTTTTTCTGTATGGATGGATGATTTTGGAAGCGGTTATTCTTCGCTTGATGTTTTGCAGCGTATTCCTTTTGATGTGATAAAATTTGATATGGCCTTTATGCGAAATATGGATAAGGGGAAAAACGGCAAAATCATTATTACAGAACTTATGCGTATGGCTTCGGCACTTGGAGTAGATACAGTTTGCGAAGGTGTAGAAACTTTAGAGAAGGTACAATTTCTTCAGGAAATAGGCTGTTCAAAGCTTCAGGGCTTTTATTATAGTAAGCCGGTGTCGCTGGAAGAAATTCTTGAAAAATCTAAAAATGGACTTCAAATTGGTTATGAAAATCCTTCTGAAGCAGATTATTGCGAAACAATTGGTAGGGTCAATCTTCATGACCTTGCTGTAATTTCGCAGGGAGAAAAAAACGGCTTTTCTAATTTCTTCAGCTCTTTACCAATGGCTATTGTAGAGCTTGATTCGCAAACAGTTCGTTTTGCAAGGGCAAATCAGTCTTACAGTCAGTTCATGGAACGCTACTTTTCAATGAAGCAGGAAATGGATGAAGTTCCTATAAAACTTGTAATGCAAGGGCCAGGCGCTGCTTTTGTGATGATTCTAAAACAGGCGGCTAAATCTGGTCGACGAATGTTCGTAGATGAAAAGCTCCCCGAAGGTTCAACTGCTCATTATTTTGTTGGTAAACTTGCAGAAAATCCTATAACAAAAAAGACTGCACTGGTAATTTCTGTTCTTTCTATTATTGATGCAGGAAAAGGCGAAACTTATGCCAATATTGCAAGAGCACTTGCTACAGATTATTATAACCTTTTTTATGTAAATCTTGAAACAGAAGAATTTATTGAATATGTAGCAAATGTCGGGGAAGATGAACTGACTACCGAACGGCACGGTAATAACTTTTTTGAAGAAACCCGTAAGGCAGCACTAACAAATATTTACGAAGATGATATATCTGTATTCACAGAACTTTTTACAAAAGAAAATATTGTAAGGGTAATTGATGAACAGGGAACCTTTATTTTAACTTATCGGGTTTTGCGATATGGTGAACCTTACTATGTTAATATGAAAGTTATGCGCATGCAGCAGGATAAAAAGTATATTATCATAGGTGTAAGTAATGTTGACTCCCAGATGAAGCAGAAGGAGCAGCTTGAAAAAGCCCGTCAAGATCAGATAGTTTATTCAAGGCTTATGGCACTTTCTGGTGACTACATCTGTATTTATATAATTGATGTAGAGACTAACAGATATATTGAGTATCAAGCCAACTTTGAATTTCAATCAATTGGGATACAGCCAAGTGGATTAGATTTCTTTGCCGACACCCAGTCTAATGCAGAAAAAGCCGTTTTTGCCGATGATTGTGCGCAATTTAAGTTTGAACATACAAAAGAAAATATCTTAAGCGCTATAGAAAAAAACGGCGTTTTCAAAAGCCGCCACCGTCTTCTCATAGACGGAAACCCAGTCCCTGTTAATGTACGGTGCGTCCTGATTAAAGAAAACGGTGTGGATAAGCTTATTATGGGTATAAGGAAGATGTAAGTAGATTATTTCGTTGCCTGAGGCTCCTCGCAATCCATCTTCTTACATCGAACCTTTCATCTCAAGCTTAATCAAGTTATTCATCTCAACTGCGTACTCCAGTGGCAATTCCTTGCTAACCGGATTTGCAAATCCACTGACAATCATGCTGCGGGCGTCGTCTTCTGGGATACCGCGCGACATTAAGTAGAAAATGGCGTCGTTTGAAATGCGGCCGATTTTGGCTTCGTGGCCTACGTCGCATTCGTCGGTTTTGATTACCATTGCAGGAATTGTGTCGGAGCGGCTTTCGCTGTCGAGCATGAGACTTTCGCAGGAAACGCTTGTTTTACTTCCTGTGGCATTTTTATCAATATAAACTGCGGAACGGTAAATGCTTACGCCGCCGCCTTTGGAAATTGACTTTGTAGAAATTAAACTTGTCGTTTCCGGGGCAAGGTGGACCATTTTTGCACCGGTGTCAAGATTCTGGCCGGCACCTGCAAAGGTAATTCCTGTAAACTCTGATTTTGCGCCGCGGCCTACAAGATCACTTTCTGGATACAAATAAGAAATGTGCGAACCAAAGGAACCGCTTACCCATTCGATTGCAGCGCCTTCTTCGACCTTGGCACGTTTGGTGTTAAGGTTGTACATATTCTTTGACCAGTTTTCTATAGTAGAGTAGCGCAGGTGAGCACCCTTCTTAACAAAAAGTTCAACGGCTCCTGCGTGTAAGTTTGCTTCGTTATATTTTGGTGCAGAACAGCCTTCAATAAAGTGAAGGTCTGCGCCTTCGTCAACGATAATCAGTGTGTGTTCAAACTGTCCGGCACCACGCGCATTCAAACGGAAATACGACTGCAGCGGAAAGCTCAAATGAACGCCCTTTGGAACATATACAAACGAACCTCCAGACCAGACAGCACCATGCAAGGCTGCAAACTTGTGGTCGCGCGGAGTAATCAATGTCATAAAATATTCTTTTACCATCGGACCCCATTCAGGAGACTTTAATGCATCTTCAAAACCAAGATAAATAACGCCCTGTTTGGCAACTTCTTCCTGAACGTTGTGGTAAACAAGCTCTGAATCGTACTGGGCACCAACGCCTGCAAGCGATTTTCGTTCTGCTTCCGGGATACCAAGTTTTTCAAAAGTCTCTTTAATGTCGTTTGGAACGTCTTCCCATTTGCCGCTCATCTGAGTTTTTGGGCGTACATAAGTTGCAATGTTTTCTATATGAAGTCCGTCTATTGAAGGTCCCCATTTTGGAACGCGGAGCTGATTATATGTTTCGAGCGACTTTAGGCGGAACTCGCGCATCCACTGCGGGTCGTCTTTTTCTTCAGAGATTTTCTGTACAATTTCGGGAGTCAATCCAGATTCAAGACGGAAGGTGTTTTCTTCTGTCTCTTCGTACCTAAAGTCGTAAAATTCTCTGTTTATGTCTTGTATGTTTGTTTTTTCGTCCATAGTCTTCGCCTTTGGCTCAGTAGGTTTTAGGTTATAGGTTTTAGGTTATAGGGGTTTTAGGGGTGGAACCCCTAGGAGAAGGGGTAGGACGCAACGTAGTGCGGCCGAGGGGAAGGCTTTCCCCTCCTATAACCTAGCACCTGGCACCTGTAACCTAACTAATAAATTCTTCAAATCCTTTTTCATTAATCTGCTTAAACAGCTGACCGTCTCCAGTTTTAACAATATGGCCTTTTACAATGATGTGGGTTTTATCAACGTTAAGGCCTTCCAGAAGCTTTGTGGTATGGGTAATAATCAAAAGAGAACCGTTTGTAAGCTTGCGGTATTCGGCAATTCCTTTTGCAACTACGCGGACTGCATCAACATCAAGGCCCGAGTCTGTTTCGTCAAGAATTGCAAAGGCCGGCTTGAGCATGAGCAGCTGAAGGATTTCTGCCTTTTTGCGTTCACCACCGGAAAAACCTACGTTAAGGTCGCGTTTGGCATATTCAGGCTTCATGTCGAGCAGCTCCATACAGCGCTGCAGTTCCTTCTGGAAATGGAAAAGCTTTACATGCTCGCCAGTAATCTGCTGAATTGCAGAACGGATAAAGGCTTCGAGCGAAATACCAGGAATTTCGAGCGGCTGCTGGAACGACATAAACATTCCAAGGCGGGCACGCTTATCTGCAGATTCTTCTGTGATATCTGTATCCTTAAAAAGAATCTTTCCACCGGTAATTTTATATACAGGGTTTCCCATGAGTGTGTTTCCAAGCGAAGATTTTCCGGCTCCGTTTGGTCCCATAAGAGCATGGATTTCGCCCTGTCCAATCTGTATATTCAGGTCGTTGAGAATCTGTTTTCCATCCTCAAGTCCTGCATTTAAGTTTGTAACGTCTAACAACATGTCTATAATATAATGAAAAAAAGGGGTGTTTACAACCTGTATTTCGTAGTATAATGATTTTATGAACCACAAGAGTTTTGTTTTTTTTGATTGCGAATGTGCTAATGTTTTTGACGGTATTGGAAAGATTTGTTCTCTTGGATATGTTATCTGCGACGATGACCTTAATATTATTGAAAGCGAAGATGTTGTAATGAATCCGGAGTGCGATTTTGACTGGTATCTTTTTAGCGGAAAAGGTGAGTGTAAACTTGCTTATTCTAAGGATTACTTCCGTTCCAAACCTAATTTTGAAGCATATTATAAAGATATAAAAAAGCTTTTTACTACAGGTAACCGTTATATTGCAGGTTTTGCTGTAAGCAATGATGTTGGATTTGTGAACAATGCCTGTGAGCGTTATGAACTGCCATATATTCAATTCCGGGCTTTTGATCTTGAACGCTATCTTGAACGTAAATATGGAAAAAAGCAGAAGCTCAGTGAATGGGCACAGGAGTTTGGCGTAAATCTGGAAAAGTTTCAGAGTCATAAATCAGAAGATGATGCAATTATGACTATGCTTTGTCTTAAAGCTGAATGTCAACGTACAGGCCAGTCTGTAGAAGAGATTTTGTCACAGAAAAAAGACTGCTTTGTTTCGAACGAGCAGATTCTGGAGCAGGCTGCCGAACGAGCTTACCGCCGTGAAATGACAGAAAAAATCAAACGTCTTTATAATAAAAAATCGCCTATGCCACGTTTTAAGAGTGTTCTTGGCAGCCGCTTTGAGCTTGACCGAAAGGTTATGCACGATGTTGACGAAGCTTTTGAACTTGTAAAACGCATTTACGAAAACGGCGGAATGGTCTGTGAACGTATTACAGGACGTGTCCCTGCCGGCGAAAAGGCATATGCTGTTTTTGTGAAGGTGCCTGATAATCCTCATGTTTTGAAAAAATTGAAGGAACGCGGGCTTGATGTGATGTCGCTGGCAGATCTTGAAGGGATGTTGAAGTAAAGTCTGTTATTGACTAAATCTATAAAAAAACATAATATATTATACCCGTTAAATATAGTTTTGGACTGCTCATCTAAAACTGTAGGCGACAATGGATACGATGCAAAAATCCGGAGTTGCAAGAAAATTTTTAATTCAAGGGATTATCATGAAAACTATTTTCGTTAATGAAAATGACCAGGTTCGCAAATGGTATATTATTGATGCGGCTGGAAAACCAATGGGACGCGTTGCTGCTAAAGCTGCTGCAATTGCTCGTGGAAAGAACAAACCGACTTATACAGCAAATCAGTTGATGGGTGATTTTGTTATCATTATCAATGCAGAAAAAGCTGCTTTGACTGGCGGTAAAGAAACAAAGAAGATTTATTATCATCACACTGGTTTCGTAGGTGGCCTTCGCGCTCATACTTATGCAAAATTGGCAGAAAAGCATCCAACAGATCCAATGAAATTTGCTGTTGAAGGAATGCTTCCTGGTGGTCGTCTTGGTCGCAAGATGATGGATTGCGTTAAGATTTATGCTGGTGCAGAGCATCCGCATGCTGCTCAGAATCCGCAGCCTATTGAACTTTAATTACGGGAGTTAAACGATGGTAAAGAATATTGCTATTGGAACAGGTAGAAGAAAGACCTCTGTAGCCCGCGTTTTTGTTCGCGACGGCTCTGGAAAAATTGTTGTAAACGGTAAGGATGTAAAAGAATATTTTTCATCTGCTGAGCAGATTCAGCTTGTAAACCAGCCACTTTTGGTTACATCAATGGGAAACAAATATGACATTCTCATTAATGTATGTGGTGGTGGTATGAACGGTCAGGCTGCTGCTTGCTTGCATGGTATTTCACGTGCTTTGGTTCAGATTGATCCAGATGCTCGTACAGCTCTTAAAGCTAACGGATACCTTACACGCGACTCTCGTATGGTTGAGCGTAAGAAGTACGGACAGAAGGGTGCTCGTCGCCGCTTCCAGTTCTCAAAGCGTTAGTATTATGTATCCCGCGGTCCCTGTGGTCCCTGAGCTTGTCGAAGGGGTCGAAGGGTCCATGGAGATTTACAAAGCTCGGTCTTGTGGCCGGGCTTTTTTTATGCCTTGTGTCATTGTCGGGCTTGACCCGACAATCTCTTATTACCTAAAATGTTCTTATGATAATAAAATCAATTGCAGAAACGTCGTACGAAGGAATGTTCCGCGTGGAGCCGACAGAGGGGCCGGCTTTTTTTATTCGTAAAGAATATCTTCCTTCTCTTGATTTTGATTTGATTGTGCCGGGTGCAGAATTTAATGAACAGCAAACTGATGAAATTCTTGATGCTGGTTTGATTTGTGTCGTAGAACTTAAAGCTGTGGGGTATCTTGCACGGGCAGAACAGAGTCGTTTTGGGCTTACGCAAAAATTGATTGCAAAAAAATACGATAAAAAATATATTGATGCGGCTTTGACTTATCTTGAAGGGCGCGGTTATTTGAGTGATGAACGTTATGCAAGGGCCTGGCTTCATGACAGACGGATTAATCATTTTGAAGGGCGGACAAAGCTTGCAGCAGAACTAGGGGCTCGGGGAATTGGTCGCGAAGTTGCAGCGGCTGCACTTGATGAGTTTTTTGAAGAAAATGATGAAGCGGAAATTTGTGTAAAAGCCTGTGAGCGATTTGTGAAGCAGGGTAAGGAAGGGGATAATCTTGTTGCTGCTTTGTTGAAGGCGGGGTTTTCCTATAAAATGATTAAGGATGTTCTTCAATAAAAATCAACTGTGCCTGATAATCTCCCCAGTCGCGGCGGATTGGGATTCCCGCATTCATTATTGTTGAGCCTGATAATTTTAACGGCGGATATTTTTCCTGAGCTTCGTCCGGCCAGGTGATTTTGTAAAGTTTTTCAGAATCCAGTCCAGCAAGCTTTATCATTCGTGTTTTGTTGTTTGGATGATTGTAAAGCTGAACAAATGTTACAAGTGCCTGTTTTTTGTCGCGGCTTATGCTTGCCCAACAGTCGTATTCACCGTTTTCTGAAGCCGCTGCAATTTTGTAGTAATCGCCTTCGCGCACAAGCGGATTGAACTTTTTGTATAAGGCAATCTGGCGTGGAATCATAGCGCGTTCTTCTGGCGGCAGTTTTGTAATATCAAGCTCGTAGCCAAAGGTTCCGCTTAATGCAACGTAGCCGCGTGTTTTAAATGGAGTTGTGCGGCCACAGGCGTGGTTCGGACAAACGCTGACATGTGCACCCATTGTGCTTAGAGGATATACAAGAGCTGTTCCTTCCTGAATGGCAAGTCGTTCAATTGCATCTGTGTCGTCGCTGCACCAGATTTGCGGACTGTAATAAAACATTCCAGGGTCAAAGCGCGCACCACCGCCAGAACAGTTTTCGAGCAGAAGGTTTGGAAAATCGGTAATAAGCTGCTCCTGCATACTGTAAAGGGCTAGTACATATCGATGGAAATATTCACCGATGCGATCGGCAGTCAAGTCTGCACTTCCAACATCACAAATCTGACGGTTCATATCCCATTTTACATATTCAATATTTGCAGAACGAAGAATTGTTTCTACGCTGTTCATAATGTAGTCGCGGACTTCTTTTCTTGTAATGTCCAGTACATACTGGCAGCGTGCCATTCCAGGTTCCCTACCTTTAATCTGAATCGCCCAGTCTGGATGTGCACGGAATAAATCGGAGTCGGGACTTACCATTTCCGGTTCAAACCATATGCCGAATTTCATTCCAAGTGCATTTACCTGGTCAACAAGATTTTTAAGTCCGCCCTTAAGCTTTTCTTCATTTACAATCCAGTCGCCAAGACTTGAGTCATCAAAAGAGCGGTGTCCAAACCAGCCGTCGTCCATTACAAGCATTTCAATTCCATCTTTGTGGGCTTCGCGTGCAATGTCCAGAAGCTTGTTTGTGTCAAAATCAAAATAGGTCGCTTCCCAATTGTTTATGAGAATCGGGCGCATCTGATTTTTATAAGGAGAGCGAATAAGATGATTTCTATACAGGTCGTGGAAAGCATGGCTCATTCCGTTTAAGCCGTTGTTAGAAAAAGCTAATACAGCCTGCGGGGTTTCAAAGAAATTGCCTGGTTCGAGTTTCCAGCTGAAGTTTTCGGCATTTATTCCTATTGTTGCGCGGAGTGTGTCAAACTGGTTTCGCTGAATCTGAGCTTCAAAATTTCCTGAATAAATAAGATTTATGCCCCAGACATTGCCGCTGTTCCAGTCTGTATTTTTTTGAAGAATTGCCGTAAAAGGCTGTTCCTGATGACTTGTTTCTCCGCGAATGCTGCAGGCCCTTTGTATACCCATATGAATAGGGTGTCTGTCTATATGCCTTTCGCGAGCCCAGGTTCCATTGAGCGTGATTGTTTCGTAGTTATCATTATCCATATCAAAGGCGGCAGAAAGAGCTTTTTTAATATATATGTGATTTTCTTTACTTGTGCTGTCGAGAGTAATTTTTGACCAGCGTACTATTGCATCGGTATCATCAAAAATTGTGTAGAAAAGGTCTACTGTTACGCCAAGAATTTCATCAGTTGATGTGAGTTTAAGTGTCTGTCCTTTGCTGTTAGCTGAAGCAAACACATGAGGAAGCTCCTTCAGTTTTACAGTTCCGTCAATAATCTGATAAGATTTGTATTTAAGCTCAACAGCATTATTGCCGGTACTGTTTGTAATTGCCAGGGCAGAATAACGGAAGTCGCCAAGCCCGTCTGTCGGCATTTCCTGTGGAAGAAAATCAAGCAGACTGAGCTTTTCGCGGAAAACAGGAGAATCTGAAAAACCGTATTCCTTCTGGCGTGTCATATAACTGATGTCATCTTCGGCAATTTTTGGGCCGTAATAGCAGTGGGCAAGGTAGCCCTTTTCTGAAACCAAAATACAGTAAGTTGAATTAGCTGTATCCAGACGGAATATTCTGGTTTGTTCGTTGAAAGTTATCATAAGACTCTCCCATAAAAAGTCAACGAACAAGTCAACTTTCTAAGCTATTTATTTATGGCAGCCAGAGCCTGATCAACAAGATTTATAGGCTTGTATTTCCCCATCATCTTTTTTGCATCAAAGTCCTGTTTTTCTGTGAGCAACGCC
>JAGCTZ010000142.1 GCA_017963165.1 Treponema sp.
AATTGTCTGCCAGCTTGAGCATGGAATAGACGCCTTTGCCCTTTCTACAGGAATGGCTGCAATCACTTTACTCATGGAAATCTTTAAGCCTGGCGACCATCTTATTGTAGACTCAGATTTATACGGCGGAACAATCAGACTTTTTGACAATGTTTCTATAAAAAATGGAATAGACTTTACCCGCGCAAATTGCTATGCCGATGATTTGGAAGCTTTAATCAAAGCAGAAACAAAGGCAATTTTTATTGAAACTCCAAGCAACCCTATGATGAACGTAACAGACATTAGAAAGGTTGCAGATATTACAAAAAGACACAAGCTGCTTTTGATTGTAGATAACACCTTTATGTCTCCATATTTTCAAACTCCGCTGGAGCTTGGTGCAGATGTTGTTGTTCATTCCGGAACAAAATTCCTTGCCGGACACAACGACACACTTGCCGGTTTTATTATAGTAAGGGACCAAAGCCTGCAGGAAAAACTGCGCTTTTTAATTAAAACAACCGGTGCAGGACTGGCTCCCTTTGACAGCTGGCTTGTTCTGCGTGGCATAAAAACTCTAGCCCTTCGAATGGAAAAATCCCAGGAAAATGCAGCCAAAATTGTTAACTGGCTCAAAACTCAAAAATGTGTAACTAAGGTAATTTATCCGGGCTTGCCGGAACACCCCGGCCACAAAATAATGCAGGAGCAGGCCCGTGGTTTTGGTTCAATGGTAACCTTCCGTTTAACCAGTGTTGAAAAAGCCCTGAGCGTCTTGGAAAAAGTGCGCCTCATAAAATACGCCGAAAGCCTTGGTGGTGTGGAAACCCTTATAACCTATCCTACAACCCAGACTCATGCCGATGTACCCGAAGAACTGCGCCTCAAAAATGGAATTACCCCAGAGACCTTGAGACTTTCTGTTGGAATTGAAAATGTTGAGGATTTGATTGGGGATCTGGAGCAGGCCTTAGATTAATCTATTTTTATAATCTTATCACAAAGCTTAAGTGCTGCTTTATCATGACTCACAAAAATTACGATTTTGCCCTGGTCGGCCAGGTTGCGGAAAATTTTGAGGATTTCTTTTGTGTTTTCTTCGTCTACAGAATCAGTTGCTTCGTCGGCCAGGATGATTTTGGGGTCATTCATAAGGGCGCGGGCAATCAAGACTCTGTGGTTTTCTCCACCGGAAAGATTCTGCGGGTACTGGTCGGCAAGATGGGCAATTCCAAAAGACTCCAGCAGCTGCAGGGCCTTCTCTGTAATTTCTTTATTCTTGTCATTCCGAACTTGTTTTTTCTTGTCATTCCGAACTTGATTCGGAATCTCTTTCCCAAGATATGCCGGCAATCTTACATTATCAAGCACGGTAAGGTTTTCTAAAAAGCTCTGTTCCTGAGAAACAAAGCCTATGTTTTTATTTCTAAAGGCAGCTAATTCATTTTCTGAAAGGTTTGTGATTTGTGTCTGGTCGTCAATCGTGATGTTGCCCTGGTCCGGTTTTTGCAGGCCTGCAAAAAGAAAAAGGAGGGTGCTCTTGCCGGCACCGGATTTTCCGCAAATGCCTAAAAAAGTTTTGTCGGGAATTTCAAAAGAAAGCTTGTCTAAAACTGTAAGCTTGCCTTGTGGAGTTATAAAGCTTTTTGTAAGATTTTCTATTTTAATCATTTAAAGATTACTTCCTTTTTTGAAATTTTTATTGTGCTGTAAAAAGCTGCGGCAAGGCAGGATAGGGTAGAAAGGGCTCCTACTGTTAGGGCAAGCCCTGCTATTGCCAGAGGATTTGCAAGGGCAAAAGGAAGCCCGATTTTTTCAGAAATAATTACATTAAAAGGTAAGATTGTAAGGGCAGCAAGAAAAAGTCCTGCGGCAGAACCAATTAAACCAATAGCTCCGGCTTCGCTTACAATCAGTTTCTTGAGGCTGGAAGAATCTGCTCCCAGTACCCTTAAAATTGAATATTCTTTTATTCTTTCGTTTACGATTAAAGAAAAAACTACTGCCAGGGTAAAAACAGAAATCAATAAAATTAAAAGACTCAAGACTCTTGGAAAAATCAAAAAGCCTGCTATGCGGTCTCCAAGGTTTGAAATAAAGGATCCGCCTTGAATTACCTGCACCTGAGGCAGGGCTGTTTTTATTCTTAAGGCTGTGCTGTCAGCTTTTGCGCCGTCTGCCAGCTTTACAAAAATAGTACTTATTTTATTGCTTGTGTCTCCGTCAGAAATAAAACCAAAGCCCTTTGTTCTGGCATCTTCAAAAATCTGCTGAAGGGTGTTTAAGTCTGTGTAAATTGCATTGTCCATACCGCTGCCGCTTTTTGAAAGCTTTGAAGTAATGTGATGGGGTGAACCAAAAAAAGTTACATCGCCCCGCTCTGTAATAATATTGCTGCCGGCGTAAAAGAGAGTCTGGTTTGTGCCGGTCTTATTTTTTTCTGCCCAGTTTTGAACTATAAAATCGGTCTGGGGGTCAAAGCCTATAATTTGAATTGCAAAATCGCAGCAGCTTTCGTTAAGGCTTGTAAGATAAAACTGACTGCTTACCTGACCAACTCCCTGAATTCCCTGAACTACATTCTCAATGCTTTTGTCCATGTAAAAATAATTAGGCTCTCCCGAAAGCAGAACGTTTTCCATCTGGTTTTCGTAGCCCTGTGGAACTATCATAAGGTCGGCACCAAGTCTGTTTTTTAGTCCCTTGATGCCGCCTTTGAGGCTTGAAGTGATAATAAAGTTTGCAAACAAAACTGCTGCCGAAAGAGCAACGACTGTTATTAAGGCAGCAGTTCTGTAGGGCTTGCGCTTGATGTTTTCAAAGGCAAGCACCCTTGTAGTTAACGCTTTTTCCATAAAATTACGGTTTGAATAGCAGAAATTACAAAAATCAAAATTCCAAATACCAGTACTGTCGGTGCAGTAACTTTATGGCAGTGCATGCTGGCCATTCCACAAACCTTTGCAAAGGTGTAAGGGGCAATGCCAACCAGAAGGCCCAGGAGGGCAGTAAGTCCGGATAAAATGATGTTGATGTTTTTCATGTAAATCTCCTTGTGTTGGTTTCGACAAGCTCAACCACCGCGTTTTTTTTAACTTCTGCTTCCGTTTATTTCTTTGTAGGTCTTTGTTGCGCTGTCATAGATGTAGCCGTCAGGAACTCCAAAGAGCTCTATGTAACCTGTTTCAATAAACTTTTCGATATCTGTTGAAGCCTTAAGAATTCCTGCCTCCTGTAACTGACGGGCTGCAGCATCAAAGGTTTTCTTTCCAAGAGAACGGCTTGGCTGATAGTTAATTTCTTCAAGCAGGGCGGCATTAAAGTCCAGATCTCCGGCACAAAGGTCGTTTTCTATCTGAAGCTGGGCAGCGGCTCTTGGTTCTGCCTGAACATAAGCAGAAGCCTTCTGGAGGGCTCTTGTTACAGCAGCGGCTCCTTCAGGGTTTTCACGCAAAAGCTTGTGTGAAACAAACTGCTGGCAGCAATATTCATTACGGAATTTTTCATCAGTCAAAGTGTCAAGGATTTTTCTAAAGCCGTAGGCCTGTTCACCCTTTGTAGCAACCGGGTCATGAGCACCAATTGCATCAACAGCTCCATTGTTCAAGGCAATTGCAAGGTCTGCCGAAGCATAGGCAATAAATTCAACCTCGTTGTTGTCGGCTGTAACGCCAATTCCAAGGTCCATGAGCTTACGTTTAAGGTTCATTACAGAAGAGTCTGCAAGGCCAGGAACACCAATCTTTTTGCCGCGAAGATCTGCAGCAGAATAAATGTCGCTGTCTGCACGAACGTAATACTTGGTACAACCAATGTGGATTCCCGAAGTAAAGGAAATTGGAAGACCATTTTCCATTGCCTGAAGCTGGGTTGCATAAAGACCATAACCTGCATCAACCTTACCTGCGGCAATCATTTCGCCAAGAGTTGCTCCACCTTCTACAATGTGAACATACTCTGCCTTCTGTCCGATTTTACCAAGCTCTTCTTCAAAAAGTCCAAGCTTCATTGCAACGTGAACCGGTGCG
>JAGCTZ010000143.1 GCA_017963165.1 Treponema sp.
GAATAATTCTACAAATCAGTCCGGTGATACAGTTTATCTTTCAAAAAAGGACATAACTGCAAATACCACCCTTGAAAATGCCGATGTCATAACAATTCCAAGCCGTATGGAAATGCATGAGATTATGTTTTTTGAAGGAGCCGTCGGCGCTCTTGGAAGGGAAGCACAGACTGATAACAGTATTGATGCCAAGGAAAGCAATAATCTTATAAATCCTATCATAAACCGAATTCCTGTTCAGTTCCTTGAAGGCGAAAACCTTGCAACACTTATAAGAAGGACAAGAGGAAATTTTGTAGCAACTTCTGACTTAAGGAATGCATATATAATTCGTGATGGAGAAAACTTTTCGATTAATCTTGAAGAGTATCTGTATGACAGCACTTCTATGAGTGAATATACTGCAAGAAAGAATGACGTGCTCTATGTACCATATATGCAGACAACAAGCACAGTTCTTTTGACAGGCGAAGTTACTCATACAGCCGAAGTTGATGCCTGGCCGCTGAAAAGACTTTCATCTATCATAAGTAATTATAAAACTTCATATTCATCTACAAGAAATATTGAAGTTATAGGGGTGGACGGCTCAAAGAAAGTATATGATTTGTTCCTGGCTAATCGCTATGGTCAGATGGATCAGGATCCGTATATCAGGCCTGGTGAACAGATAAAAGTAAACAGAATGGATAGAAAGGTAACAATATCCGGAGCAGTTGAACGTCCTGGAACCTACGAGCTTCTTAAAGGCGAAAACCTCAGGGAGTTGGTTGAAAAATATGGTAATGGGCTTGCTCCTCTGGCTGATTCTTCCAGATTAGAAATTTATAGAAAACTTGTAGAAGCAGACACCGCTGGTGAAAAGATTTATCTTTCTCAAAAGGATCTGGAAGATAACTATGAACTTTTATGTTATGACGAGGTAAAAGTTTCTACTTATATGGATTTACAACCTGTAGTATTTGTTGAAGGAGCTGTAAAACTTGAAGATGATGAAAGCACGGTTCTTTCTTCAACAACAAAAATTACTGCAAAATTCACCGATGGTGAAGACTACGCATTCTTTGTTCGTCGTAATCGTGCCTGGTTCTCTGCTGAATCTGACCTTGAAAAAGCCTACATTATACGTGGTAATGAAATTATTTCTGTGGATTTGAATCCTATGTTAAATGACAGTTCTTATTATTCAGATATAAAGCTTGCTTTAAACGACAGGTTGATTGTTCCATTCCGTCAGTTCTTTGTTTCTGTTGCAGGGGCTGTTGTAAATCCTGGTCGTTATCCTTATATTCCTGACAGACAGTGGGATTATTATATTGGTCTTGCAGGTGGCTTTATAAAAACACAGAATACTGGCGAATCCGTTACAATTACAGATATTGATGGAAAAAAATATTCTAAAAAAGAGAATATTACTCCGGAAACTACTATTACTGCCAATACAAACAGCGGTTTGTACTATTTTAATCAGTATGCACCGGTTATAACGACTATTCTTTCGCTTGTAGCTTCTACACTTTCTATTCTGGCAGTTACAGGGGTTTTCAAATAGCCCTCTTTTAATGTGAAAAAAACGAGCAGAATTTTCTTTTTCATGTTAGAATATAATCATGAAAGTAAGAGTTGTTCTGCTTGATGCAAATTATTTTTACATAAAGTCCACGGAATATGATGCTGATGCGGCAGATTCTTTGTTTTCGTCGCCATGGACTATTGTTCCAAAGGTTAAAAAAAAGAAAATTCAGGAAATAGAACAGACGCATTCTTTTGGTGAATTGAGTTTTCGGGGTATGCATAAAAATGGCCGGGTTTTCCTTGACTATAAGCTTATCAAAAATATTGCTCCTGACAATTTTTCATATATTATTGAATGCATGCGGGACTGGGCTTTTTCTCAGACGAATGTTTATTCCATGCAGGTGTTAAATATTCAGGATACAGACAAAATCGAAGCCTTAAAAAAGCTTGGCTATACGGCTGATGATTCCGAGCCCGATAGCCTTGTTGTTCATAAAGAACAGTCTTCTTTCAAGCTGTTTTATATTTTTATTGGTGCCATATTGGGTGTGTGCTTTGGCGGTTGCATCGAACGCCTGATAATTGGATTGATTATAGGCTTGATTCTGGGTGCAGGTGTTGGATTTTCCATCGGATATTCTTTGGACATGCGAGAGAAGACTCATCGCCGTTCAATAGAAGGAATTAGTGAAAAATAGGGGAGTTTAGTACATTTTTACTGAAATTTCCACTAAATTCAGTCAAAATTCCCTTTAAATTTGCCAAATTTGGGCTTGTCTTTATTGACATAATTTACATCTTATTCTATATTTCTAGAACGCACGTTTTCTGTTTGTTGTGGAGAATACTGCATGCCCATGTAGCTCAGTTGGTAGAGCACCACATCGGTAATGTGGAGGTCTGCAGTTCGATTCTGCACATGGGCTATTGAAAACAATTTTTTGTGATTTTATTTAGGAGTTATATATGGCTAGCAAGAAAAAGGGTTCGGTAGAAATTATCGCCTTGCAGTGTACAGAATGTAAGAGAAAGAATTATACTACTTACAAAAACCGCAAGAACATTACTGGTAAATTGGAAAAAAATAAGTATTGTCCTTGGTGCAAGAAGAGTGTTCTTCATAAAGAAACAAAAGCAAAATAATTTTGGTATTTATCCGGCTTAGGCTTGTGTCCGGCTGGTTATAATATATAGGGCAGTAGTTCAGTTGGTAGAGCAGCGGTCTCCAAAACCGCCTGTCGTGGGTTCAAGTCCTGCCTGCCCTGATAAAAAGGAAAAGATGTTATGGCAAAAATTATTCAGTTTTTCAAAGAAAGTAGAGCAGAATTGAAGAAGGTTGTATGGCCTACAAAGGCTGATGTTCTTTCTTCTATTAAGGTTGTAATTATTTCTACATTCGTTGTTGCTGTCCTTCTTGGATTGCTGGACTTCGGCTTTTCTGAGTTGTTCCGCTTGATTTTAAGATAGGATTTAGAATAGGACGGAAATAGATGTCTAGATGCTGGTATATTCTTCATACATATACAGGTTATGAAGGAAAGATTGAACGGGCTATTCGTTCACTCCTCGAAAAACAGGAAATCAGTTCCGATGTAGTTCTTGATGTTCGTGTTCCAATGGAAGAAGTTGTAGAAATCAAGGACGGTAAAAAAAGAACCCGCAATAATAAATTCCTCCCAGGTTATATTATGCTCGAAATGGATCTTCCAGAGCTTGGTTGGAAGGATACCTGTGCAAAGCTTTATAAAATCCAGGGTGTTACAGGTTTTGTAGGAAATATCAGCAGAAATAACCGCCCGCTTCCAATTTCTTCTGACGAAGCAAAGAATCTTTTGCAGAAATCAGGTGTTATCAAGGGAGAAAAAGCTGTTCATGTACGTCAGTCTTACAATATCGGCGATGCTGTTAAGATTACTGACGGTCCATTTGCATCATTTACAGGTACAATTAAAGAAATAAATCTTGAAAAAGAAAAGCTGAGCGTAGAAGTTCAGATTTTCGGTCGTCCTACTCCGGTAGAAGTAACATTCCTCCAGGTAGAAAAGGCGTAATCAGCTGCTTGTTGCGGCTGTCTTTGACATGTCAAAACCAGGGATTTGCACCCCAAATGCAAATCATATAAATCCTGTTTTTGGGAGAGATGCACGTCCGTTGGACATAGGCATTTCGTTAGAAAGACATCTATATGATGCTTTCACACCAATATTGGGAGAATAAAAATGGCTACAAAAAAGGTAACGGCTATTATCAAGTTGCAGTGTCCTGCAGGAGCGGCTACACCAGCTCCTCCAATTGGTCCGGCACTTGGTCCACACGGCGTTTCAGCACCTAAATTTGTTCAGGAATTCAACGACAGAACAAAGTCAATGGAACGCGGTCTTATCATTCCTGTTGTAATCACAGTTTACCAGGACAAAACTTACACATTCATTCTCAAGACTCCTCCAGCAGCAGTTCTTATTAAGAAGGCTTGCAAAATCGAAAAGGGTTCAGGAAATCCTCTTCGCGACAAGGTTGCAACTTTGTCTAAGGCAGATCTTGAAGAAATCGCTAAAACAAAGATGCCTGATATCAATGCAAACGATATCGAAGCAGCAAAGAAAATCATTGCCGGTACTGCACGCAGTATGGGCGTAGAGGTGGAGCAGTAATATGAAACATGGAAAGAAATATAACGCAGCTGCTGCAAAGTATGATCTTTCAAAGAAATATGATGTAGC
>JAGCTZ010000016.1 GCA_017963165.1 Treponema sp.
CAGGTAGTCAAGCGCATTAAGGAAGGAAAACCTGTAATCATCCACGGAGACGGTACAAGCCTTTGGACGCTTACTCATAATTCAGATTTTGCAAAAGGTTTTGTCGGTCTTATGGCAAACATTCATGCAATCGGCGAGGCAGTTCAAATTACAAGCGATGAAAGCGTTACATGGAATCAGATTTACCAGTGCGTTGCAAATACGCTTGGTGTAGAACTTAAGCCTGTTTATGTTTCTTCGGTTTATCTTGCAAAACATGCTTATTTCGATTTGGGCAGCGGTCTCTTAGGCGACAAGGCTCATTCTGTCGTATTTGACTGCAGCAAGCTTAAATCGCTTGTACCTGACTTTGTCGCGACAAAGCGCGTAGACCAGGGCATCCGTGAAACAGTCGAAAACATTCTGGCACACCCTGAATATCAGACAGAAGACCCGGAATTTGACAAGTGGTGCGACGAGATAATTGCTAAGATGCAATAGACTGTCGAGCAAAGCCCGACAATGAAAGCTATTGTCATACTCAAATTCTACAATTAATGCTGTTCCCCGGTTTAGCCGGGGAATCTATTATAGAAAATCAAATAAAATGTTAAACATTTTGGAAAAACGGTGTACAGACTCTTCCTTGAAGAAGTGGTAAAAAGCTTTTTTATGGTAAAAACTAAAATATTAGTTGCAAAATCTAAAAAAACATTTAATTGACCTGCAAAACCATGATATACTGATACAGCAAGAGGAATCAGAAAATTGATACTAAGATTTTCATATCTCCTTTATAAAAGAATGTTTTACCATGGAGAGTTATAAATGGCAGGTCATTTGTTTGTTAAAATTCTAAAAATATCTGGTATTATCATTGGAATAATAATTTTCGCCGTTTTAATTTTAGTTCTATTATTAACAATAACAGAATATAAGCCAGATGATATCATCAATGCAGAAATAAATTCTTTATCAGAAAACACTTCATTTATTGAAAAGAATTCTGATATAAAAATCATGTCGTGGAATATCGGCTACTGTGGTCTCGGCAAAAACGAGGACTTTTTTATGGATGGCGGCAAAACATCTTTACCGAAAAGTCAAAAAAACGTTGCAAACTACAAAGCTGGTATTAGAGATGTTATAAAAAATCAAAACCCTAATATTATTATTCTACAGGAAGTCGACTACAAGTCTAAGCGTTCCGGCAAAAAAAGTCAGGTTGAATATTTTAAGAAAGAACTGAACGAAAATGTTGCGTTCACTTTTAATTACAAGACACTTTTTTGTCCTATACCATTTCCTCCTATGGGCAGAATAGAAAGCGGATTAGCTACTTATACAAATTATAATGCAGTTTCAGCTGAACGTTACAAACTTCCAAGCATTTTTAAATGGCCTGTAAGGCTTGCCAACTTAAAGCGCTGCCTTCTTGTCACAAGATTTCCTGTTTATGAAAACGGAAAAGACACAGGCAAAAAGCTTGTCCTGATTAATTTTCACCTTGAAGCATTTGACAATGGAGAGGCAAAAAAACTTCAGACCATAAAACTTGCAGAAGTTCTTAACGAAGAATACGCAAACGGAAACTACGTTATAGCAGGCGGAGACTGGAACCAGAAGTTTCCTTCTGACACAGGAAAATACAAGACTGTTTTTGAAGACGGCTGGCAGCCGGGCGTTATTGATGAATCTGTAGTTCCGGAAGGCTGGAAATTCTGTACAAGCGAAAATGCACCGACATGC
>JAGCTZ010000144.1 GCA_017963165.1 Treponema sp.
CGGAGCTAGATCCGGTAATGTTACTATAGGAAACGACACTGTTTTTGCTCTTAATAATAAAAATAAAAATGATGCCTATGGCACAGTTTATACATCTGCGACAGAAGCAAAGGCAGATGATTATTCAGGCTGCTACAACAGGCTGCCTAACGGTACTAACAACAACCTCCTTACCGATGACCTCGTTCTTGATGTCTGGGATATTAATTCTGAGGCGGCAATACCTTTAAATAATTCTGCCCTGGATATTATGATGAAAATAAATCCTTATAATAAATTAATAGGGTTTGCTTTCTGTAATGGATTTATGAACTGGTCTATGCCAGATGAAGAAAATTCTTATCAAACATGGGCTCACGCCGGTGATTTTATTCAGTGTACGGGATTTTGTTATGATAGTGATGGATATTCTTATGGTTTATGTGCCGGAGGTGAAAGTGGAACAGAAGGTAATAAACCTATGGTAGATGCTTGTGTTTTCTTGACTAGCCGTTGGGGCACTATAACAGGAGATAATATTTATACAGGATCCAATAATAAAAATATATTAAGAATAGAAGCTACAGGAGAGTTAACCTCTGCAAGTGATTATAATCTTAATAAAACAAGATTTAAGAGCCCATCTTATGCAACAATCGCTGGAGAAACAGGATATGAAAACATATATCTTGCTTTTTATGATGATATTAATGGCGAAATACGTTTTAGAGCAGGAGCATTACCGACAAATTCAAGTAATAATGAAAGTTTAGGAAAAAAAGATAATAAAAGATATTTTGGTAATTTTGTAGATAGATTTACCGCTCTTGGAAAAGGAGTTGCACCTCAAGAATATTCAACACAAGATTGTCAGGTTGTAGCTAATTCTACAGCAGACGATGTTACTAACGGTACAGTTCTTGGATATTCTGGAGAATATGTTTCTATAGGTGTAACATCTCACAATGTTGTAGTAATGGTTTGGTATGATTCAAAGAACAACAGGCTTTTGTGTAGTTATAATGACAATCCATTAGCATTAACAACAGGAAAAAATACTACAAACTGGTCTCCTGCAAAAACCATTATGACAGGAGCTGGAAAATATTGTAATCTGGTTGTAGATAGCGATGATAATATCCATGTTGCAGCTTATGACAGTTCTCAAGGTGATTTAAAGTATGCTTTCATAAAGGGAACAACAACTGTAGATAATGCAACAGTAAATCTTCCTGATTATGAAAATCCAAAGGTTTGTAAGGTAGATACATATCAATCTGTTGGAAAAGAACTTACAATTGATGTTGCAAAAGAAACAATTAATGGAACAGCTTACCAGATTCCTCATATTGGTTATTTCGGAACAACACCAAAGAGACCAAGATATGCTTATCTTGCTAATCCAGAAAAATTCTATGCAACAGAGAATCCTGAAGTTGATGGTACAAAAGATGGTGATAAATATACACAGATTTGGGAATGTGGAATTGTTCCAACAGAAAGAACTGTAACAATAGATAGTAATCGCAGAATTAATATTGGTGTTTGGAAGACTTCTGCTGGTGTAAGAACAAATTCCAGAAAAGGAACTTCTGAGGCAACAACAGACAACGGTACTTGTTATGGAAACGGAACAAATAATGCAGTTCTTGGATACGGTGTAAAATATAGTCCTACACAAGACTATGTTGAAACCGCTCAAATGCGTTAGCAAAATACCAATTGTCTTGGGGGCCGTTGCGGGGGATTTCCCCCACTGGGTGGGTAGAGCAAGACACCGCAACGAAGTGAGGAGGCTTGCTCGTAGGGAGGTCCTCCTCCCTCTTATTTTAACAAAGAATTAATTCTTACTCTGACAAGGCTTTGTAAACTTCTTTGTAGGCATCTTTGATTTCGTAGTATTGACCAAAGAGGCCGCAGTAAGGGCCGTTCATTTTGTAGCTGTAGTCGGTTTTTGGCATGGATGGGTTGTCTGCGATTCCCCAGATTGTAAAGCCGGTGAAGTTGGCGCCTTCGTTTATGGCGCTTATGACGGTGCGGAACAGCTGGCCGTAGAATTTGGCATGCTTGTCCATCTGGTCTTTTTCGTAATTGCGCACTGCAACTTCTGTAAGCTGAACTTCGAGCCCAAGGTCGCTGTACATTTTGATAGCGGTTTTAATAAGAGAAAGGTCGTTGTTGTTCATACATCCTGCCTGCTGGCCGTATCCACCAATGTAACCCTGCATTCCAAGACCGTCGCAAAGCTTTTCATCCTTATTTATATCCTGAATCAAACGGATAATGGCGTCGCGCTTTTCCTGATAGAATGTGTTGTAATCATTATAAAACAGCTTGATGTCTGGATTTACCTTATTAACTGTCTGGCGGGCACATTTAAAAGCATATTTTACATAATCAGGTCCCATAATTGCGTTGAACAAATTGATGCTGCCACCTCGTGTTTTTCGGAGATGAAAATCATTGTCTGGCACGCGTTCGTTTACATCATCGGCAACTGCTTCGTTTACAACATCCCAGCAATAAACAACGCCCGGAAACTCTGTTTCAAAATGAGTGATTACCTGATCAATATAATAGGCAACGCGCTCTTCCATAACTTCTTTAGAAACCGGCAGTCCGTCAGATTTAAAACCTTCGCGGAAAAACCATTCGTTCATATATGCATCCCAGACAAGAACATGACCGCGGATTCCAATTCCATTTTCTTGTGCCATTTTTGCAATAAGATCTGCCTGAGCATAGTTCATAACAGGGACGCCTTCCTGTATACTTTTTGACTGATTCAAAAGCGAATATGCTTTAAATTCGTTTGTCGCAGTTGTTGTATTAAAATCGCCGGTGAGCATTTTTATATAGCTTGAACGATTCAATTGATTAAAAGAAACACAGGCGCCAACCTTAAATCCATATTTCTGGGCAAGGTCGCAAAGCTTTGCTTCTTTTACAAAATTGTCTTCGGGAGCTTGTTCGGCAACAGAACCAAATTGTCCCGATTGTGTGGTCTGTGATGCCTGCGCTGTCGAAGCCTCTTGTTTTTTTGAACAACCGCTCAATGTCAAAACGGCTGCAGTAAATAATATAATTCCTGATTTTTTCATTCGTAACCTCTTGTATACTAGTATAGCGAAAAAAGGTTTTTGTGAAAATCGGGAGTTTCCGTTAGAGTAGTTTGGCGTTCCAGCCTGCTCCACTTCGTTCCGCAGGCTGTCGGGCGTTCCGCAATTCCCTAACGGTCAGCCGCTTCCCTCGTCGCTCACTTTGTTCGCTCCTCAGTCCAGTGACCCGCTTCGCGGTTGCTCCATGCCCTAACGCATCCGCATTTCTTCATAAAAAATTGCTCAGCCCGCAGGCGCCCGTCAATTATCACGGGAGTAGACTGTATTTTTCTATATGATATATTAATGCGGATGCTCTGGTCTCGGCGCAAAAATTTATTGTCAAAACACATTTTTCTGGCTTATAATAGAAAGATAGAAAAAAAATATTTAAAGTTTGTTAAATTTTTAAGAATTGTTACTCTTTTTTTATCAGGTATGATACGATTATTTTTGGAGGTTCTATGAAAAAATCTCAAACTCGGATATTTCTTTTTGCAATGCTTTTTATAACACTTTTTCTTGGTTTCTCTGGTTGCAATAATTTAACCAGCACAGCTAACGACAAAAAAACCGGTGACGAAAAAAAAGCTTATTTCAACGTAAGTGTAAATGATGACATCATTACAAGCCGAACTGCACTTCCTTCTTTTACAAGAGACTCTATAAAAGGTTTTGCATTTACTTTAAAAGGAACGAACCAGGCAAACCCTCAGGAATCTGATTGGGAAACGTTTGGAACATTTGATGATACTTCTTCTTCTGCAAACAATCTTGCTTCTTTGGAAGCAGTATCCCTGGATGTTTCAACGGGTGACTGGACCTTTGTTCTTACTGCCGAAAAAGAAGGCACAAAACTTATCGCACAAGTAACAAAAACAATTGCCCTTGGCGAAAATACAATAAATTTTTCTCTAGCCTGGGACGACTCTGCCCTCGATTCAACAAAAACCGGAAGTCTTTCTTTTACAGTAGATTTTTCGCAGGCTCCAAATGCAAGTGATGTAACACGTGTTACTGCACAACTATATTCATACGATATAACAACTTCAACCGCGACAGAAATTACAGGCGCCGACGCTTCAAAATATCAGGCAATCGAACTTACACCAACATCTTCAACAGCAACTTATTCGCTCCAAGAAATTCCTGCCGGAAATTACAAAATTGAAATTCTTTTATATGTTCAGGATTCTAATACAAATAATACTACGCCAATTCAAATAATGCCTCCTTTGCATGAACTTGCAATAATCACAGGTGGACAGGAAAGCGCGGGTTCAAGAACCATAAATAGTTTCAATGAATTATATACAATCGAATGGCACAATCTTGATGGCGCCTCTGCTCCAGAAACTTTGCCACTTAATTATTCAAGATTTTCAGATTCATACACTTTACCAAGTAGTGGACTTTCAAAAACTGGTTACACTTTTGGCGGATGGTATGAAGATTCCGCTTGTGAAGGAACCGAAGTTACAACTTTGGCAAAAGGCACAACAGGCAAAAAGGATTTTTATGCAAAATGGAATCCAAACACGAACACACCTTATGTTGTAAAGCATTGGAAACAGAAGGTTAGTGGAAACGTAAATAGTCACAATGCTACAAATTATGAGCTTGTCAGCGAAAACGACACCGAATCAAAAACAGGAATAACAGACCAACTTGTAGAATTCGAATTAAAAGATACTTCTACCACAAATAAAACAGATCCTTTCTACGGCTTTAATCCTCCATCTTCATCAGAAATTACAGCCGCACAGGCACTTA
>JAGCTZ010000145.1 GCA_017963165.1 Treponema sp.
CTACTGTAACAAGATTCATGCTATTCACGAAGTTCGTGGTAAGGACGGTGTTGGTGCTGTAATGGATAACATGGAACTGGAACGTGAACGTGGTATTACAATCCAGTCTGCTGCTACTCAGGTACAGTGGAAAGACTACACAATCAACCTTATCGACACACCGGGACACGTTGACTTTACTGTAGAAGTTGAACGCTCTCTCCGCGTACTCGACGGTGCTATCATGATTTTGTGTGCCGTAGCAGGTGTTCAGTCTCAGTCAATTACTGTAGACCGCCAGCTTAAACGCTATCATGTACCACGTGTTGCATTTGTAAACAAGTGTGACCGCCAGGGTGCTAACCCACTTAAGGTAAGACTTCAGCTTCGCGAAAAGCTTGGTTTGAACGCTTACATGATGGAACTTCCAATTGGTCTTGAAGACAAGCTCGAAGGTGTTGTTGACCTTGTTGGTATGAAAGCAATCTACTTTGACGGACCAAACGGTGAAGATGTTCGTATTGCAGAAATTCCAGCTGCTATGAAAGCAGATGCAGACAAATATCGTGAAGAACTTCTTGATGCTGCTTCTATGTTCGATGATTCTTTAATGGAAGAAATCATGGAAAACGGTTACGACGGTGTTGCAGAAGAAAAAATTATTGCTGCTATCCGTAAGGGTACTTTGGCAGAACAGTTTGTAGGTGTATTCTGTGGTTCTGCTCACGTAAACAAAGGTATTCAGCCATTGCTTGATGCAGTTGTACGTTATCTTCCAGCTCCAGATGAAGTTAAGAACACAGCTTATGATTTGGATAACAATGAAGCAGAAGTTGTTCTTGAATCTGTTGATACAAAGCCAACTGTTGCTCTTGCATTCAAGCTTGATGATGGTCAGTATGGTCAGCTTACATATACTCGTGTATATCAGGGAAAAATTAAGAAGGGTGAAGAGCTTTACAACACTCGTTCAAAGAAGAGATTCAAGGTTGGACGTCTTGTTCGTATGAACTCTGCTCAGATGGAAGATATTACAGAAGGATGTGCAGGTGATATCGTAGCACTCTTTGGTGTTGACTGTGCTTCTGGTGATACATTCGTAAACGGTGGTATCAACTACTCAATGGCTTCTATGTACGTTCCAGAGCCTGTAATTTCTCTTTCTATCACTCCAAAAGATAAGAATGCAGAAATGCAGATGGGTAAGGCTCTTAACCGCTTTACTAAGGAAGACCCAACATTCCAGACATATACAGATCCAGAATCTGGTGAAACAATCATTAAGGGTATGGGCGAGCTTCACCTTGCAGTATACGTTGAACGTATGAAGCGTGAATACAACTGTGAAGTTACAACTGGTGCTCCACAGGTTGCTTACCGCGAATCTATTACAACAACTGGTGACTTTAACTACACTCATAAGAAACAGACTGGTGGTTCTGGTCAGTACGGTCGTGTTGCCGGATTTATGGAACCATGTTCAGAAAAGGATTATGAATTTGTTGACTCTATTAAGGGAGGTGCAATCCCTAACGAATTCATCCCTTCTTGTGATAAAGGTTTCCGCAAGGCTATTACAGAAGGTTCTTTGATTGGTGCTCCAATCGTTGGTGTAAAGATTACAATCAATGATGGTCAGTCACACCCGGTAGACTCTAACGATAACGCATTCCAGCAGGCAGCTATTGGTGCCTTCCGCGAAGGTTATGCAAAGGCTAAGCCGGTTATTCTTGAACCAATCATGAAGGTTCAGATGACTGCTCCTACAGAATTCCAGGGTAACCTCTTTGGTCTTATCAACCAGCGCCGTGGTGTAATCATCGATTCAACAGATGAAAACAATACTTCTACTGTAAACGCAGAAGTTCCACTTTCAGAAATGTTCGGATTCTCTACAATCCTCCGTTCTTCTACTCAGGGTAAGGGTGAATTCACAATGGAATTTGAAAAATATGGTAAGGTTCCAAACAATGTTTCTGAAGAACTCCAGGCAAAATATAAAGCAGAAAGAGAAGCTGCAAAGAAATAAAGGAAGGATATATGGAAAAGAAAGACTTAATCAATCATAGTCCTGTTCGCTACTTTGACAATGCAACTTCTGCTGGACTCAAAGAAGGCGAAATGGGTCTTATTACTGCAAAAAAGGGTCTTGGAAAGACTTCTGTTCTTGTTCAGTTAGGAATTGATTCTCTTTTGAACGACAAGACTCTTGTTCATGTTTCTTTTGATCAGCAGTCTTCAAACGTTATTGCCTGGTATTCAAGCATAATGGCCGAAATTGCTAAGAAAAAGAGCTTTAATCTTGACAGCGTAAATGAAGAAATTGTCCGCAACAGAACAATTTTGAACTTTAATCAGGAAACTTTCACTTTGCCAAAGGTTGTAAACACACTTAAGGCTCTTAAAGAAGGTGGAATTAAGCTTGATGCTGTAGTAGTTGACGGTCTTGATCTTGCAAAAACAACTTTAGATGATCTTAAATGCTTTGCAGACTTTATCAAGGCAGAAAAGATGACAGCATGGTTCAGCTACACAAATGAAGCAGCTGACCTTAAGAATACTCTTGATGCTGACAAGCTTACTGCTTTTACAACTGTAGGTCACCTTGCAGCAAGTGGAAACACTCTTTCCCTCACAGTTCTTAAGAATGGTGATGGAAAAGTTAATCTTGATGCTAAGACTTTGTTGTTTACTAAATAATTTTAGTTATAACGACTAAAAGAACGGGAACTGTCCATCAGTTCCCGTTTTTTTTGCGGGGGTTTTAGGGGGCGGCAGCCACCTAGGAGAGGGGGTAGCGGAAAACCGCAGGTTTGAAGCGAGGGGGAGACTTCCCCCTCCCTATTTACTATTCCCAAAAAATTAGTTACATTTAGAGACATGTACGGATTTTTACTTAAGAAAAATTTTTGCGACGGATGGGATAATCTGTTTTCTGTCGTTGTTGTTAATGTGCTTTTCCTTATAAGCATGGTTGGAATTGTTATTTTGAGCTCGTTTGTTACTTCAAAGCTGGGTGACGATACAACTAATATGACCTTTTACCTTATTCAGACAGGAATTCTGTTTCTTGGTATTTTTATTGCCTGCATTTTTACTTTTTCCTACGGAGAACTTTCGGTAAAAATTGCTAATTTCGAAGGCTTTCATTTTCTTGAATTCTTTAAGAATATTCCACATCTTTTAAAGGATGCTTTGCTTTTTTCACTTCTTGTAACAGTGATTATTTTTGTTTCGGCATACAGCATTCATTTTTATTTATTTGAGCAGCAGTCGCTTATGAGTCTTTTTGTTGGTGCCCTGCTTATATGGATTGATGTTTTCCTGCTGCTTGCGTTCCAATGGTTTGTGCCTATAAGAAGCACCTTTCATAATTCCTTTGGAAAATGTATAAAAAAATGCTTCATTATCTTTATGGATAATACAGGCTTTTCTGTTTTTATGGGCTTTTATATTCTTATTCTTATGGTGCTTTCTGTTCTGCCGATTGGATTTTTCCCTTCTGTTGCGGGCATTTCTATTGCAAAACAGAATGCGTTCCGTATAAGAATGTACAAATATGATTATCTTGAACAGCATCCGGAACTCAAGACTCCACGCGAACGAAGAAAAATTCCTTGGGAAGAGCTTATTTATGAAGACAGAGAAGCTCTTGGTCCACGTAAGCTCCGTTCTTTCCTTTTCCCTTGGAAGGAAGAATAGTAAACTTATTTTTGTATGATGCAGGAAACAGACACCAGCATTGCAAAGGTTTCTCAGCTTCACTCAATTACGGCAGATTTTTTAAAAAAACGTCTCTCCGAAAAAGGGTTTGATGATTTTGCTTCTTCGCACGGATATATTCTTTATCAGCTTAGCAAAAATCCTGAAATTACAATGAAGGAGCTGTCTGCAAAAATAAACCGCGACAAATCTACAACAACAGTGCTTGTACGCAAACTTGAGCAGGCCGGGCTTGTAAAAGTGACAGTTGATTCAAACGACAAACGAAACAAGCTGCTTGCCCTAACCTCTAAAGGCACGGAATATAATCAGATGACGCAGGAACTTTCTGAAGAACTGCTTGCAACCTTTTATAAAGGCTTTTCAGAGGACGAAAAAAGAGATTTTTGCGGTTACCTTAACAGAATCAAGGATAATTTTACCAGAACCTCAGATTCATAACTGTAATATCATCAGGAAGCAGCGACTGCTGAACCCAGTCTGTTACAGTTTTTTCGATTTTCTTTTCGGCTTCGTAATCATCGGTTTTATAAAGCTCACCAAAGAAAGCCTTTGTACGAGGTTCATCATAGCGTTCGCCATTATAACTCTGCATATCGGTAAAACCATCCGAATACAAATCAATCTGAAGACCAGACTTCATAGGCATTCTGTATGGGCCTTTCTTTGAATCTGTAATTGCATCTGCAACTGCACCCATTCCAAACGGAGGAAGTGTTGGTGTCAAAGTTGCTACACGAACCTTACCGGAATCATCCTTAAGGAACGCAAAAGCATTTGTATGACCACAATTGTACAGGCTTACTGTTTTAGCTTTATTATCTACATAACAAATTGCACCAGTAATAAAGTTTCCCATAGGAACAATTTCCTGAAGGAAGCGGTCCAGCATTACTACAAGCTTACCCGAAGATAGCTTAGAGGCATCCTGAACAGAAAGCATAGAGAAAATTGAACCTAAAGTCACCGTAAGCAATGCCGCAGAAACATTTTTTCCAGAAACGTCAAAACATCCGACAATATAACGGTCTTCGCAAAGCTCTTTTACAATATAATAGTCTCCGCCAACAGCATTTGCCATTTTATTCCAGATGCATACGCCAAAAGGCAGATTTTTTGTATCGGAATTCTTTTTGAGCATATTCTGTTGAATTTCTGCTGCTTTTGCTAAATCTTGGGCGCGCAGTTCTTCAAGTCGTTCGTTCATTTTGGCAATTGACATAATGCCATAAAAACTGCGGTTATTTATAAGGACTACAATATGCTTTGTTTCAATTTTGATAGCGGTTTCATTAACCTTTGCTGCAACTTTTTCTATAAAATCTCTTGTGTTCAAAGTAAAAGGACATTGTTTTACATAATCACCACAAGTTTTAGAACCAAACAGTTTAAAGCCAGAACCCTGATTTTTTGTAACAAAATCACGCTCTACAACTCCAATTACGGCATCATCTTCTTCGATTGGCACTGCAGTCAGATCCGGCTGCTGTTCAAATAATTCTCGGATTACATCAAGACTTGCGCTACTGCTTACAGGCTCAATAACCATTGCAATTGAACCGACCTGTCTTTCATTAAAACTGTTTTCAAAACCTGTTTTCTTTACTTCGATTGTACTTTTTTCTTCCAAATCTTCAGAAAAAAAAGAGCTATCAATTACTTCTTCTTCCATAAGAGATTTCCCCTATACGTTTTTCTTTTATTATAAGTCCGAAATCTTCTATTGTAAAGAAAAAAAAGAATAGGTTTGGGCATAGATGTATAGTTTATAGGGCAGTTTATGGGACCGGTCACAGTTAATGCTCTTGACAATAGTTTTATATAAAACTATTATATCTGCATGAAAAAATTTATTTTATCTCTCATTATTTTGGTTTCAATTTTATTTGTTTCCTGCTATCCAGCAAAAAGCGGGAATCGTAACATCGCAGTTTTCATTCCTGGAATCTGTGCAGACAGCCCTACTTATGCAATGCTTCGCGATGGAGTTATTCAGGCTGTAGATGATTATAACTATGGAAAGGCTGATGAAAAAAAGACTCACCTTTATGTACTCGAAGCTGGAACAAACCAGTCGGAATGGCCTGCAAAAATCACGGCACTGGCTGCAGAGCAGAAGTATGATGTAATTATTTCTTCCAACCCTTCCCTGCCGGAAATTGTTACTCCAATTATAGAGCAATTCCCTAGCCAGAAGTTTATTCTTCTTGATGCTGAATGTGCCGGCAACAAAAATATCTGTACTGTCTGCTATAATCAATATGAACAGGCATATTTAACGGGTTATATCGGTGGCTTGATGTCTAAATCGCATAAGCTTGGACTTATTGCTGCACAGGAATATCCTGTTATGAACAACATCATTTATCCTTATTTTGTAAAGGGTGCAAAGGATGCAAATGCTTCGTCTACAGTAGAGTTTTCTATTGTAGGAAACTGGTATGACGCAAACAAAGGTGCAATGCTTGCAGATATTCTTTATTCAAATGGTGTTGATGTTGTATTGCCAATTTGTGGTGGTGCTTCACAAGGTGTAATCAATTCTGCTGTAAACAACGGAACATACATTACCTGGTTTGATAACAACGGCTTTGATAAAGCCCCAGGAACAATTATTTCCAGTACAGTAATGAAGCAGCAGGAGCTTTCTAATATCATGACGACAGAATTCCTTAATGGAAAAACTGCCTGGGGAACTGCAAAAATGTTTGGTGTAAAAGATGGCTTTGTTGATTTTGTTCAGGATGATGAGCTTTATGAATCGACAGTGCCTGCAGATGTTCGTGGTAAAATGGCAGCATTAGTTGATTCAATTAAGAAAGGAGAAAAAGAAATACAATAATAACGTAAATACATCTTATGACCTTAGAACTTCGTGACATCTGCCTCAGCTATTCAAAAAAAACTGTTCTCGACAATTTGTGTATTACCTTTAGAGGAGGAGAAATCCACGCCCTCTTGGGTGAAAACGGCGCCGGCAAATCTACAACTGCAAATATAATCTGCGGTGAAGTAAAACCAGAATCCGGCTCTATTTTAATTGATGGTGAGCAGATTGAACTTAATTCTCCAAAAACAGCAATTACACATGGAATCTGTTATGTTCATCAGCGACCAATGCTTGCAGATTATATTTCGGTAAAAGAAAACATTCTGCTTGGCCTTAAAAAGGAATTAAAAAAAGAGATTCCTGTTATTACGCAAAAATGGATTCCAGGTGTAAACCTTAATGCTTTTGTAAAGAATTTTGGAGCCGACACACGTTTCTTTATTGCTTTGTGTATAGCGCTGATTAAACACCCTTCCCTTCTTATTCTTGATGAACCGACGGCGCTTTTAGATGAAGAACAACGTGTTTTTTTATATAACAATCTTCGTACGCTTGCCAACGACGGAATGAACATTATTGTTATTACACATAATTTTGATGAAGCCGAAAATTACTGCGATACAATTGATTTTTTAGAAGACGGAAGACTTGCAGAAAAAAAACAGCTGCCGGCTTTAAATGTATCGTATAAGTCCGAAGATATGTCTAAAAAGGAAGTTTTGAGCTTTCATAATATTTCGACAATTCATGACAAAAGACAAAACCTTATTCCTCTTTTTGATGTAAGCTTTGACGTTGCAAAAGGTGCAATCACGCTTATTAAAGGTCTGGCTGAAGATGGATTAGATACACTAGAGGAAGTTGTTACTGAAAGGGCCCTTCGACAAGCTCAGGGACCCCATAACAGCAGCTCAGGGGCCCTGAGCAAAAAAGTGGAGTCCCTGTGCAAAAAAGTGGGGTTCCTGAGCCTGTCGAAGGGCCGCCAGAACATCGGCATTATCCCTACGAACAGAAAATATATCGGGTCAAATCCAAACCTTACTGTAGAACAGATGCTCACGACAGCGCTGACAATCCCGGAAAAAGAAAAGCCGGCCGCAGCCCTTGAGATGATTAAAAACAGCGGTGTAGATATTCAGCCGCAGGAAAAATGTTCATGCCTTTCCGGCGGGATGCTACAAAAGCTTATGTTTGAACGTGAGCTTTATGGTTCTCCTGAATTCCTTATTCTTTGTAATCCATTGCAGGGATTGGACACAGCAACCTGTACAAGAACCTGTGGAAGAATAAAAGAAGCTGCGCAGAAGGGCGCGTATGTACTTATTCTTTCGTATGGAGCATTTCCTTCAGGTTTCTGTGATATTCAATATAAGCTTTCAAACGGTAAGCTGGAGGTTGTGTAATGTATTACATAGGACTAACCTTAAGCGTTTCTGTTATTTATATGATTGCAGGACTTGGAGCCTCGCTTACACTCAAAACAGGACAAATAAATCTTGCCGGCGAAGGATTAATTTATACAGGCGGATTTTTGTGCGCTGTTTTTCTTGACGCTTTTTCAAAGGCTAATGTGCCGGCATTTTTTGCAGTAAGCGGTGCAATGATAATTTCTGCTGCAGCCGGTGCTTTGTTTATGCTTTTCTGTGAATTCCTTCGTAAATATAGAAATGCCGATTTTCTGCTGACAACGTTTATTACTTCTTCGGCAATTATACCTTTGATTGATGGTCTTGTTTCCGGGCCGTTCAGAACAAAATCTGGAAATCTGTTAGCTACTCCTTACATCGCTGCTCAATACAGATTTGCAAGCATATTAAAACCGTCACCTTTAAACAGTTCAATTTTTGCCGCAATAATATTGTGCGTACTAGCCGGGTTGTTTTTCAAAAAAACACGCTTTGGCAAAATGACAGAAATCTATGGAATTAGTCCACAGTTTTCACTTTACTCCGGCTTCCCTTGTGGATCAATCACTTTTTCAGTAGCAGGAACATCGGGTGCCCTTCACGCACTGGCTGGAGCTATTGCCGTTTGTGGAACATATTTTACATGCCACACAGGCTTTTATTCAGGAATGGGCTGGAACGCACTTTCGGTTGCAATGCTTGCAAAAACACGATCGGTGCCTCTTATTCCTTTTTCAATTTTTATGGCAGCACTTATGACTTACTCCGGCAGATTTGCGCTTTATTCAAACCTTGATTTTGATGTAAACTCGCTTATTCAAGCTGTCATTTTATTTATGATTTCTATTCCGTTTGTACGGCCATCGCTGCAAGCAATAAAAGGAGGCAAAAATGCTTAACGTAATTGCTTTTTCATGTCCCCTTTTACTGGCTGCGACAGGCGCACTCTTCAGTGAATATACAGGCTGTCTTGCACTTTTCTTAGATGGTTTTATTTCTATGTGCGGCTTTTTGACCTTTGCATTTACAGTTGGCACAGGCTCGCCGGTTTTGGGAATAATATTATCTGCGATTACTTCGACACTCACCGGACTTTTATTTGCGTTTATAATAGAGAAAACCAAAGCAAACAGATTCATAGCGGCAATTGCATTAAATCTTCTAGCAGGTGCACTTACTTCACTCTTTTCATCAATTCTTTTTAAAACACGAGGTGTTTTAGTTTCCGAAGCTTTTAATTTTGTTCCACAGAACGTAAACATTTTTGCAATTATCATAACAGCGGTACTCATAATCTGTGCAATTTTATATCTTAAAAAAACACAAAGCGGAATCTATTTTAGAATAACAGGATCAAATCCTGACGAACTTACTGTACGAGGTGTATCACCTGCCCTTTACAGAATTCTTTCGTGGGGAATTGCAGCACTTTTTGCAGGTCTGGCTGGAAGCATTATGGCAATGAAGATTTCGTCATTTGTCCCAAATCTTGCAAGTGGAAAAGGCTGGCTTGCACTTGCTGCAGTTTTTATGGGAAGAAGAAAACTCTGGAAAATTGCAGTTTATATTCTTATCTTTTGCGCAATTGATTATGCGTCGGTTTATATTCAGAATATTATTCCATCAATTCCGTCATCGGTAGTTTTGTCGCTGCCGTATATTGTTACGCTGGGATTAATTGTTATTGCTAAGAAATAATTGCAACCGCTGAGGGCCCTGAGGTTCTCGAAGGGTCCTTCGACAGGCTCAGGACCCCACAGGCATTATCATCTATTCTGGAATATATTCTTCGACTTCTTCTATATTAAAATCTATAGAATCATCTGCGGCTGCTTCGGGAGCACGACCATCGGCAAAAGCAGATACGGCGTCAAGAAGCTCTGGCGATACAGCAGTTTCAATTGCACTTTCTTCATTAGCTTCTTCTTCCGCTTCATTTACTTCTTCTTTTGTCTTAAACTGCTCAAGAATGTTTTCAAGGTCGGTCATATTTTTGTAGCTTTCTTTACTTGCAACACTAACGCCAACCATTCTTTCTACAATATCTGTTGTTCCATTTTTAATCTGTTTTATTGCAGAGGTTACTTCAAAAAATTTATCATTCATTGCATCAACATCGCGTGAAACAGATTTCTGATGTTCGGCAAGATTTTTACAATAAGTATTAATTCTATCAGCTGCAGAGAATTCTTCTTCACTCTTAATTTTTATCTGCTGCATCTGTGTATCAATGCTTTCTATTCCGGCTGTAATTTCTTTAAGTGCTGTTATTACATCATCCGCATGACTGCTTACTTTATGGAATGCAATAGAAGCGTCGTTGCTCGAAGTATTTGCATTATTTACCGATTCAATAATTCCATTAATTACATTTGCAATTGTAGCAGCGTTTTCGGAAGTACTTTCGGCAAGATTTCTGATTTCTTCTGCAACAACAGCAAACCCCTTTCCTGCCTCTCCTGCATGAGCCGATTCTATTGCAGCATTCATAGAAAGAAGGTTTGTCTGCTCGGCAACATTATCAATAATATCAATAACTTCTTTTACCTGATCAAGCTGATTAGAAATAACAGTAAGCAAGTCGTTTGTGCTTGAAATTTTTTCATCACCATCTGTTATAAGAACATGCATTTCCTGCGCCATAGAAGAACGTTCTGTTGCCATAGATCTGATATGCTCAAGGGTTCCGGCAGCTTCATTTACAGCCTTTGAGCTTTCTTCAATTGCATTTGACTGAACTTCGTTATTATTTACAAGAGTATCAACCTGCACATTCATTTCGGAAATAACAAGGACAGTTTTTCCAACAGTTTCAATCATCTGTTCAAACTGAGTCATAATCTTTTTGATATTTTCGTCAATGGCAGCGGTTGCAGTTGCTGTACTGTTTGCAGCATCATTGATTGTATACCCCGAAGAAATTGCACGCGAAGCCGTTACTTTAACAACAGTAAAAAACTCGTTTATCTGATCAACCATTATGTTGATATTCTGCATAAGGGATATCATTTCATTGCTGCCTTTTGGAACAATACTTGCAGTAAAATCCTTATCGGCAAGAGTTTTTGTTATATCCTGAACACGAATAATTCTTCGCGAAACATTTGTCGTAACAAAAAGAATAAGGAATGAAATAGAAACACAAGAAAAAATTGCGATTATAAGAATCAGGATTGCAATAAATCTTTCCTGATTTTCTATATGATTATTGATAAGCGAAAATGAATCATCAACTTCAGCCGAAAGCAAAGTATAATACCCCTGAAGCATTTGAACATCTTCATTGGCACTCTGCGCAAGCTCCATCAATTGTGAAACAGCTTTATCATCAGGAAAGTTTCTGTTTGCCTCACGGATTCCTACAGAACGCACAGCAACAGACGGATCACCATCAAGAAGAATTGTCTGCATCTGCTTAAGCTTATCTGCTACACTATCAAGCCCTTTTTCAAAAGCTGTGTAATATCGTTTCGATTGTATAAGACTAATTCTATATTCATCCGGAAAATGATCTATAACAGGGTCTTCAAAATAAACTTCAATATTTTCATCAAGTCCAGAAAGGATTTCTTCCCAATTATCATAAGCAGTCAGTGTATTAAAACCCCAATATTCCATTGAGTTAAGATAATTGATTATTTCACTAAGTTGTTTTTGAGTTTGCGATTGTACCAGCTGATATTGTTTTGAAACCTGAATAGTTCTAAATCCTATAAGCGAAAGCGTAGAAAGCACAGCAACCTGGATAACAGAGAGAAATGTTATTAAAATAAATTTGCTTCGTAATTTCATAAACAGAATTTTCCTATTTCTATTATCGGCAAAACTAGAGGAGAAAAATATAGGATTTTACTTGTAATAATTTAGATTTGATATATGATTATAATATGGAATCAAAAATCAAAATAAAAAATAGGATAAAAAAATGAAAAAACTTTTTACTTTTATAATGTTTATTTTTTTAGCAGGCACTGCTTTTGCAAATGACACATATTTCTTTACTTCTGGAGGAAACTTAATACCTGCAGAAGAAACTGACATTTCTGTTGAAATGAAATCAGAAATTATAAGCATTGTTTTACAGCCAAAGTACTATGAAGTTACTGTAGATTTTGAATTTTATAATAATGGAAGAACAGTGGACCTTTTAGTGGGATTTCCATATTTTGAAGCAGGTATAGGCGGCCATGGAAAACTGTACGACTTTAAATGCTGGACAAACGGAGAATTAAAAGATTTTTCTGATACCCCTATAATCAGAAATTTTTCAAAAGACAATTATAATGCAGAAGAATTAGAAAATGCCTACACAAGAACTATTACTTTTCCTGCAAAATCAATTACGAATACAACTGTAAAATATAAATCAGAATATGGTCGTGATACCGAAGGTTATATAATTAAATACTTATATGGCACAGGAAGCAGCTGGAAAAACTCTATTGGAAATATTACTTTAATTCTAGAGAATAATCTTCCATACGCTAATCCAAATGGATTTAGATTACCTAAAGGAGATGCAAAAGCTTTCTCTCGCATTGCAGACAACAAATGGGAAGCGCATTTTTCTGATATTGAGCCAGATTATACAGACTGTATTTCAATACACACTAAAGACATTCTAGAAGATACAGGTCCTAAATGTTTTCCTCTTTATGGTTACAAATTCCGAGATGTAAAAGCATCAGAAGAATGGCTCTTCTGGTATACAAAGCCACAGCTAAGAATATTGCGAAATACAATTTATGCTTTGCACGGTTATGATTTTAAATCTGCAGACTTAAAAAAATTATTTGCAGATTGGGGACAGTATTGGGCTCCTAAATATAAGGTAAATCCTGATTTTACAGAAGACGAGCTTTCCGAAATCGAAAAATATAATATTCAATTGCTTTATAAGGAAGAACAGAGGAGATGAAAAAAACAATTAATATATTTTTCTTGATAATTTTCATAAGAATCAATTCTTTCTGCCATGAAAAGAAGTCTCTTTTATCACTGGAATAGAAAACTGTGATGTTGAAGTTCCGATTTTAAAGTTTTCAAAGGATGTCAGAAAAATCATCTACACAACGAATACGATTGAAAGCCTTAATTCGAACTACCGAAAACTCAACCGCCAGCGAAGCGTTTTCCCAAGCGACCAGATTTTGTTCAAAGCCCTGTACCTTGCTACTTTTGAAACTACAAAAAAATGGACTCAACCGATTCATAACTGAGGCCAGGCTTACGATGAAATGTGCATAATGTACGAAGGCCATCTACCTGACTAATCATAAAAAAAGACAATTTTCTTACGGGGAAGTTGTCTTTAGTGTTTTACTCTTGATAAAAAATCAGTAGTAATTTATATTCAAAAAAGAAACAGTAGCTGTCAGCTGTTTGCAGTACATATCCGCATTAAAACTTTTTACAGCAACCTACTGAATTTACAGGAAGGACTTCACAGTCTCTTATGACTGTGAACAATTTTTCTAAGGAAATATGAGAATGAAAAAGAAAGCATTGCTACTTATATTTTTATAGAATTTTTATTATAAAACTATTAATTATTATTTTTTGGAGAAAAACAATGACTAAAAGAATACAAATCTTTCTAATTATGTTTATTATAACATCTTGTTTGTGTGCAGAAACAAAAACCCTCGAATCAAAAAAAACTGATTTTGATTTGGCAGATTTCTATGCAAATCCATTTAAAAATCGAGAAACAATTCCTCTTTGGTTTGATGATTATACTCAATTAAAAACTTACTTTGTAAAATATGTAATAGAAGAAGAGAATATACCAAATAAATATACTAAAGGTATAGACAAGGAAATAACAATAAAAAACAACAATGAGATTTTTCTCTACTATTTAAGATCCTATGATGGTAGAATTTTTAAGAAGCAAACATATATTTCAAATCTCGAAAACATAAAAAAAGATTTTAATGACAACATGAATTTATCTGATATCATCAATATTTGTGGAGATAAATATATAATAACTGATATGAAAAAAAATGCTGATGTACATTATAATCTTGAAGAAGGAGGAACTGTACATTTCTTAATTGATAAAGAAACAGAAAAATTGGAATGCATAGTTTTATCAGCAGAACGATAATGAACAAGATTTTAAAATGCTATTAGAAGAATTAAAAAGTGTGATTTTACAATTGGACAACTCAAACCGGTTATGTTTCTGATTTGAGACTATCAACAGCTGGATTAGGTGGAAGTAGAAACCTAGTATATTCTACCCCAAATAAGTAGGATAAAATCTAAAAAAGGATGAACTTAATATTTGAGTTTATTAACTAAAATATTAAACTCAAATTCTATGTATTTATAGTTGCATAAACATGCAGGGAGAAAATCAATGAAAAAAATAGTTTTACTAACTCTTTTGGTATTTTCAGCTAACTCTGTATTTGGACAAATAAATACAGAGAATCTAACTAAAACTCTTGAAGATTCTGGTCTTTTTTGTTTTGATAAAACAGAAGCAGAAAACATACAAAAAACATATATTACAATAACATGTGAATCTGCGGAATATTTTACAAGGACAACACGAATATGGTTCAATAGCGATTTATATGAGAATAGACGAGAAATGACTTACGAAGATGTAAAAAACGCTTTTAAGGAATGCAATAATGAATTATTTGGTATTTCATATTCAAACACTTCTCATTATACGTGGAAAGACGGAAAGAACTTCTCATATTCTATTGATTATGGACAAATGAGACCTGGCATACCATTTGACGGAGCCGGAGATTATGTAATCAGGGTATTCACTGATACTCACGTTTATATAATTCTTTTGGAAGACACTTCGGATAATTCCGAAAGAAATAAGGATTATGATTCACTTAGCGACCTATGCTTTTATAAGGAAGGACAAAAACTGGATATATCCAAAGGACTAGAAAGAACACAGGGATACCAATGGAAAAGCAAAGAAGCCATAGAAGAATTTTATAATAGATTAAGAAAGCTGGATTCTTCATTACCAGAATCTGCTATAAAGTTTCAAGAATCAGAATTATATCTTGAAAAAATTCTTGAAGATTTATAAATATGCAAAAATTTAATAAACCCCTAATAATTTTATTCATCACTCTATCATCCTCTCTTGCTTACGCTGACACAAACAAAAAAGTTGAAAAATCATACGAAAGACCACTTTCAACTGAATACAAATCTTTTAATATACATCAAATCCATTTCTATGTTATAATCATCTTATGGCAGAATTGCATTTATACCACGGAAGCAATCAGATTGTTGAAAAACCTGTTCTCGTAAAACAAAATCATACACTCGATTTTGGATATGGATTCTATACAACTTTTAATGAACTACAAGCACAAAGTTTTGCACAAAAAGTTGTAACAAGACGAAAAACAGGACTTCCAATTGTAAATGTTTATTCATTAGATGAAAAAGCTTTGGCAGAATGTTCAATGCTGGAATTCAAAACTCCTGATGCTGCCTGGCTAGATTTTGTTTGCGAAAATCGAAATGGAACATATAAAGGAAAACAATATGATTTGATAAAAGGTCCTGTTGCAAATGATGATGTATATAGGACTGTTACACTTTATATGTCAGGATTATTATCTCGTTCTGCTACACTGGATGCATTAAAAGTTCGAAAACTGTATAATCAGATTGTCTTTTCTTCTGAAAAAGCATTATCATTCTTAAAATTTGAAAAAAGCTACGAGGTAAAAAAATGAATAAAAATCAGTTTGCAGCATTTTTAGCCTGTGCAGTTATACCGGCAATCATTCAAATAATTCAGCAGAAGGACAACGAGCCGACTTTGACCATTATACAAAAATTTTACCAGTCTAAAGTCTATGAACTTCTTGAAAATGAAGAAACAAAAATATGGCATTACAGTCCTTTGACCATTTATAATATGTATGAATCGGAATGTAAAACAGGAAAAATTGATTTTCCAGAGGAAGCCGCATGAATGATAACTGCCATTTTTCAGATGCCCAAACAAGTTTTCTTGTCTATTGCATAGAAATGTATAAAGATAAATACTCTCTTTCCGGTTTGCAGGTTCAAAAATTATTTTCTGATAGTGGTGCAGACCTTTACATCCTCAATAATTTTGAAGCCCTACATACCACAGGACTTGAATATATCCTTAATGATATTCACGACTTTATTGAAGAGAAAAAATAATGATATTATAAGAAACTTACATTCTTTCCAGATAAGGCACGAGCACAAGCTTCATTGCGTTCTTAATTACCTGGAGTGTACAGTTTGCAAGATAAAGTCTGGCACCGGCAAGCTGCTTGTTGTCTGCATTTACGATTGAACAGGTTTGATAGAACTTGCTGAACAATTTTGCTGTGTCGTAAACGTATGCGGCAACAAAGCTTGGGTCTAAGTTTTCGGCAGATTTTTGAATTACTGTCGGATAGTCGCCAAGCTGCTTTATAAGAGCCCATTCGTCTTCGCTTGTAAGGAGGGCTACTGCATCGTCAGATGACTCTTCTGTAATGCCAGCCTCGCCTGCTTTTGCAAGAATTGAATTTATACGGGCACCCATGTACTGTAAATATGGGCCTGTGTTTCCGTTAAAGCTCAACGATTCTTCCGGATTAAAGAGCATATCCTTTATTGGTGTTGCCTGAAGCATGTAATAATGAAGAGCACCAAGAGCAACCTTTTCGGCAACTTCATCTGCATCACCAACTTCGCTGTCGCGACCACGTTCTTTAATTGCGGCAAGTGCGTCTGCGTGGAGGGAATCTATGAGGTCGTCTGCATCTACTACAGTTCCTTCACGGCTCTTCATACGTCCGCTTGGAAGATTTACAAGACCATAGCTAAGGTGATAAAGTCTGTCGGCCCAGTCAAAGCCAAGCTTTTTAAGAATATGGAATAGAATCTTAAAGTGGTAGTTTTGCTCGCTTGCAACAACATATACAAGCTGATTGAATGCCCAGTCATCATGGCGGCTGATTGCAGTACCAATATCCTGAGTGATGTATACACTTGTCCCATCCTTACGGAGGAGAACTTTTTCATGATTATCTTCGTCTTTACCCTTACCTACTACGTCTGTTACGTCTATGCGAACTGAACCATCCGGGGCTTTAAAGAAAACACCTTTATCCAGACCTTTGAGGATTTCGTCCTTACCTTTAAGATAAGTTTCGCTTTCAAAGTAATATTTATCGAAGCTGATTCCTGTGCGGTTGTAGGTAGCCATCATGCCGTCAAAGGTCCAGCCATTCATCATTTTCCAAAGCTTGTGAACATCCGGATCACCTGCTTCCCATTTAATGAGCATATCTTCTGCCATCTGGGCGGCTTCGGGGTGTGCAGTTTCGGGCTTGTCTTTTTCGCCTTTAAGATATTTATCAAACTCTACGTAGCACTGACCTACAAAATGGTCACCCTTCATTCCAAGTGATTCAGGGGTATCGCCGTTTGCTTCGTGGAAAAGCTTATAGGCAAGCATAGATTTACAGATATGAACACCACGGTTATTGATAAGATCAACCTTGTAAACATCTGCACCGGCAGCCTTAAGAATGCGGCTTACAGATTCACCAAGGGCATCGTTTCGTACGTGTCCAAGATGAAGCGGTTTGTTTGTATTTGGCGAAGAAAACTCTATCATTACACGACGGCCTTCTAAAGGCTTTTTTCCGTCTGAATTAAGGGAACCGTAGCTGTCGCCCTGTTCCTTGATTGCTTTTAGGATAGGAGCAGCGGCATCGCTTTTATTAAGCTTAACATTTACATAAGGACCTACGGCAATAAATTCACCAATTGATTTGTCGGTAATTTTTGCAACGACACCTGCAGCAATCTGAGGAGGAGCCATACGAAGCGCTTTTGCATAAGCAAACATCGGACTGCCCAGGTCACCCATTTCCGGGTTTGGTGCATTCTGAACAACAATGCTCTGTGCTGCAATAGTCTCTGCGTCTGGATTCTTTTCTTTTATAAACTCATTTAATGCCGCAGCAATTATTGTGCGACAGGTTTCTTTTGCATCTGCCATAGGAGTTCCTTAAAAAATTATTTTACTTTTCCGTTTTTGTAAGTTTCTACAGTAAGATATTTTCCATCACTACCGATTTTTGTTCCGTCAATTTCTACAAATCCGTCTTTTGTGCAAAGATTCATATCTGCAAATTTTTCAGGCTTCACAAAACAAAGCTCTTCATCAGGTGGCAAAAAGCCTTCCGGTTCAAGAATTGTTCCGACTTCAAACTGAGGAGCAAAAATTACTTCGCAGGTTTCTTTGTCTGTTACAGTCGGGTCACTTGCAGCAAGAAGCATTCCGTTACTGCGTACGCCACGGAAATTAGCCGGCTTTAAGTTGTAAACAAGAACAATGTTTTTACCAAGCAATTCTTCCGGTTTGTAAAAGTTAACGATTGAACTTACAATCTGGCGCGGCTCTTCATCACCGGTATTAAGGGTAAGAATATAAAGGAAGCTTCCACCAGGATGCTGTTCAACCTTTTCGATTTTGCTTACCTTAAGAATAACGCGCTTGCTGAAACGTTCTGCAGGAGGCAGCTGGTCAATTTCGGCTGGAGTAAGCTTTTTCTGATTAACTATGGCCTTTTTAGCTGCTGCATTTTCATCTGCTACAACAAGAGAGAAAATCTTTTCAAGGCGTTCTTTTCCAATAATGCGGAAGAAACTTCCAAGACGAGGTCCCTGTTCCTTATTCACAAGAACATTGTAAAGACCAAGGAAGAGAACCTTTGTATCAAGTCCAAGCTGTTCGGCTACTTCATAAATAGCCTGCTGACAATCCTTATCAGTTGCAAAATCTGCAACCTTTGGAACTACATCCTCGCGGATTTTCTTTATAGCGGCAGCAATTTCTTTTGTAACATAAACAGGCTTATCATCATTACGAAGTTCAAAACAGAATTCAGGAGCGCAATCTGGAGCCGAATGCTTAATCCAGAACCAGGCACATTCAATTCTGCGGCGCAGGCGTTCTTCCTGCTCCGGCTTTACATCTCCAAGAGCTTTGATTACGGCATCAATGTCTCCGGAATAAATCTGGAGCAAGGTTGTAAGCTGACGGATTGTTATCTGGTACGGCATAACTTCTGGAATCTTTCCGTCAATCTGACTGAGCATATAAATGCGCTTTTCTTTATTAAAGTGATCATCGCTCTTTGCTTTATCTATTCCGTAAACAATTCGTTCTGTCTTATCGTAATCTTCGTAAACCTTAAGAACATCCATATCAAAGCTGATTGCAAACTCTGTATTTGGACGAGTACCTGCAAAAAGGTAGCGAAGAACTTCTGCCTGATATACATCAAGTGCATCTGGAAGTGCAATTACCTTTCCTTTTGAAGAAGACATTTTTCCAGGAACACCCTTTAAGTTTACAAAGTCGTAGCGCATGGTAACAGGAGCATCCCAACCATAAATGCGTTTACTTACAAGCTTTGCTGTGTCGTAGCTTCCACCAGGACTGATGTGGTCTTTTCCACCCGGTTCAAATACAACTTTTTCTTCGTTCCAGCGCATAGGCCAGTCAACACGCCAGCCAAGCTTTGCTCCCTTGAAAACACGGATATCGGCTGTTTCGCAGTTACCGCATTCGCACTTATATGTGATTCCGTATTCGCCGTCGTAATTTGTAATTTCAGTTGTATCTTTATTACACTTGCCGCAGAAAATTGCTACAGGCCAATAAACATCTTCCGGCTTCATCTTGTGAGCGTCGTCGCGGTATTCGTTCAGACATTCCTTGATTACATCGCGGTTCTGCATAGCCTTGCGCATACCTTCTGCATAACGGTTTGCACGATAGCGGCTTGCCTGATACAAAAACTCCGGTGCAATTCCAACACGTGGAAGCTGAGTTTCGATATCTACTTCATGATGGCGCGCATAGTTTTCGTTACGACCGGTAGTATCAGGAACTTCTGTAATAGGATATCTAAGATATTTTTCGAGGATTTCTGGATCCGGCATATTTGCAGGAACCTTGCGGAATACATCGTAGTCATCCCAGGAATAAATAAAGCGTACCTTTTTACCACGGTCGCGAAGGGCACGAACTACTAAATCAACAGTGATGATTTCGCGGAAGTTTCCAAGATGAACAGTTCCACTTGGTGTAATACCCGAAGCACAGGTATAAGAATCAAGATCACCCTTTTCGCGGATAATCTGATTAGCCATCTGATCTGCCCAATGACAGAGCAATGGATCTCTCTTTTCGTTGTTATTCTGATTTTGGTTACTCATAGAGGGTATTATAGTGATTTTCTTCTATAAATTCAAATGACGAGACTTTTTATTTTATTCCACCGGATAACAATCATACCCTGCGCTGCGGAGTTTGTCGGCGGTTCCGGTGCCATCATCTTTTACAAGGACGATATAATAGGTGGTGCCGCTTGCCCGAACTTCGCTTGTTACATAAGCGTCAAAGCCTTTTTTCTGGACTTCTTCACAGAGGAGTTTGGCGTTTGATTCTGTTTTGAAAAGGCCAAGCTGCCATTTTGTATTTTTTGTTGTTGTGGCAGCTGGTGTACTTTCGCTTGTTACATTACTTACATCGGTAAAGGTACCTGTACCCTGCTCTGCAACACCGCTTTTTGGAACAAAGAACCAGAACGGAGTTGGAAGCAGCTGAACATCACCACGAACAATAGCAGCCTCTGTTGAGGTTGAAAAGTTTTTTGTAATCTGATCTGCCCAGGATTTTTCACCAGTTACATACCATAAGGTTAAAAGTATTACTGGATGAACAGACTTCATTGAATCAACTTTGAGATAGGCTTTTAAAAGTTCAAGCGGTTCGTTCAAATCATTTACATTTTCAGCACGACAGAGAGCGCTCCACTGTGCATATAATTTTACATAAGAAAGAATCTGTGCATTTTTTGAATTTCGTACAGAAGAATTAAGATAACTGTCTGCTGTAGGCCAATCTCCGCAGCAAAGGGCACAGCGTACTGCATCAATTACAAGCTGTTCGTTTGTCTTTTTTGGCATTCCTTCTGCATCGCCTGCAGCAATACCGGCTGCTGTTGCATAATTTTTCTGTGCATCTCCATAAAGAGACATCTGCTCTTGAAGCGAGGCAAGAAATACATAAGCCGCTCGTTTTTCAGAAGCGACTGTCAGTGACTTAAGCTGATTTTGTACATAAGAAATTGACTCTTCTACTGTTGCTTTTCTGGCAGACTCGGCAGCAATATCCTTTGCCTTTGGTTCTGCAAACAGGAGAGTTCCAATAAAAAATACTGATAAAAATACTAAAAACCGTTTAATCATGAATTCTGTCTTCTATGCTCACTTTATCGGCGGGTTTTGCCTGTGACTCAACAGAAGATTGTGATGATTTTTCGGAAGACTTTTCTGCAGCAGGGACAGCCTTCTTTTTAAGCTTTTCTTCCTGTTTCTGAACTTTTTTATCAAGTTTTTCCTGCTTTTTCTGCTGCTTTTGGGCAAAGTTTTTGGCATCGGCAACTTCGTTTTCGTGGGAAGCACGTATAAGTTTGGCAACAAGATAACACAAAAGTGAAAAAACAATTCCGGCTGCAAAAGCAATGAATACTACAACTGTAACAGACAAGCCTGTATAAGTCTTGAACAGCCACAATGTACATACATTTGTAAGATTTTTTCCTACGAAAAATGCCAGGAAAATAAATATTAATAGAATAAGAATAAGTGCTAAAACCATAAATACCTCCAGTTAGGCCCCTTCGACATAGGGAGCGGCACTGCGAAGCAGGGCAAAAACAGTCCGGTGGACTGTTTTTAGCGAGTCTCCGAGCAGCTATGCTGCGAAGGGCCAGGGACCACAGAACGCAGGTTAAACGAGATCCCCTTTAAATGTATTTCCGTTCAACGCAGTTATTTTAACATTTACAAACGAACCTATCAACTTTCTGTCGGCTTTGAAGGCAACTTTTTCGTGTTGCTCTGTCTGGCCTAAAAGTTCTGATGTATCATCGCGGCTTACACCTTCCGCAAGAACAAGAGCAGTTGTCCCAACACGTTCGCGCATTCGTTCCTGTGTGTGCTGGAGTTGAAGGTCTATTACCCGCTGAAGTCTTTCTTTGCGGATGTTTTCCGGGAGCTGTTCCATTTTTGCGGCAGGAGTTCCTTCGCGAGGGTTATAAAAATACATCATTGCGCTTTCGTATTTTACTGTGCGCATAAGATCCAGGGTTTGTTCAACATCCTCTTCTGTTTCACCGGGAAAGCCCATCATGATATCTGTAGTAAGAGAAACATCCGGGATTTTTGATTTGATTTTAGCCACGAGCTCCAGATACTGCTCGCGTGTGTAACGACGGTTCATTGCCTTGAGCACAGCAGTTGAACCATTCTGTACAGGCAAATGAATATGACGACAAATCAAAGGCTCGCTCGCAATTACATCAATAACGTCATCTGTAAAATCCTTTGGATGCGAAGACATAAAGCGCACCCAGCGGATTGTAGATTCTGTTTTTCGAAGGTGGTCTGCAATAATACTAAGGAGTCCCGCAAAGTTTACTGTGGCGCCGTCCAGTCCCTGCCCGTTGTAGCTGTTTACATTCTGACCAATAAGGGTGATTTCGCGAACCTTATGATTTTTAAGAATATCAAGCTCCTGAAGGATTTGTTCAACAGGACGGCTGATTTCTCGACCACGAACATAAGGAACAATACAATATGTACAAAAGTTATTACAGCCATGCATGATTGGAACAAAGGTAGAAAAAGCCCCAGGCTCTGCAGAAACAGCAGCAAACTGATAAGCACCCGAATCATCAGGAACAGATGCAACAAGACCGTCGTCTCCAACTCGTCCCTCTTCTACTGCTTCGATTATCTTTCCAAAATGATGTTTAGCATATGTTCCAACTACAAAATCAACAAAAGGCCAGCGCTCCCTGAAAGTTGGCAAAAGTCGTTCGGCCATACAGCCGGTAACAACAACAGTAAGAGGTTTAGCACCGTCCTTTACATATTCAACAGCTTCATCCAAAAGCTTTGTTTTAGCACCAGTCTTTTTTTCGCGTACAGCCTTGAGTCCGTTTATCCATCCAAGACGGCCTTCAATTCTTTCCTCTGCCGACTTTCTGATAGAACAGGTATTCACAACAATCATATCCGCAACCTGGGCGCTGGCAGCAACGCTCCACCCACGTGAAATCAAAAGCTGTTCCATAGAAGCCGACTCTGCAATATTCATCTCGCAGCCGTAGGTTTCAAAATAATAAGTCATGTAATCTATTATACAGATAGAGAAATACGTGGGCAAGTAAGGGACCCTACTATATCAATTCACATATTTATTCTATAATAACCCCATGCGTGACATACAAAACGAAACAGATACAAGAAAGATTCCATTGCAAAAAGTTGGTGTTAAGGGCGTCAGATACCCTGTAACAGTTCTGGACAAAACCCGTAAAAGTCAGCAGACAACTGCAACTGTAGACCTTTTTGTAAACTTGCCGCACAATTTTAAGGGAACACACATGTCGCGCTTTATTGAAGTGTTTCATAAATATCACGAAGACATTACTATGCAGCACTTTTTAGATATGCTGGAAGAAATGCGCAAAAAGCTTGATGCCCAGCAGGCCTTTGGTACTGTGAGCTTTCCGTACTTTATTTCTAAAAAAGCACCGGTGTCCGAAGCTGCAGGAATTATGGAATACAACTGTTCTTTTGAAGGTTCTGTAAGCGCAGATGACCGAAAATTCTACATCACTATAGAAGTTCCTGTTACAACCCTGTGCCCATGCTCCAAAGCAATAAGTGAATATGGTGCCCATAATCAGCGCGGTACTGTAAAGGTAAAACTCCTGTATTCCGAATTTTTCTGGATTGAAGATATTATCGAGCTTATAGAAAACTGTGCCTCATCCCCGCTCTATTCCCTCTTAAAGCGCGAAGACGAAAAATATGTAACCGAGCATGCATACGACAATCCTCGATTTGTAGAAGATGTTGTACGCGAAGTTTACACTGCCCTAAGCAAACACAACTTTAAGTGGTTTAGTGTTGAAGCGGAGAATGAAGAGAGTATACATTTTCATAATGCGTATGCGTATACAGAGTTTACAGCCGAGCCATAGCACTTTCCAATGTGTTCTGCATAAGCATAGCAATTGTCATTGGTCCAACGCCGCCTGGCACTGGAGTGATAGCTGATGCGATTGGTTCAACTTCGTCAAAGTCCACATCACC
>JAGCTZ010000146.1 GCA_017963165.1 Treponema sp.
GAGTGCATCATCATGAATTTGTTCGGCGAAAGGTGTCCGCCGACATCATCTGTTGCACCGAGAATGAACATCGCCTGAGTATAATTCCATTTATTATGGCGGATTACAACAGAAGCATTTCCAGTATGAAAGCCCTGTGGATTCAAAGAAACACTGTCTTCATAAAACGGGCCGAAAGAATTGCGGCTTATTCCGCCCTGAAAATAGATATTCTCATTACCGATAGCGGCTGTTACGTTCATATCGAGGAATGCTTTTGCAAATTTCAAGTTAGTCGGGTCATTTACAGAGTCATATTTCTTGTTCTGGAATGTCGGCAGCGGATTCTTGTCAAGGCCTGTTGTAACAAGAATATTCATCTTGCCGCTCACAGACATATAATCTGTGGCTTTTATATCGCCCGCGCCTTGCAGATAAACATCAACTTCGTTTTCTGTCGCTTTTGTCCCGTTTTTGCCTTGTTTGTCAACCTTGTTTTTGCCGTATTCGTAATAATCAGAAACTTCAAAACCTACATCAGCAGATTTTCCGTAAATGCGCTCATAATGAAGACGTGCTTTTGCAGCCTGATCCTCATATTCAGACTGCATAACAGTATTCAAAAAAGAAGTAATTAAAGTCAGCGGATAAGGACGTAATGGCGGAACATTGTGAATGATGCCAAGATTTTCCCAGTTAGATATATCTGTATATATCGGGTCTGAAGGATCAACACTGACTTGAGAAAAAACCAGAACAGGAATACATGCAAATAGAATAAGGAATACCAGTTTTTTTAATTTCATCAAATACTCCGCTCGAAAATTATAGCATGAAGTGATATAAAAGTACATAGAATAAGCGAAATACAAACCGATTATTGGGCAGTTTCCTGACGGTGCATTTTCTGCTTAATCTCATACATTATGCTGTCCGCCTTGTTGATATAATCTTCCAAAGTTGCAGATGATGCAGGATCAGTCATAATATAGCCGCAGCTTGCTGTAAGCGGATATGCAAGATGCATTGAGGTAACCTGCTTTTCAAGATTGTCTTTTATTTTGGCAATGTATTCTTCTACAAATTTAGAATCATCGCATATACCGAGCGCAATAAATTCGTCGCCGCCGTAACGGATACCGAGCCATTTATCAGGCATTGTACTGAGCATTGCAGAAGAAACTGTTCTGATTGCAAGGTCGCCCTGAAGATGTCCGAAGTTGTCGTTTATGTGCTTCATCCGGTTTATATCGATAAACACAACGGCACAAGCCTTTTTCTGTTTGTGAGCCTCCGTCAAAAGATTAACGCCGTTCTGCTCCATTCCGAAACGGTTGTTCAAGCCGGTAAGCTGGTCTGTATTTGAAATATTAAGCAGCGTACGGTTCATTTCTTCAAGCTTACAGTTTTTTCTGAACTGCTCAAAATTATAGTTCATCATTCCGGTATAATGATTAAGTGTTGTGTCTTTAATCTGCTCAATCGCATCGCTGATAACAACATAACCGAAAAGTGAATCATCATAATGAATTGAACTTAGTGTATATACTACAGGTTTATCGCTCTTTTTATAGCCGGGAATTAAATCTCTGCGCTTAAAGTCACCGGGACACCATGTTTTATTGCCCTTCTTTGCTACAAGACAGTACATATCGTCAGAATAGAAATTCTGCATAGACGAAGATGACGATATAAGAGATTTTTTTGCCGTTGAGTCAAGGCAGATATAAAACTCGTTGCCTGGGAAAGTCTTATTTTCTTTATAAAAAGACAAAAAATGCTCTTGTAATTTGTCATAAGACGAGTTGCTGAAAATAGCTGTCGTCATTTTTGTGTCATTACCCTGAAAAATCAGGCTTTCCATTTCTCTTTTATATGCTGAAATACAGAAATCGTGTCTTACAAACTCGGCGTCTTTTTCTTTTTTGCAGCCGCAACTTTCATTTCTTACAAATTTTGAAGAGACAATAACTTTATCAGAAGTTGAACTTTCATTGATTTTTTCCATAAGCTGCCATGCGGCAATATAACCGATTTTTTCGTAATCCTGATAAACTGTTGTTATAGAAGGATAAAAAGTTTCTGCAAACGGAATGTTATCAAAGCCTGTAACAATAAAGTCTTTGGGCACTGAATAGCCCAGCTTTGA
>JAGCTZ010000147.1 GCA_017963165.1 Treponema sp.
GAATATGTACGGAAATTATCTTGACGAAGCTGCAAAAATTGTAGCAGAAAAACGCGAAGAAAACATTAAGTTTGAACATGCTCGTCTTACTGCAGAAGAAAAAGACGATCTTCTTTTGAAGTTCCACCCGGACCGCATTAAGGAACAGTTTACAGAGCTTAAGATTGGTCCAAACAAGGGACAGAAGGCTCCTATTGAACTTGCAGAAATGCTTCAGGCAAAGCCTCGCCTTGAACCAGAAAAAATCGACCTTAACCACATTGACTACGAAGCTGATGTTCTTGTAATTGGTGGTGGTGGTGCAGGTACTTCTGCTGCAATCATGGCTAGTGAAGCTGGCGCAAAAGTATTGCTAGTTACAAAACTCCGTGTTGGAGATGCAAATACAATGATGGCCGAAGGTGGTATTCAGGCTGCAGATAAGCCAAATGACTCACCTGCTCAGCACTATCTTGACGCTTTTGGTGGCGGTCACTTTGACGGAAAACCAGAACTTGTATACACACTCGTAAACAAAGCTCCTAGCGTAATTAAGTGGCTCAACGACCTTGGTGTTGAATTTGACAAGATGCCAGACGGAACAATGGTAACAACTCACGGTGGTGGTACAAGCCGCAAGCGTATGCACGCATGTAAGGACTATTCTGGTGCCGAAATTATGCGTACACTCCGCGACGAAACCTTTAACCGCGCAGACAGCATTACAGTTGTAGACTTTACAGCAGCAATCGAAATTATTAAAAATGACAAAGGCGAAGCTGCAGGTGCAGTATTGCTCAATATAGAAACTGGTGAAATCCGCATTGCAAAGGCAAAGGTCGTAATTATTTCTACTGGTGGTGCCGGACGTATGCACTATCAGGGATTCCCTACTTCAAACCACTACGGTGCTACAGCTGACGGTCTTGTAATGGCTTACCGTGCCGGTGCAAAGCTTCTTTACCAGGATTCTTTACAGTACCACCCTACAGGTGCTGCTTACCCAACACAGATTCTTGGAAAGCTCGTAACAGAAAAGGTTCGCTCTCTTGGAGCAAAGCTTATCAATAAAGACGGTGAAGTTTATATCCATCCTCTTGAAACACGCGACGTAAACGCATCAGGTATTATCCGCGAAGTTCGTGAAGGTCGTGGTGTAAAGAACGACGTACAGGAAGCTGTATGGCTCGACACTCCGATGATTGAAAAAATTCACGGAGAAGGAACAATCCTTAAATCAATTCCTGCTATGTACAACATGTTCATTAAGTATGGAATCGATATCCGTAAGGAACCAATTCTTGTTTATCCAACTCTCCACTATCAGAACGGTGGTGTAGAAATTAACAAGACTTGCCATACAAATGTAACTAACCTTCTTGTAGCCGGAGAAGCCTCTGGTGGTGTTCACGGAACTAACCGCCTTATGGGTAACTCTTTGCTCGACGTTGTAGTATTTGGCCGTGAAGCAGGAATTGAAGCCGGTAAGATGTTCAAGGATATCAAACTCAGCGACAAGCTTAGCCTCCAACACGTAAAAGACTTTGAAAAGGAACGCGAAGCCGCTGGAATTAAGAGCGACGCCGTTTCTCCAAAAATTCTGCCACGATACACTCACGGAAATCCTGAATTTGAAAAAGCAATTCCGGGAGCTACTTTGTAAAATCTTTGGGTTGCGGCCCTTCGACAGGCTCAGGGACCGCAAAACATATATTGAAGAAACCTCAAAATTTATATATAATATTGCAATTATTTTATATATATTTTGAGGTCATATCATGGTTCTTTTTGGTGGAATCTTATCAATCAAAACAATTACTTTTTTAACTTTCTGTGTATTCTTAATCGCCGGATTAGGATACCTTCTTGGTAGAATCACTATTAAAGGTGTTTCTTTGGGAACTGCAGGAGTATTTATTATTGCCCTGCTCTTTGGTGCTTTTCTTTACAACCCTCTTGCAAATCAGCTCAAGGTCGGTGGAACAACTTATGTTTCAAACGCGCTCAAAATCGTAGAAAATCTTGGTCTTATTCTTTTTGTTACATCAGTAGGTTTTATTGCAGGTCCAAGCTTCTTTGGCGATCTTAAGAAAAACTTTAAGTCTTACATTCTGCTTGGTCTTATGATTATCATTATTGGTGGTCTTAGCTGTGCAGCATGTATCTGGTTTGACTACAAGGTATTTGATCGTCCGCTTGAAGAAGTTAGCGCAATGCTCGTAGGTCTTCTTTCCGGTTCGCTTACTTCTACTCCTGCTTTCTCTGCAGCAAAAGCAACCGTAACAGACTCTGCACTCTTTACTGCAAATCAGCTTGAAGATATTGTAGCTGTAGGACACGGAATTGCATATCTTTTTGGTGTAGTTGGTGTAGTTCTTTTTGTACAGCTTGTTCCAAAGTTTGAAAAAGCAGATATGGATGCAGAACGCACAAAGCTCAGCGAATCTGCTCCAGAAGCCCCAAGCAAGCTTACAGGAACAGAGCTTGAGCTTGATCCTCTTGGTTTCTGTCCATTCTCTGTAGTTGCACTTCTTGGAATTTTAGTTGGTTCATTTAAGTTTGGAAACTTCTCTCTTACGACAACTGGTGGTTGTCTTATTCTTGCCCTTATTTTTGGTCACTTCCAGAAAATTGGTAAAATCAAGATTATGCCTGAAGAAGCAACACTCAAGGTTTTCCGCGAGCTCGGTCTTATGCTCTTCTTGATTGGTGCCGGTGTTGCAGGTGGTGCAAGCTTTGTTAAGTACTTTGAATGGGTATACTTTATCTACGGAATCATTATGACACTGCTTCCAATGATAATCGGATTCATCTTTGCTAAGTTTGCCCTCAAGCTCAATTTGCTCAACAACCTTGGTTCTATCTGTGGTGGTATGACATCTACTCCAGCTCTTGGAACTCTTATTGGTACAGCAAAGACAGAAAAAGTTGCAGGTGCTTATGCATCTACTTATCCGATTGCACTTGTTGCAGTTGTAATTGTTTCGCAGCTTTTGATTATCTTCTTCAGATAATTACACAATATATAAAATAAAACCCGGTCTTAATGGCCGGGCTTTTTTTTATTCTTCACGTTTATTTGCAAAGGTTGAATAAGAAGGAATAAACATAATATTTATATCACCTGTAGGACCGTTACGCTGCTTTGCCAGAATAATTTTTGCATCCTGTACAGCCATTGTTTCATCTTTTTTGCGTTCACGATCAATAAACATTACAACATCGGCATCCTGTTCAATAGAACCAGAACCTCTAAGCTGTGCAAGGTTTGGTTCATGACCTTCGGCATCGCGGGCTACCTGACAAAGCGCAACAATTGGAATATGAAGCTCGCGGGCAAGAGCTTTTAATGATTTTGAAATTTCTGAAACCTGTTCATAAACCGGTGCTGAAGAATTTTCTGTTGTGATAAGACCAATATAGTCTATAAAAATGATTTGCACATTATGGTTAGAAACCATTCGTCTGGCCATAGCTCTAAGCTCAAGAAGACGCATATTTGGAGTATCAACTGTATACAAAGGTGCTTCGAACCATCTTCCAGCTGCATTCTGAATCTTTACAAAGTCTTCTTTTTTCAACATACCGGAACGCATTTTTGACATATCAACATGCGAAGTCATAGAAAGAAGACGCATACCAATTGATTCATAAGGCATTTCAAGCGAAAAGAATCCGCAGCTTATTTTTCGTTCAAGTGCAATATGAGTCATCATTGACAAAGCAAGAGCGGTTTTTCCTATAGATGGTCTGGCACCAATAATAATCAATTCAGAAGGCTGAAATCCCGAAGTCATTATATCAAGTTTGCTAAAGCCGCTTGGAACTCCTGAAAATTCGGCTTTGTTATTATATCGCATCTGAATTAATTCAATATCTTTGATAACGATATTCTTGATTGAATAAATTGTTGTAGTTTCATTTCGTTCTGCAAGTGCAAAAATTCTTTTTTCTGCAATATCAAGCAGAGATTTACTGTCATTTTCATATTCAAATGACATTGAGCGGAGTTCTGAAGAAGTTTTTATAAGCTCGCGTCTTGTAGAACAATCATTTACAATATCTGCGTAATGCTCGATATTTGAAGCAGAAGGAACAAGCTCTGTAAGAGAAGCAATATAACCGGCTCCACCAACCTGTTCAAGTTTACCAATCTTTCTTAATTCTTCAACAAGAGAAAGTGTATCTCCGTGAATACCTTTGGCATAAAGACTTACAAATACATCATAAATAATCTGATGCTGCAAAGAATAAAAACGATCAGATTTTAATGTTGAAACAATAAGAGCCATTGAACTCCAATCGGTTAAAAGCGCACCAAGAACTGCCTGTTCTGCCTCTATATTATGAGGTGGAGTTTTGGACTGTAATTCTTTTTGTGATATATCCATAAGTTTCTCCCAGATAAAAAAAAGCGGTATGTTTTAATATACCGCTTTTTTAAGATAATTCTAGAATAATTATCTTTTTTTTATATAACGAATGTATTATTCAGCAGCTGGGGCATCAGCAGCAGGTGCTTCTGCTTCAGGTGCAGCTGGTTCTTCAGCAGCAGGTGCAGCTTCTGGCTTAGCTTCAACAGCAGGAGCATCTGCCTTTGGAGCCTTAGCATTCTTTGAAGGCTTTGCAGCTTTTTCTTCTGCAGGTGCTTCTACATTCTGAGCCTTTACAACAACATGAATTTCAGCAGTCTGAGCTTCATAAAGCTTAATTGTGATTTTGTAAGTACCAACAGATTTAATTGCAGCACCAGGAAGTTCAATACGCTTGCGTTCGATTTCGAAACCGAGCTTAGCAAGAGCTTCTGCAACAACATGTGCAGAAACAGCTCCGTAAAGCTTTCCGTTTGATCCAGCAGGCATTGCAACTTCTACATTCAAAGCTTCAAGCTTATCCTTAAGACTTGCAGAATCCTTTCTCTTCTGTTCCTTGCGTGCTTCAATTTCTGCTTTGCGTGCTTCGAACATAAGAACTGTAGCTTCATTGTAAGGTACAGCAAGATTACGTGGAAGAAGGAAGTTGCGTGCATATCCGTTAGCAACGTTCTTTACATCACCTTCTTCACCAAGTGATTTAACGTCTACGTTAAGAATTACTTTCATTTGTTTTCCTCTAGCTCCTGTATTTTTTTAAGTAATGATTCGGAGTATAAACCATTACCAGTTAACTTTATTCTAGTCAGCAACAAAAGGAAGCAAGCTGATTGAGCGAGCTCTTTTGATAGCCTTTGCAACTTCACGCTGATGTTTAGCGCAAGTTCCAGTTATACGGCGTGGAAGAATCTTACCGCGTTCTGTCATATAACGGCGGAGAGAATCTGCATCCTTATAATCGATTTTTGCTTTGTTAGCACAGAAACGGCAAACCTTCTTGCGGAAATATGTTTTGCCCTTTGCGCGTCCGTCACGGTCATCTTCACGACCTTCATTTTCTGCAGTCACCTGTTCCATCTGAACTTCCTGTGACATTTCCTGTTTTTCTTCCATTTCCTGATTTTCTTCAGACATATTAATTTAATCTCCTTATTGATTAGAACGGAATATCCTCTGGGAAGTCGCTTCCTGTATCACCATAAGATTCTGACGAGTATCCGCCCTGGAATCCACCGGCAGCAGCATTATTTGAAGGCTGGAACTTTGGTGCGCCAGAAGGCTGACTATCATTTTTTCCGCCTAAAAGCTGAACATTGTTAGCAACAATACTTATCTTACTCATTTTCTGACCGTCTTTTTCCCAACGATCCTGCTTAAGATAACCATCAATTGCAATCTGCTTGCCTTTTGTAAGATATGGTTTAAGGTTTTCGGCTGTTTTTCCCCAGATTGTTACATCAAAATAATTGACTTCATCAACCCACTGATCACCATTTTTTCTGCTTCGGTTGACAGCAATGCTTACATTTGCTCTGGCTTGTCCATTAGCAACATAACCAAAACTACGTTCGTCAGTTCCTAAATCCTTGGTAAGACGTCCTATAAGAACAACATGATTTAAATCTGTCATATAAAGCTCCTCTTTGTGATTTGGATTGTTTTCAGATTATTTTTCGTCAATACGAACAAACTGATATTTCAAAAGATTCATATTGATTTTGAATTCCTTATCAATGTCAGTAATTTTGCTTGGGTTGAGTTTCATTGTATAAAGAACAAAACGTCCGCGCTTCTGTTTTTTGATTTCGTAGGTAAGATCGCGGTCACCGAAAGGTTTTTCCTCTTCAATTTCCGCACCGAATTTGGTGAGAGTGCCTTTTACATCTTCGGCACCTTTTTTTGACTTTTCATCCTCTAAAGGAAAAATAGTCATAAGTTCATACTTTTTCATAAGTATCTCCTGAAATTTAGTATTCTGCATATACAGAACATTTCGGAGGACAGTAATACAAGTCCCAATCGACGATTAAAGAAATGTACAACAAAAACCCGAGATGGATTTTTGTTCCTCCTTATGGACAAAGGAAAGCCACAAAAGTGACTTCCAAGGATTTGTATAGTATATAAAAAAGCACCTTTATAGTCAATATAAAGCATTTACAATGATTCTGAATTAAGTAAAAGTATTATAAATAAGTTTAATTTAAAGACATGAAAAAAGCTCCCACGGAGAACCTGATTTTGCTCCGCCGAGAACGCGGATAGGAAATTATTCCGAAGTGCAGACCTGCCTGCGGCAGCCCCGCACTTCCCGCGTTCAACGCTCCGCAAAACCAGAACCTCCGCTCCGCTTTTTTCATAATTTATACATAAAGATTTATAATACTTTTACTCTGTTGTTGTTTCAGTTAAAATTCATTTTTATGTTTCAGTTAAAATTCATTTTTATGTTTCAGTTAAAATTCATTTTTATTGTCTAAAACTAAATTCTCTTATATAATATAATAATGCTTTATAGAAAATTTTTAATATTTTCACTAGTTATTTCGCTTGCGGTAATACCTGGTTTTGCTAAGCCTAAAAAGAATGCTGTTACCGTTCCTACCAAAGTACAGGACAAAATCAATAATACAACCGAAACTAGTAAATGCTGGTACATTTGTGAACTTAAAAATAAAACAAAAGCCGGCAACGTTATTATAGGACCAGTTGAACAACGTGAGCTTATCCTTCTTATCTGGATTGGAAACTCGATTGTTCCTAATAAAGATTATTGTATCGCCAAAAACAAAACTTATATTTCCAAAAATCCGGAAACCTTCTTTAAGGATGAATTTGAAAGTATAAAAAATGATATTAAAGAGTTTGGTCTTGCAGATACTTATGAAAAATATTTCTTTACTGATTATCTTTCAAGAAGTATTAAACTCGATGTTAATTTTGAAAATGCAGAAGATGAAGACGAAGAACTGAAAGAAACAGAAGCTTCTCAGCTTACCCAAAAGAAAATTGCAGAAGAAAAAGAAGAACCAGAGCCAACTCCTGCTCCACTCCCTGAACCGGAACCGGAGCCAGAGCCGGAACCAACTCCAGAGCCTCTTCCAGAACCTGAACCAGAACCTGAACCAGAGCCTGAACCGGAACCAGCTCCCGAACCAGAGCCTGAGCCTGAACCAATTCCAGAGCCCGAGCCAGAGCCAATCCCTGAGCCGGTTATAGAAACAGAACCTGTTCCTGAACAGACAGAAAAAACGACAGCACCTGAATATGAAAATCTTTTATTCAGCAAATTAAATCAGGATCAGGAAGTAACAGAAACTCTTAAAGAAACTGATAAAATAGAAACTGTTCCAATTGTACCAACAGTAACACAAGTTACAGTTGAAACACCTGTAGTAGAACCTGAGCCGGAACCAGAACTGCCTCCGATAGAAGAAACTGTTCCTCAAGAAGAAACTACTTTTGAACTTCCAATAAGCACAACTCCATCTGCAAGTGTAAACAGATATCAGCGTGAAAATCTTTTGGATTATGCTCCACAAAAAACACCTGCCCTCCCTTCTGATGATGACTATACTTCTTATCAAAGAATTGATTCACCAGATAAAGCCGATGCAAAAGGCTGTACACTTCTTATGAAAGCCGCAAAAGCCGGAAATAACTGGGAGCTTAAGAATCTGCTTAATTCGGGTGCCAAGGTAAATCTTAAAGACAAAGATGGCTGGACTGCCCTTATGTATGCAGTACGTTATCAGGAAAATATTTCAATAATTGATCAGCTGCTTGCTGCCGGAGCTACAGTAAAAGAAAAGAATGAATATAATGTAACTGCTCTTTCTCTTGCAGCAACTTATAACGGAAACCCGGAAATCCTTAGAAAACTTCTTACATATTATTCTCCTTCTGAAAAAGAAGTAATGCAGGCATTTGTTCTTATGCTTTCTGATAATTATTCTTCTGATTATTCAAAATCAGCAAAGGTTGATGCATTTATAGAAAAGTCAGTATCACTCAACTCATTCTATAATGGAAAAACTCCTTTGATGTATGCAGCTCAATATTGTAATTCAACAGTTATAATCAAAAAGCTGCTCGATTATGGAGCTGCACCTTCTATTCGTTCTGCAGACGGAAAAACTGCTTTTGATTTTGCAAAGCAGAATCCTTCTTTACCACACGATGATGTATACTGGATGCTAAATAAAAAATGAGAATAACAGGCGGAACCTTAAAAGGCAGAATCATTGAATGTCCTGACGGAATAATCAGACCGGCTATGGACAGAATGCGCGAATCAGTTTTTTCTATACTCGGAGATCTTACAGATAAATCCTGGCTGGATTTGTTTTCAGGCTCAGGAACTATTGCAATAGAAGCAGCTTCACGCGGAGCATCTCATATAGAACTATGCGAAAAAGATAAAATCAAAGTCAGCACTCTTTTGAAAAATGTAAAAATCACAGAACAGGAATGTGGAGTTCAAATTAAATGCCACTTTATGCCTGTAGAATATTTTATAAAACGCTGTAAAAATTCTTTTGATTATATCTTTTTTGATCCACCTTTTCCCTATAAATTTCATGAACAGTTAATTGAACAGGCAGATAAAAATGGAATGCTTGCACAAGGCGGAACAATTTTAGTTCATCGTCCCGAAGAACATTTTATGCCGGAACAGATTGGAAGACTTGTACGAACAGATCAAAGAATCTACGGACGTTCTATTGTCGATTTTTACAAATATCCTCCTTCAGAAACAAAGGAATAATGTTTTATAACCTTAAAATTCCACATTTTTTATAATAATTTTTTATTTCTTAAGTATCACTAAAACCTTTGACATATACTGAAAATATGATAAAATATAATATCCTTAAATGTTATTTATGGATGTATGTTACAGATGAGTAGAAAAGAAAAAGTACAGGAAAAATTCGAAGCTGTTATCAAAGAGAAAAAACTTCCGGAAGGGTTTATCAAAGTAACTGATAATCCTGTAGGTGGCCTCTCTTCTGAGCAAAAGGTTATCCTCAACCGTAAGGCAAATGCTATGTTCAACGCTGGAAACATAGAAGATGCCAGACGAATCTACATAACAACAGGATATTCTGATGGCCTCACCCGTGTAGGAAATTACTATATGGACAAAAATCAGGGCCTTAAAGCATTAAAAGCCTATTATCTTGCACATAACAAGCGTGATGCAGAACCTATCTATGAATCACTCGCAAAAGTTATTTCTACTCTGATAAAAGATGAATGATAATTAAATTGCTATAATTAAAAACAATTTAAAAACAAAAGGAGAATTACATAATATTATGGACGACATGGTTTCTACTGAAAAAGACGTTTTCGAACCGATGATGCCGGAGATGACTGGTGAAGCAATAAAAGAAAGCAATGAAAAAATTGCTGAACTTTCAAAAAAAGGTTACCAGTTATTAAAAGAAAGTGAATTTGACAAGGCTCGCGAAGCGTTCTTTCAGATTCTTGATATTGAAGATAATAACAATTACGCACTTGTAGGACTTGGTGATACAGCACGTAAAGAAAATAAATTCAATGATGCTATAGGCTTTTATAATAAATGCCTTTCTTTCTACCCTTCTAACAATTATGCTTTATTCGGACTCGCAGACTGCTACAAGGCTTTGAATCAGTATTCAAAAGCAATTGATATCTGGCAACAGTATCTTGTTCACGATGATAAAAATATCACTGTTATTACAAGAGTTGCAGATGCTTACCGAAAAATCCATGAATTCAAGAAATCAAAGGAGCTTTACCTTAAGGTTCTTGAAATGGAAAAAGATAATCCTTATGCACTTATTGGTCTTGGACATTTAAGTTATGACTTTAAGGAATACAAGGATGCACTTGGTTACTGGACACGTATTTATGATCTTAATCTTGATAATGTTGATATTCGTGTTCTTACAGCAATTGGTAACTGTCACCGAAAGCTCAAGACTTTTGAAAAGGGAACCTTCTTCTTTGACAAAGCTCTTGAACGCGATCCAAAAAATTTCTATGCATTATTTGGACTTGCAGACTGCTATCGTGGTATGAACCAGCAGCTTAAATCAATTGAATATTGGAACAAGATTCTTGAAATTGATCCAAGAAACAAGGTAATTCTTACACGTGCAGGTGATGCTTACAGAACAACCGGAAATTATGATGAAGCTTTAAAATATTATACAAAAGCTTTGGAAATTGATTTTGATATTTATGCTGCAATAGGACTTGCCCTTATCTGTAAATGCCAGGGTAAGTTCGAAGAAGCTATAGACAGATTCAAGAACCTTATCCGAAATGATCCACGAAATTCTCGTCTTTATGTAGACCTTGCAGAATGCTACTCTCTTATGAATAAGAAAGATGAAGCAATTAAACTGCTCGAGGATTATCTAAGCAACGATGGAAAAAATATTCAGATAAGAAATCTTCTGGAACGATTGCGAAAATAATTTCCCGCTAATCAAATGGAAAAAATTATTCTTACAGGCTGCCTTCCTCTGGAAATTGCTGAAAAACTGCAGTTATCTCAAAATTTCAGAGGAAAACAGATTTTTAAATGGATAAGTACAGGCATTTCTGATTTTGATTCAATGACAAATCTAAGCCTTGAGCTTCGAAACGAGCTTAAAGAAAAAGCAGTTCTTAGAACTACAAAAATCGATAAAGTACTCACAGATCCAGACGGAACTATAAAAATTGTTGTTTCTCTTTCTGACGGCAATTCTGTTGAAACTGTTCTTTTAACAGATAAAGAAGGAAGGAAAACAGCCTGTGTATCGTGTCAGGCCGGTTGTGCAATGAAATGTGCCTTTTGTATGACAGGAACGTTAGGACTTGCCAGAAACCTTACTGCAGCAGAAATTGTTGAACAGTTTTTGTATATGGAGCAGCAGGCAGGAACTCTTGATAACATTGTTTTTATGGGAATGGGCGAACCTATGCAGAATCTTGAAGCAATCAGACGAACTATTGAGATTTTGTGTAATAAAGATGGACGTGCCCTTTCTTCTAAAAGAATAACTCTTTCTACCTGCGGAATTGTAAAAGGAATCTATGATTTAGCTGATAATGGACCACATATCAGGCTTGCAGTTTCGCTTACAACAGCAGATGAAGAATTAAGAAAAGAGCTAATGCCTGTTTCTGCAGGGCCAAATTCTTTGCAGGAACTTCGAAAGGCAATAGCTTATTATGCAGAAAAAAGCGGAAAACGAGTTACATTAGAAGCAGCTTTACTTCATGATAAAAACACATCACAACAATCTGCTCATAACATGATTAATTTTGCAAAAGGACTTGATGTAAATATTAACCTTATTCCATGGAATCCTGTTAATAGCCTGCCTTTTACAGAGCCATCTCAAAATGAAATAAGAAGTTTTACAGATACGCTTGAAAAAGCTGGATTAAATGTTACACTAAGAACAAGAAGAGGAAGGAAAATTGGAGGAGCCTGCGGACAACTTGGAAAAGTTGGAGCCCATGAACGAGTCGACGGGCAATAATAATATTACAAAAGGTATTCTCTATTTGATTTGTTCTGCATTTTTCTTTGCATTGATGGCTGTTTTTGTTAAGCTTGCAGGTGACATTCATTTTGTACAAAAAGCTTTTTTCCGTAATGCAGTTGCATTTATTATTGCATTAGGCGGAACAATAAAAGATGTGCGACTAAACGGGCGTCAGGCAATCGCAATTCCTAAAGGCGCTCTACTCTATCTGTTTTTACGGGCAATTGCGGGGTCTGTAGGAGTTTTTGGAAACTTTTACGCAATAGACAGGATTCTGCTTGCAGATGCCGCAATCCTTAATAAAATGGCTCCGTTTTTTACAATTCTTTTCTGTTACATTATCTTAAAAGAAAATATTAAACCAATTCCAATGATTTGTATAATCATTGCCTTTCTTGGTTCTATCCTGATTGTAAAACCTTCTTTTAATTTTACGCAGATGATTCCTACCCTTGCTGCCTTTATGGGTGGAGTTGGCGCTGGGCTTGCTTATGCCAGTATAAGAAAACTAAGCTATCTTGGCTGTAATGGAAAAATCATAATACTTTTCTTTTCTGCTTTTTCAATGCTTCTTTCGGTACCATATCTTATTACAAGCTTTAATCCAATGAGTTCACACCAGATACTTATGCTTTGTCTTGCAGGTGGTTGTGCTGCTGGCGGTCAATTTTCTGTAACTGCAGCTTATTATCATGCACCTGCAAATAAAATTTCAATTTATGATTACTCTCAGGTTCTTTTTTCTACATTATTTGGATTTATCTTCTTTGCTCAAATCCCGGATTGGATGAGTCTTTTGGGCTACATTATTATTATTTCAATGGCAATTATAAATTATATTTATACGCATAAATCTTCTGAACTTTAAAATATTTTCCTTATTTTATTTATTCTTCTATTTTTCCCGATTTTTATTCTATAAATATTATTTGAAAAATGTCATTATTTGCTTTATAATAACAATGATGGAGTGCGAATAATGCAGAAAAAAATATATGTAGTCGGAATGTTCGACGATGATACAGCAGGGAAAGTTCAATCAGCAGTTTCAGGTGTTGCAGGAGTAACAAATGTTGTTGCTAACTGCGAAAAATCACAGGTGCTTGTTGATTACGATGATGCAAGCCAGGAAGATGCAATTAATGCTGCAATAAGTTCTTGCGGTGTTGATGTAATTGGTTAAATAAAAAATGATTAAACTCACAATATTAGATGGCCACGCAGTTAATCCTGGTGACCTTCCTTGGGATTTTTTAAAAAAGTATGCCGATATTACAATTTACGAACGCACACCTCAGGAACAAGTTATAGAGCGTATTGGAAATTCTGACGCAATTTTCCTGAATAAAATCCAGATTACAGCAAAAATACTCAATGCCTGTCCAAATCTTAAATATATTGGAGTACTTGCAACCGGATATAATGTAATTGATATTCAAGCTGCAAGAAAACATAATATCACAGTTACAAATATTCCTGCATATTCTACAGATTCAGTTGCACAGCATGTTTTTTCTTTTATTCTTTATTTTACAAATCAAGTTGCGCAACATAGCGAGCTTGTAATGAAAGGTGACTGGGTAAAATGCCGTGATTTCTGCTTCTGGAATTCAAGTCTTTCTGAGCTTGCAGGAAAAACTCTTGGTATTTTTGGATATGGTCATATAGGAAGTCGTGTTGCACAGATTGGAAAAGCATTTGGCATGAATGTAATCTGCTGTACACGAACACCAAAGCCTGATATGCCTGAGCAAGTTACTTTTGAAGAGCTATTAAAGTGTTCAGATTTTTTAACACTTCATGCACCACTTACACCACAGACAACAAATATTATAAATAAAGAAACTCTAGCTCTTATGAAACCTACAGCTTATCTTATAAACACAGCCCGCGGTGGTTTTGTTGTTGAAAAAGATCTTGCAGAATATCTTAATGCTGGAAAAATTGCAGGTTTTGCTGCTGATGTTCTTTTACAAGAACCTATGGCAAAAGATAATCCACTTCTTGGAGCAAAAAATTGTATAATTACACCACATATTGCATGGGCTCCTTATGAGACACGAAAACGCCTTCAAGGTATTGCAGAACAAAACCTGAAGGCGTGGATGGATGGGGATCCAATTAATGTAGTATCGTAGTTTTTTTTTACATTTTTTCAAAAACCGGAATATTTTCTATAGGTGTCTCAATTGTAATTGTTGTTCCACCTTCATATTCCTTGCCTGTAAAGAAGTGTTTCCATTTACCAGCCGGCAAATATACACTTCTTTCAGTCTGTCCCGGATTCAAAACTGGTGCAACAAGATACTTACTTCCAAACATGTACTGATCCTTAAGCTCCCAGCATTTTTCATCTTCAGGGAATTCGTAGAACATTGTTCTCATTAAAGGACTTCCGTTTCTGTTTGTTTCTTTCATCAATTCTGAAACATAAGGCTTAAGAGATTCCCTGAGCTTTATCTGTGCTTCCATAATTTTTTGAGCTTCTGGACCATAACACCAGATTTCGTTTGGCTGTCCGGTAAACAGATAGCCTCCTCCATAGCCGCGCTCCGGATCCTTATCAAGAGGAGGAATATTATGAGGATCACGGTCACCATGTAAACGAAGAATTGGACTAAAGACTGCAAACTGGAACCAGCGCAAAAGAAGTTCTACAAAACCTTTGTCGCTCGGGTCACCATACATAAAGCCACCAATATCTGTTGTCCACCAAGGAATTCCTGCAAGACCAATATTCAAACCTTCTACAATTGAATCCTGAAGACATTCCCATGATGACTGAACATCTCCATTCCACAATACTTGACTTAATGTCTGACTTCCTACCCAGGCACATCGTTCAAGATTTACAAAATCTTTATAGCCCGCTTTTTTCATTCCGTCATAAAAAGCCTGACTGTAAAGCTTTGGATAAATATTTGAACAGGAAAGAGCTGTTCCCAGCTGATAGCGGTAATTGCCGTAATCATAAACATTATAATCAGGTTCTGCATTATCAAGCCAGAACATATCAATACCTAAATCGGCATAATTCTTTTTACATATTTCCCAAAGATATTCACGGGCCTCCGGATTAGTAGCATCAAAGGTAAGACAATCGCCATTAAAATCGTATGTCTGATTGCTTCCAAGCTCTGTACGAACAAGATAACCTTTATCAAGCATTTCGTAATAATGTGAGCATTTTTTATCTACACTAGGCCAGACACTTACCATAACCTTTGTTCCCATTGCATGAAGTTCATCACACATAGCTTTTGGATCTGGCCAGTATTCTTTATCAAAGCACCAGTCACCCTGACGCGGCCAATGGAAAAAGTCAATTACAATAACATCAAGATGAATACCCATTTCTTTATAACGGCGGGCAACCTGAAGCACTTCATCCTGTGTACGATAACGAAGCTTACACTGCCAGAAACCAAGATAATCCTCTGACATTACAGGAGCACGACCAACAGCAGCTGTAAAGTTTTCAATAATTGCAGCTGGTGTATCTGCAACAGTAATCCAGTAATCAAGCTGCTTTGTGCTTTCTGCAGTCCATTCTGTAACATTTTTTGCAAAGTTTACACGACCTACTGCAGGATTATTCCAAAGAAAACCATAGCCTAAAGACGAAACTGCAAATGGAATAGATATCTGACTGTTACGCTGGGCTAACTCAAGGGAACAGCCTTTCATATCAAGATAAGGAACAGGGTACTGCCCCATTCCAAATATTTTTTCACCATCATTTGATTCAAAACGCATTGTTAGTTTATAATCACCGCCAACAATTCCTTTCCATTCGCGGGCGACAACCTTTGTACAAACAGAATGCTTTGAAGCTTGTGGATCATAAGCACGGAAAAATTCTCCAAGAATACGCTTTCCATCTTTGTAAAAACTGAGTACGCCGTTGTTATTCATTTTTGCTATCAGTCTGCCATTTTGAATACTAACACCCTGCTCTGTTTTTAGGATTTGAACATTACATTCCGGAACCTTCTGAGTGAGTCCCCATGGCTCATCAAGCATATTTCTTTCTAGAGTAGATCGCACCCTAAGCGAATCTGTTCCCCATGGTTCAATAATTAAAGTTTCATTTCCCTTCTTAAAAACAAGAGTATTTTTGGCTTCGTAAAACATATATAATTCCTCGCGATTTTTAGTTATTTCAGTATATCACACAAAAATAAAAAAACTATAATAAATATATCAAACTATATGAGAATGTTGAATAAAACTACGAAGAAAGGACATTTTTTCAAGAATGACATTTTTTCATTTTTTGTCAAACAAAGGGTTGATAAACTTGCGAAAAACCATCATACTTGTTATAATTACTATTAGGTGGTAGGAAACTATTATGATTTTTTTTAACAAAAAGGTTGAAGAGATCCCAATCTTCTTTGCGTCGGATAATAATTATGCGCCTTACTTAGCAGTAGCTATCAAATCGCTTCTTTCTAATGCATCACCAGATTATTTTTATAAAATACATGTACTTACAACAAACCTTGACAAGGAGTTGTGTACAAAAATCCAGAAACTTGCAACACCAAATTCGTCAATCGAAATTATAAGTCTTGCAGAAGAAATCGAACATATTAAAAACCGATTCCATCTTCGCGATTACTATTCAATCGAAACTTACTACAGATTCTTTATCCCGGATATGTTCCCACAGTATGATAAGGTACTTTATCTTGACTGTGATATTACAGTTCTTGGAGATATTTCGAACCTTTATCTTACAAACATTTCAAACTTCCTTGTTGGAGCAGCACAGGAACAAGTAATGGAGCACTACAAGGTTTTTGGTGATTATGTAGAAAAGGTTCTGGACATTAAAGTAAAGAATTATTTTAGTGCCGGTGTTCTTCTCATAAACACAAAGCTTTTCAGAGCGTATAAGATTCAGCAGAAATTCTTTAAGCTTATGAGCGAATTTAAATTCCGTGTAACTCAGGATGAAGATTATCTTAACGTTCTTTGTAAAGATAAGGTTAAGAAAATCAGCATCGGCTGGAACAAGCAGCCATTTGAGGAAACAGGTTTTGATGATGTAGATCTTCAGCTTATTCATTACAACCTTGGATGGAAACCATGGCACTATGAAAATGTTCTTTACGAAGAATATTTCTGGCAGTATGCAGCTCAGACAGAATTCTATGCTCAGATTAAAGCTGGTTTAAAAGCATTTACAGAAGAGCAGCGCCAGAAAGATAAAGACGGCTTTGAGAATCTTAAGATGCTGGCAATCGAAGACATCAACGATCCTGACAACTACAAAAATAGCATGACAAAGGCTCATAACTATCTTACAAGAGGACTTAATGCTGTTGTTACGCTTCCTTACATCAAGGGTGTTAAGAGATATATCAGTTCTCAGGGCCACAAACTAATGTATGAATACAACAAATATAGAGAAAGACAAGAGTAGACTCAAAGTATTAGAAAAAATACAAGAGTACGAAAAAAAAGGCTGGTTCTCAAAGGATGTAGAAGATGATCCTCCTACAATTCCGTTGACTGCCGACAAGGTTGATTATCTTAACAAAAAGCTTAAGAATAAGATTCTCGCCAGAATTGTTACAAACAAGGCTGTAAGTTTTATTAATAAACTTGTAAAAACAAAACAGCTTATTATTAAGGATGTTAAAGGACTTGAAAACTTTACAAAGCTTTCTAACACCGGTGCAATCCTTACCTGTAATCATTTTAACGCTTTTGATAATTTTGCAATTCATCACATCATAAGACCTTATCTTAGAAAAGAAAAACGCGAGCTTTATAAAGTAATCCGCGAAGGTAATTTTACATCTTTTCCGGGGCTTTATGGACTTTTCTTCAGACATTGTCATACTCTTCCACTTAGCAGTAATTATAGCTGCATGAAACTTTTCTTACAGGCTGTAGAAGTTCTGTTACATCGGGGAGAAAAAATCCTTATTTATCCGGAACAGGGAATGTGGTGGAATTACAGAAAGCCTCGTCCAATGACAAACGGTGCTTTTAAATTTGCTGCAGAAAACAACGCCCCCGTTCTTCCATTTTTCATTACAATGAACGATTCAGAAATTATTGGTGGTGACGGTTTTCCTATTCAGGAATATATAATTCATATTTTTGAACCTATTTATCCGGATCCAGAAAAATCTATAAAAAAGAACGTAGAAGAAATGAAAGCTAAAAACTTTGAAGTTTGGAAGAATTGCTATGAAGAAACTTACGGCATTCCATTAACATATACTACGGAGCAGCAATAAAATGGCATTATATTTAATTTCTATCATTGGCGGAGATCTTATAATTTTTATATTGAATTATTTTTTTAATCCGGCAATTGCGCTTAAATGGCTTATAATTGGAACAGCGATTGCACCGGTTGCTCTTATTGCCTGGGATGGTGTTGTTGCAACTTTTATAAGACGTGTTCTTCCTGCGAAATGGTATGATTACAAGGTTGAATGGCGCAAGGTTTCTGACAAAGAATGTAAATTTTATGATGCCCTTAATATCAAAGCCTGGAAAGACAAAGTTCTTGAGCTTGGAGTTTTTACATCCTTTAGTAAAAAGAAAATTGCTAATCCACGAAGCCGCGAATATATGGAGCAGTTTATTCTTGAATGCAATTATGGATGGTCAATTCATCTATGGAATGCAATTCTTGGTTTTCTTTTGATTCCTGTTTATCCGGCAGCATTCAGACTTCCTGTAATTCTGCCAGCCTGTTGTATTAATTTTGTATTAAGCATGCTTCCTTTTATGATTTTAAGATACAATCTGCCAAGACTTCATCGTGCAAGAAATGTTCTTGAAAAGAAAGAAGCTCTTTATGCAAGTCGTCAGCAAAATCAGGCAGAACAGACTGAACAATCGGAGCCGGAAAACTAATTTAATATTTAATTATTCTTCTTGTCCTGGAATTGTAGGAAATTTTACAGGAAAAATTGGGTCAGGGTCTGGTTTACGACGGGAATTTGCTTCTTTTATAATTTCAAACAAATCTGACAATGTATTTTTATCTGTTATTTTTGTAAGATAAGGTGTCTGTTCTGTTATCAAAACAGTTTGTGAATCATTATATATAAAGCCTTTTTCACTTAGACTGAATGGAGGCATTGTATTTCTTACTTTTTTACTACGTCCATTTACACTTGAATAATTTGTTCCGTCTGCAAATAAATGTTTTGGAACACTATATGAATCCGATTTATAATTAAAAGAAACATACGCACTGTCGTAATCCATATCGGTAAGCCAGTAGCGTACATCATAAAACTTATCGCCATCTATTATTAAAAGACTTATGTTTTCATCTACAGGCTGTTCATACATTAAAAATCCGCGTGACTGTTGATAACCACGCCATAATGTATAAGAAGACGTGTCATTTAATTTGATTTCGTCATATTTTGTATACACATTAAGATGTATTCTATCATCCACTACAGCAAATGTTGTTTTACTCGATTGATGCTTTGAATAATTAATATAAATCTGAAAAGCATCACCACCACCGTTTTCGGGATTGAGAGTTATAATTGTATAAGGAATTATTTCGGGATACTTATGAGTAGCAGCGTTTCTTGTTCTGGCTTCGGTATCAGAATAATCTTCTGGTTCCGCAGCGCGGTCATAATACCAGCCGTAATATTCTTTAAGTATGACAACAAGTTCAGGATTTTTATCGTCTGAAGCATTTTCAAAGAATACAAATCTATCCTTGCCTTCCCATATTCCTTCTAAAACTTCAGGAATTCCCTGAGAAAACACAGGACTGATTAATGCAAATAACAGAACGATTAAAAATCCTTTTTTCATGTGTATAGATTATCGGTGATTTTTAGTTTATACTTTAAGTATGACATATCTTGCAAAACTTGGTGAGCTTACATTAAAGGGCTCTAATATTCAGGAATTTGAAAATTTACTTAAACACAATACAGCAAAATGCCTTGAAGGAACTGGCAGTAAAATTACCTTACGCGCAGGAAGACTTTATATTGACTGCGAAGCAGAAGCTTCGCAAAAAGTTGAATTTCTTCTTAATCATCTTATTGGGATTACTGGCTGGGCTAAATGCGAAGTATGTGAAAAAAAAATGGAAGCAATATGTGAAACTGTTTTTGCACTTGCTAAAAAGCTTGCAGAAAAAGGCGCTAAAACTTTTAAAATAGACACACGACGTTCAGATAAATCATTTCCTCTTAATTCATATCAAATAAGCTGTGAAGCTGCTGGACCTGTTGAACAATTGATGAAGGTTGATGTTCACAAGCCTGACTGCGTTATTTATATTGAAGTTCGCGAAAAGGTTTTTGTTTATACGGATTCAGAAACAGGCTGTAGAGGACTTCCAGTAGGCTCAAGCGGTAAAGGACTTCTGTTGCTTTCGGGTGGACTTGATTCTCCTGTCGCAGGTTACAGGATGCTTCGTCGTGGTATGAAAATTGAATGCTGCTATTTTCACTCCTACCCTTATACTTCAGAAGAAGCAAAACAAAAGGTTGTAACTCTTGCTCAAAAGCTTGCCTATTATGGAATTACAACTTATCTTAATATAATTCCATTTACAGAAGTTCAGATGCGCATTAAGGAAAAAGCACCTGAAGCCTGGTCTACGCTTATTCTTCGTGTCTGCATGATGAAGGTTGCAAATAAGCTTGCACGCCGCTGTAATGCAAAATGTATTATTACAGGTGAAAGTGTCGGTCAGGTTGCAAGCCAGACTATAGAAAACATGACAGTTACAGAACATTTTTCTGAATTCCCTATGATGCGTCCCTGCTGCGGGCTTGATAAAGAAGAAATAATTCGTACTGCAGAACAGATTGACACTTATGAAACTTCTATTCTTCCTTATGAAGATTGCTGTGTTTTATTCAGTCCCCGTCATCCTGTATTACGCGGAACTCCAGAAGCAGCAGAAGATATTTATAAAACACTCGAAGTTGATGACCTTATAAAAAAAGCTTACGAAGAACGTGAAATTGTTAAGCTTACATTTGGTGATGAACCAAGCTGGAAGTGCTGATATGAAAAAAGAAGAAAAAGAACTGATATATGATTTATTAAAAAAAGCTGATGCTCACATTACAGGTTTTACAAATGAAGCATTTTCACAGGACCTCCGTTTTGAAGATGATATTCAGAAGGATGAACAAAAAATCGAAGCCGCTTCATCTGCCCCAGCTTCTAGTACTACTACTGTCTCTACTACAACTACTTCCCCTTCTCCTGATACGGCTCCTGGCACCGACGTTAATAAATCATCTGGGCTTACTCTTTCCGACCTTAATGCAAAAATCCTTCGCTGTACAAAGTGCGGTCTTGCACGAACACGAAATAATGTAGTTCCTGGCGAAGGTGTTGAACATCCGGACGTTCTTGTAATTGGAGAAGGTCCAGGTTATGACGAGGATATGTCCGGCAGACCGTTTGTTGGAAAAGCCGGAATACTGCTTGATAAAATGCTTGCAGCAATTGAACTTGACAGAAATAAAAACTGCTTTATTGCAAATATTGTAAAATGCCGTCCTCCTCAGAACAGAGATCCTGCACAGGAAGAACAGCTTTCCTGCTTTGGATTTCTTGAAGCCCAGCTTCATATTCTTAAACCTAAAATTATTCTTTGTATGGGAAGAATTGCAGGACATAAAATGCTTGATACAGAAGCACCTCTGGGCCAGTTACGCGGACAATTTCATGATTACAACGGCATTCCTCTTATGGTAACTTATCATCCAAGCGCACTTTTAAGAGATCAGGCATTAAAAGCTCCAGCCTGGGAAGATCTTAAAATGTTCAAAAGAAAACTTAATGAAATTAAAGCTAAAGAAACAGCAGGCAATAACGGTTAATGATTTATCTTGAAATAATATTAAACCTGCCAATCAATCAGGGTTTTACATATTCATATACTCCACCACAAGACGAAAAACCAGAGCTTGTACCTATGATAGGTAAACGTGCCGAAATAATGTTTGGAAATAAAAAAACACAAGGCTTTATAATCGGCATTACAGATGAGATTCCAAAAACCTGTACTGTTGATGCTTCAAAAATTAAACCAATAAAACGTGTAATAGATAAAGAACCGCTTTTTGGCGAAGAGCTTATTGAAATTGCAAACTGGATTTCCAGATATTATTTATGTACTCTTGGCGAAGCTGTTTTTTCCATGATTCCATCTGGACGTCGGGAAACTTCTGCCGGAGGCTTTGCTTTTGAAGAAGAGCTTGGAAGTATAAAACATATTGAACTTTCGGATGAACAGAAAAAATGTGTTGAAGAAATTTTGAAAAACTCCACCGTTCAACAAGTGCAATCATCTAAGAACTTGTCTCAAAGCTTATATCATTATATTTATGGGCCAACAGGAACAGGCAAAACAGAAGTTTTTCTTTCGCTAGCAGAAAAAATCCTTGAACAGGGAAAAGGTGTAATTTATCTTGTGCCGGAAATTGGACTTACAGGACAGGTTGTGCGCTCTGTAATGGAACGCTTTGGAAATACCGCAGCAGTTATTCATTCAGGACTTACACCTTCTCAAAGATTAAAAGAATGGAACAGAATAATGCATAAAGAAGCAAGGGTTATAGTTGGTGCCCGTTCTGCAGTTTTTGCACCTGTTCCGGAGCTTGGATTAATAATTATTGATGAAGAACACGATGGCTCGTATAAATCTGGAAATAATCCGCGTTATCATGCTAGACAAGTAGTAATGCACCGCTGTTCAAATTTAAAAATTCCATTAATCATGGGCAGTGCCACTCCAAGTGTCGAAGCCTGGTATGGAATGAATAAAGGTTCTATTATCAGGCATACACTAACAAAAAGACTCGCAGGTGGTGAAATGCCTCATATTTCCTGTATAAATTTAAAGACATTCAAAACCGAAGGATCAATTTCTGCACCACTAGAAAAACAGATAAATTACGCCCTTAGCCGTGGACATCAGGTTATTTTATTTTTGAACAGGCGGGGCTTTACACATTATTTCAACTGCAATTCCTGTGGCTATGAGCTTGTCTGTAAAAATTGTTCTGTACCGCTTACTTATCATAAAAACGAAAACAGATTAAAATGTCATTACTGCGGCTGGTCAATTATTCCGCCATCAAGCTGTCCAAGCTGCGGTTCTGTTGACATAGGTTCTTCGGGCTTTGGAACAGAATATATCGAAGAAGAAACAAAATCAAAATTTCCGAATGCCAGAATTGTACGTCTTGATACGGATATCCTTAAAAACAAAGAACAGCTTCTTTCAACACTTGAAGATTTTAAGAATGGAAAATACGATATAATGCTTGGAACTCAAATGGTTGCAAAAGGCCTTAATTTTCCAAAGCTTGAACTTGTCGGTGTAATTCTTGCTGATGCCGGACTTCATATGCCAGATTTTCGCGCAGGCGAAAGAACCTTTTCTCTTATAACACAAGTGGCGGGGCGAGCCGGTAGATATTTTCCAGATGGAAAAGTTGTGGTTCAAACATATAGTCCGGGGCTTGAACCAATTTTATTTGCGTGTCAAAACAAAGTTGAAGATTTTTATAACTTTGAACTTGAACAGCGAAGACTTCTTGAATTTCCGCCATTCAACAGATTATTGCGGCTTGTTTTCAGAAGCTTTAATCGCAAGGAAGCCTATGACACGGCAAAAGATGCCGCACGTATCCTTACAGAAAAACAAACCCATGGAGTTGAAATAATCGGACCTGCAGAGTGCCCTATCGAAAAAATTAATTCTTCCTGGCGATATCAGATTCTTTTAAAATCAAGCTCGATTGTTCCGCTGCAGTCAATGGCAAGGTCGCTGCTTATGGAATACACTCATAGTCAGAATGTTTATATAGAATATGATGTAGATCCGGTTAGTTTATTATAAATGTCTTCTAATTCCGTTAAAATTTATTTTATATAAAAAAAGCCCTGTTGGAGGTGCTGTAACTCCGGCTTTAGTTCTATCGTGTGACTCCAGGATTTTTTGCATTGAATCATGTGGTGCTTCTGTTTTATCAAGATTTACAAGAGTTCCTGTAAGCGTACGCACCATCTTCCACAAAAATGCATTTGCTTCAATTTCAAAAACAAGCAGCTCTGTATCCCACAAGGATTTTTGAATAAAGAAATGTGCCTGTTCAATATAACGGCACGTCGAAACACTTGCATCTCCGCTTGCTGCAAAAGAGGCGCAATCAAGTTCTCCCCTAAGGCATTCTGCATATTTATTAAGCCGTTCAAGGTTTGGTGTATAATTCGGGACAAACCAGGAAAATCTGTTTGAATCTGCAGGACAGGCATTCCCGGTAGAAATAAAATATCTGTAAACTCTGCTTGTTGCAGATTTACGAGAATTAAAATCTTCGGGAACTTCACGAGCCTCTAACACGCGAACATCATCAGGCAAAAATGCATTTAATGCACGAACATAGTTTTCTGGCGGAATAGAATCTATTGGCGAATAAAAGTTAGCTGCCTGGGCAAGAGCATGGACACCACTGTCTGTCCTGCCCGATCCGTAAAGAGTAATTTTTTGTTTATGAAGCTTATTTAATGCAAGCTCAAGCTCACTTTGAACAGTTCTGTTAGCTTCGCCACCTTCCTTATCATCCTGGCGCTGCCAGCCGCAGAAATCTGTTCCATCATAAGAAACAGTAAGTAATATATTACGCATTACAAATCATCATCTTTGAGCTCTTTTGTAAGGTTATCATAAAGTTCCCTTGCATGCTCAAGCAATGGTCCCGGTTTATTTTTAGAAGATTTACCAAGACCAAAAATACGTGCAATAGCAGTTTTTGATTCACTCAGCTTTTTAAGTCTTAACTGAATATCATCCTGCTGACCATATTTGTATTCAAGAAGACCAGTAAGATAAACAACTCCATCCCATCCGTAATTTTTGTCCATATCTGGTCCAAAATTATTTAAGGTAGAACATTTTTCTGTACGTTCCTGTTCATTAATAAGTGCCTGCTGGTAAAAGAAAAGAGCTTTTCTATAAAAAACCTGAGAAACATAATCATAATTGTGATCTGTACAAACATCATCAATTTCTTTTGTAAGCCAGGCAAGTCTTAACGAAATTATTGCTTTTTTTAAGGTTGGAAGCATATCGGCTTCGCACACATCATAAGTCTGCAAAGCAAGATAATACATTGCGGCGCCATCATAAATAGTGCGCTCTTTTTTCAAATTGAAATAAGGAAAAATTGTTTCTGTTGCCTTTTTTCGTTTTTCGTAATTATCGTAAATTTTGTCGGCAACATCAGGATTTTTGATTGTTGTAAAATCACTCCACAAAAAAGCTGTATAACAGTTTGGGCAGCAGCCAACCTCATAAATAAGAGGATAAATTTTTCCAAATTTTGCAGAAGGTATATAGTCACGGTGTAATTCATCTGAAAGGTTTCCTGCGTTCATACGACCATTTCCGCTGCGCATAATTTCGCGTTCAAACGGTTTTTTACAAACAGGACAATTACATTTATCTTTTGACCAGTAAGAAATAGATGGTTTCTTTTCTGGACCGGCAGGTTTAGAACTTTTTGAAGATGAATATGCCATAACTTACCTCTTTATTTAAATTATTTTTTTTCTATAATTACTACAGCAATTGCATTATTTCTTTCGTGACTTAAAGAAACATGAAGTATACAATCACCAAAAATTTCCTTTAATTTTTTTTCGGCAGAATTCTGAACTTTTAAAACAGGACGCCCATTGGCTTCGCTCTTAATATAAACATCGCAAAGATTAAAGCCTGTAACCCCTACTCCAAGCGCTTTACCAAAAGCTTCTTTTGCTGCAAATCTGGCAGCATAATGTTCTTTCTGAAAAACAGGATTCGGATTTGTTGTCATTTCTTCTTTGTTAAAAAATCTTTGAATCATTTCTGGCTTTTCAATCCATTTGATAAATCTTTCAACAGTTGTCATATCAATGCCAATTCCGCAAATCATTCTACATCCCCCACTGTATTATCATTTTGTTCTATTTCTTCTTCCTGTGCAAGAACAGTTACGTGAACTGTTTCCTGCGAAACTTCCATTACTTTAAGATAAGAAGGTACATTAAATACCAAAGGTAAATCATATTCCCCTGGCTCTGTAATTTTCTGACAATCGAGCGTTACAAATCTTCGTCCAGGTGAATAATTTTCAAGTACAGGAACAGTTCCTGACAAAGTTACATTAACAGGCAGAATATCATCCTGCAGATAAAAATTCTCTTTTAACGAAACAATATTAACCTGAATATTTTCAAGCGTTCTTTCCATCATCTGTGGCTCAATCAGAACATTAACCTCAAATGGTCCCTCATATGAAATTGTAAGAAGCTTATTTACAGTTTTATAACCAACTTCGTAATATTCTTTTTTTGCAAGCCCAGAAACATCAATCATTTCTGTATAAAGTTTATCTGTATTTTCGATTATTGTTTCCGGACCTACAATTTCTACATAAGCCGGTTCAATATTTACTTCCGTCACTTCGTAACCATGCTCAGGTTCTCCAACAAGAGAAGCTTGTACAGGAATAAATTTTAAATCTTTATTTTCTACTCTGATTTTTATATGCTCTGGCTTTACCTTAACTTCAAACGGATCAAAAGCCATAAGTTCATCTGCAACCTGAATCTTTACAGGCAGATTATATTCTCCATTTTTTGTAATTGAATTAAGATTTAAATATGCGTTGAGCTGATTAGAATGCACAGAACTAATTTCTTCTGTATTTGCCCGTACAACAACTGTTACTGTCGAAGTATAATCTCCTGTATGCATTACAGCGCCTTCTTCTATAAGCTGCAGCGGAATTACAAAAGAACGTTTATCTGTAAGCGATGACTGATGAAAAAGATACATCGCAATTGCAATAATGAGACAGCAGACCTTAACCGGCCATTTATCGAGGATTTTATTAAAGAACTGGTTTGCTTTCATCTATCGTATCCTCTATATTTTTTGCTTCCGGTGGTAATTCAAGAAGTTTTTCAAGAATCTTTGTCAACTCATTCATATCAAGGTCATAATTCAGCTTTGAATCATATGCAAGGCTGATTGCTCCTGTTTCTTCTGAAACTACAAGTACAACTGCATCCGATTGCTCTGAAAGTCCAAGAGCAGCACGGTGTCGCGTACCAAATGTTTTTTTAATATTATAATCTTCACTTAATGGCAAAAAACATCCAGCTGCAATGAGCTTTCCACCCTGAATAAAGCAGGCTCCATCATGAAGCGGAGTGTCTTTTCCAAAAATAGTAACAAGCAGGCTCGAAGAAAGATCTGCATTAAGCTTTGTTCCAGACTGCATATAATTATCAAGCTTTGTATGACGAAGAAAAACAGCAAGCATTCCACGGCGTTCTTTAGAAAGCATTTCGGCAGCTGTAAGAACTGCATCAACATAAGTATGTTTAGACCTTGAACCAAAAGCAAACCATCTGCTTTGACCTATTCGAAGGAAAAGCTTTCGAATTTCGGGCTGGAAAATTACTGCAAAAGCAATAACAAGTCCTGGAGCAAGAACGCGAAGAATCCAGAGAATTGTATTTAATTTTAAAAGCTCCGCTATACCGTAGGCAATAAAAACAATAATTGCCGATTTTAAAAGCTGGATACTGTTTGATTTTTGAATGAAATCGTACGCTTTATATAAAAGGAAAGTAAGAACAGCAATGTCCAGCACGGGGCGAATAAAATCGTAAATGTAGAGTAATTTATTAAATATTTCCACAAATTTATTATAACATACTATTTAAGAAATTTCATTACATTTAACGAATCAATTGCATCAGAAACATCATGAACTCGGATTATTTTTGCGCCTTTTTGAACAGAAATTATGTCTGCTGTAACAGTTCCGCTTAATCTGTCTGCAACTTCGCGGCCAGTCATCATTCCAATACTTGATTTTCTTGATAAAGCCATAAGAACTGTATAACCAAGTTCACAAAGCTTATCTGAATTTTTTATTGCGCTAACATTCTGTTCAAAGGATTTTCCAAACCCAATTCCCGGATCAATAATGATTTTTTCGGAAGGGATTCCATAAGAACGCATTTTTTCGGCAGAAGCTTTTAAATAACTGCAGATTTCTTCTATATTACCAGCCGTATGATGCATAAGAATAACAGAAGCTTCGTATTTTTTGATATCTGCCATAATGTCTGTCATTAAATTCCACTTCAAAGCATTCTTTTCATCATCATTTTGAGTAATATTATCAAAAGAAAGAATGTTATTTATTATGTCTGCACCATTTTTCAGAGCTTCCTGAATTACAAGAGGCTTTGTAGAATCAACAGAAATTACAACATCAGTATTTTGTCTAAGCTCGCAGATTACAGGAATTACACGTTCAAGCTCTTCCTGTTCAGAAACAGGAGTAAAACCAGGTCTTGTAGATTCACCGCCAATATCAATAATTTCTGCACCCTGCTCAACAAGCTCCAGCGCTCTTTCTATACCGCCGCGACTCCCAGAATAAAAAGAATCGGGAGTTACATTTACAATCCCCATAACAAAAGCCGGACGTTCTGTAACAAGCTTTCTTTTACCAAAAGTTAACTCAAGCATCTGCAAGCTCCAATAAAGCATTTGCAATTCCATCAGGAGAAAGCCCGGCTTCTTCCAGAATCTGCAAGCGTGTTCCATGACTATAATATTTATCATCAAAAGCAAGAACTTTTGTTTTAAGATATTTATTCCGAGCCAGCAGACCAGAAAGATATTCGCTTATTCCACCTATTCTAACTCCATCTTCAACAAATAAAACACCCTTGTATTCTTTTGCAAGCGAAATAAAATATTCTTCATTAAAAGGCTTTATAAATCTAAGCAGATAAATATCGGTTTTAAGTTTTTTTACAGCTTCATTTTTGCAGGCAAGCGAAACTTCGGAATACATGCTGCCGGTAGAAACAATAAGAAATTTATTTCTTGTAGCCTTGCCATCTTCGCTCAACAAAATACCCTTACCACTCTTCACCTTCTGCGAAAAATCAGGAAGCTCTTCCGGGCAAACAGTTTTTGGATATCGTATGGCAACAGGACAATCACGCTCCAAAGCATAATCAAAGCACACACGTAAATCCTGAGCACTTACAGGACTCAAAAGTTCAAGATTAGGAATAGGACGGAACAAAGCAATATCAAAAAGTCCCTGATGAGTAACACCGTCATTCGGCACAACACCTGCTCTGTCCAAAATGAAAATACAATGAGAGTTCTGCAGAGAAACATCATGAATCATCTGGTCTACAGCGCGCTGAATAAAGGTTGAATAAATACAGACGACAGGAATCAAACCACCTTTAGCTTGACCACCGGCAAATGTAACGGCATGCTCTTCGGCAATACCAACATCAAAAAATCTTTCACGATATTTACGACTGAATTCTGAAAGGCCAGTTCCCTGCGCCATTGCTGCAGTTATAGCAGTAATACGATTATTTTTTTCTGCTGCTTCAAGAATAATATTGCTGAAAACCTGAGTAAAGCTAAGGCCATCATCCTTTTCTACAGAGCCATCTTCAATATTAAAAGGTCCAACACCATGATAATTTTCAGGAGTACTTTCGGCAGGCTCATAGCCCTTTCCTTTTTTTGTAACAACATGAACTACAACCGGTCTGGAAAGATTACGAACCTTTTTAAGAACGTTTTCCAAAACCTGTTCATTATGCCCGTTCAAAGGACCAACATATTCAAAACCAAGATCTGTAAAAAGATTATTCGTAAGTAAAAAACCTTTAAGGGAGCGCTTAAAACGGAAAATAAATTTATCCATCGGCCGGCCAAAGCTAGGAATTTTTTCTACAAGCTTTTCAACAACCTTATCAACTCTAAACCGAAAGGACTGATAACCTTTTGTCATAGTAAGGCGGCTTAAATAACGAGAAACAGCGCCAGTGTTATGATCAATCGACATCTGATTATCATTAAGCACAACAATAAGATTTTTACGCATCTGTCCGGCATTCGAAAGCCCTTCAAAAGCCATACCACCTGTAAGTGCACCATCGCCAATAACAGCAATAACCTTACCGTCTTTTTTTTCAAGATTCCACGAAGTAAGAAGCCCAAGCGCAGAAGAAATTGAAGTTGAAGAATGACCGTTTATAAAATAATCATGAGGACTTTCGTCGCTGTTAGTAAAGCCAGAAATTCCATCCTTTTGACGAAGTGTAGAAAACTGTTCATAACGGCCTGTCAAAAGCTTGTGGGCATAGCACTGATGACTTACATCAAAAATAATTGCGTCATCCGGAGAAGAAAAAACTCTGTGAAGTGCAATTGTAAGCTCAACAATCCCAAGATTACTTGCAAGATGACCGCCGTTTTTACCAACAGTTTCTATAATTTTTTCACGGATTTCCTGCGCAAGTTCTTTAATCTGTTTTTGAGAAAGCTGTTTTATATCTGAAGGTGAATGAATATTTTCTAATTTCACAACGTAGTCCCTGCCCTTCGTCTTGTGGTCCCTGCCCTTCGTCTTGTGGTCCCTGCCCTTCGTCTTGTGGTCCCTGCCCTTCGTCTTGTGGTCCCTGCCCTTCGTCTTGTGGTCCCTGAGCTTGTCGAAGGGTAAAAAAAAAGGGGATGTC
>JAGCTZ010000148.1 GCA_017963165.1 Treponema sp.
GGAATATTCAATATTCTTCAGGAATATGCAATATTCTTGATGTTTTTGTATAAATATTCAGGAATATTGTATATTCTTCAAGAATACTGCAGATTCTCCAAGAAAATTTAGTATTCTTAAAGAATTTGCTTCATTCTTGAAAGAATACGCCTTATTCTTGAGAATTTTTGCTTATTCTTCTTGAAGATGTGGTTTTGTCTTTGAGCCATGGTGCAATTTCTGAGCTAAGCTGATTTTCGCCCATGCGCCACTGCCAGTTTGTTCCAACAGAAGACGGCGTGTTCATTCTGGCCTCGCTGCCAAGAGAAAGCAAATCCTGTATTGTCAGAATGCAGATGTTCGCATTGCTGTTCAAAGCAGAAAGCATCATGGCTTCACGCAATTGAGAAGGCTCAGAAAGATGATAATAAGCGAGCGCTTTTTTTACATCGTCTTGGCGGGCTGTTTTTGTCCAGCCGTTAATGGTGTCGTTATCATGTGTTCCGGTATAAACCACGCAGTTTTCGGGGTAGCAGTCCGGAATATATTCCTTGCTGTTTGCATCACGTGTATCAAATGCAAATTGAAGCACCTTCATTCCAGGAAATCCGCTCTGACGCAGCAAGTCTTTCACGCTGTCTGTAAGAAAGCCCAAATCTTCTGCAATAATTGGAAGCTCGCCGAATTCTTTTTTTATCTCATCAAAAAATTCTATGCCGGGGCCTTTATTCCATTTGCCGTTTTTTGCGTCTGCCGAACCATATTGTACAGAATAGAATGAGTCAAAACCGCGGAAATGATCTATACGGAGCACGTCATAGATAGAAAGACTTGCCTTAAGACGCTGCTTCCACCACGAATAGCCGTTTTCCTTCATTTTGTTCCAGTCATAAACCGGGTTTCCCCAAAACTGCCCTAGAGCAGAAAAAGCATCAGGAGGACAGCCTGCAACTTCAAGAGGAACAAGTTTTTTGTCCAGCAAAAAGTTTTCTGGATGAGTCCAAACATCTGCGCTGTCTGCTGAAACGTAAATCGGGATGTCGCCTATAATCTTTATGCTTTTTTTAGCGGCATAAGCACGGAGTGCTTTCCACTGTTTATAAAACAAATACTGAAGTATGCGGTAGTATTCCACCCGTCGAGTTGCTTCGCGCTGCCACTTGGCAACAGCCTTGCTCTCACGAAGTCTTATGTCTTCTTCCCACTCCAAAAAAGACGCGCCGTTGTGGGCATCTTTTATAGCCATAAAAAGTGCGTAATCATCAAGCCAAAATGAATTCTGCTTGTAAAACGCCGCATAATCTGCCGGAATGTTTTTTTCAAAATTAGTCTGAACTTTTTCAAAAAGAGAGCGGCGGTTCTGATAAAGAAGTCCGTAATCTACTCTTAGAGCGTCTGTACCCCAGTTTACGTTTTTGTAATCTGCTTCGCTAATCAGACCGTCCTTGCACAAAAGTTCAAGATCAATAAAATACGGATTGCCGGCAAATGTAGAAAAGCTCTGGTAAGGGGAATCGCCATAACTTGTAGGACATACCGGTAGAATCTGCCAGTATGTCTGACCTGCCTCACTGAGAAAATCAATAAAATTGCGTGCGGCTTTGCCAAGAGTTCCAATTCCGCTTTCGCCAGAAAGAGAAGAAATATGCATTAAAACGCCGCTGCTTCTCTTCTTAAAAATATCTGCATTAATCAATTAAATCACCTTTATAAATCGCGAACACTCTCGCCTTCAATAAAATCAAATGGAACGAGCTTGTGTTTTGTTCCTGCATTGCGTTCAAGGCTGTTCAAAAGGATTGTCAGCCCGTCATCTGCAAGCTTTGAAGCCGGCTGCCGGATTGTCGTAATGCGCGGAAAGTAAAAATCAGCATAAGGCAGACCGTCAAAGCCTGTAACAGAAAACTGCCTCGGAACAGAAAACCCCATGTCGCCTAAGGCGCGGCACGCTCCTATTGCCATTGCATCTGACATTGTGAAGAATGCGGTAAGGGTAGGGTTGCGCTCAAGTAAAGCGCGTGCCGCTGTTTCGCCGCTTTTGAACGAATATTTAGAAACTTCGTAAGATTTTTTTTCGTCAAAATCAAGTCCGTGCTTTTCAATAGCGTTCAAAAATCCTTGATAACGCTTTTTGGAAATTTCCGAACTTTTCAAATCACCGCCGATTACGCCGATTTTCGTATGGCCTTTCTTGATCAGATATTCTGCCGCATACTCAGAAGCCTTTACGTTGTCGATGCTCACGCTGGAAAGCAATCCGCATCCTTGGGTAGAAGAACCGTCTGGAGATGCGGCTTCGTTAGAAATCAGCACGCTCGGAATTACGATTTTTGCAAAATCATCGCTGTATTTATCAGGATTACCACCCAGAAAGACCATGCCCTGCGGTTTTTGCTCGTAATAAACACGAATTGCTTCTTGTGCTTCGTTATCATATTCATCAAGAATGACAACGCTCGCATTATACGGAAGTGTTTCCATCCTTTTAAGGATTACACCAAGCATCTCGTTCAAAAGCGGGCTTGAAGTTCCCTTTACTAATATGACAATAGTTTTGTTATCTTGACTTTTAAGCTGGCTGGCGTTCCGGTTCAGCACAAAACCGTGCTTATCGACAACCGCCATAACCTTTTTCCGTGTTTCTTCACTTACATCCGGATGATTATTTAAGACGCGGGAAACTGTTCCCACGCCACAGCCACATTCTTTTGCAATATCTTTTATGGTCATTTTAACCTTTTACAGCTCCAGCAATTACGCCCTTAATAATATACTTTTGAGAGCAAATATAGAATATGATGATTGGAATAATATTCAGCACGAGCATCGCCATGAATCCGCCGTAATCTGTAGAACCATATGCGCCCTGCATTGCAAGCTGAATTGCAACCGGTACTGTTTTATGATCTGAACCAAGAATCAGATATGGCAGAAGATAGTCGTTCCAGATCCACATTGCCTGAAGAATTGCTACAGTAATTGCTGTTGGCTTTAGCATCGGAAAAACAATCTGAAAATAAGTCTGTAATGGGTTGCAGCCGTCTATTGTTGCGGCTTCTTCTACTTCCAGAGGAATCGATTTTATAAAGCCAGTGAACATAAATACTGTAAGACCGGCACCGAATCCAAGGTAAACGAAAAGAATCCCAAAAACGTTGTCAAAGTTGATTCGGTTTGCTACAAATGTCAGCGTGTACATTACCATCTGAAACGGAACAATCATACTGAACGTAAACATAAAATAAAGAATACGGCAGAATTTTGACTTTACGCGCGCAATGTACCATGCACACATTGAAGTTGCAACAACAATCAGAAGAACGCCTGCAACAGTAATCCATACTGAACGCATAAACGCAAGAAGAAAGCCTGAACTGGAAATACCATTGATGTAATTCTCCAATCCGACATACATCTCTCCGCGCGGAAGTGCAAAAGGAACTGTTGAAACATAAAGTCTTGATTTGAATGAATTCATCAGTACAAGCAGAATTGGAAAGATGAACACCGCTGTAAGTACAATCAAAATCATTAAGCGGATATAAGTTTTGAAAGTTTTATTATTTTCAATCATTATTGTTCAATCTCCTTTTCGTTTGTAAGTTTAAGCTGAACAAAGGCAATCAGGGCTACAAGAATGAAGAAAATTACAGCTTTAGCCTGTCCTACGCCTTGGAAGCCGGAGCGTCCATAAAAGGTTTTGTATATGTTAAGTGCAAGCATTTCGGTGTCAGTTCCCGGCGCACCATTTGTAAGGGCCAGATTCTGGTCGAACATCTTGAAAGAGTTTGTCAAAGTTAAGAACATGCAGATGGTAACTGAAGGCATTACCATTGGTATTTTGATTTTGAAAAGAGTTCTGAGTGGGCTAGAGCCGTCTATTGCAGCTGCTTCAAGAACATCAGCCGGTATATTCTGCAATCCGGCAATATAGATAACCATCATATAACCGATTAACTGCCAGTTTGTAAGAACTACGAGTCCCCAGAAACCATATTTTGCATTAAATGATATATCCTCTCCAAAAAAGTGCATAAGCACACCGTTAATCAAAAGATTCCAGATATATCCGAGTACGATTCCGCCTATCAAGTTTGGCATAAAAAATACTGAGCGGAAAAAATTTGTTCCGTTGATTCCCTTTGTAAGCATAAGGGCAAGAATAAACGCAAAAACATTTACAGTAATCATAGAAACAACTGTAAATAAGGATGTAAAGCCAAGTGCATGAAAAAAGCTGTTATCAAGAGTAAATGCCTTTATGTAATTTTTAAATCCGACGAATGTAACGTCTGTGATTACCTTGAATTTCGTAAATGAAAGTGCAAATCCCATTATAAAGGGAACGATGAAAAACACGGTAAACGCAAGAAGTGTAGGCAAAACGAATATCGGAAAATACTTTTTCATTGTCTTTTTGTTTTCCATGACTTTACCTCCGGAAATTAGGGCTGTCCTTTCGGTCAGCCCTTGTTATTTTTGATTAGTAGTCAGCTTCTTCCTTAAGCTTCCATTCTGTTTTCCAGTTGTTTACAACATTAGAAGAAACTGTGTTCCAGTCTTTTGAACCCTGACAGTACTGAAGAAGGTCTGCACCAAAGTTGTCTTTGAATGTCTGTGATGGGAACAATGTGAAGTTCCATGCTACAGATACAGTACCTTTCTTATCCATGTAGCGGAGAATTTCCTTTGCCAATGGGTCTGTTGGTTTTTCGTTGTCAGCAAATGTATCGAAAGGAGCAATGAAACCGAGTTTGTTTGTTACGTAGTTCTTTCCTGTCTTTGAAGAATAGAGCCAGTAGATAAAGTCTGCTGTTGCCTGCTGATCAGCCTTTGAAGCCTTTTTATTAATGCAGTAGAAGTTTTCTGTTCCTACACAAAGACCCTGATTTTCTTCACCAGCAACACCTGTATAGATTGGAAGATATTTAACGTTTTCTGACTTAACCTTATTTCCAGAAACACCGGCAATCTGTCCCCAAGCCCAGTTACCGTTCTGAACCATTGCACACTCTTCGAGAGCAAACTCAGCCATTGAGTTATCTACTGTCTTAACACCAACGTTCTTTCTGTCGATTACAGAATCTGTTGTGTAAAGATCGAAGATGTTCTTGAAGTTCTTTCCATACTGGAATTTGATTTCGTGTGTAGCACTTGATGTAAGGTCAATCTTGTTGTTCTTGAACTCATAGTAAACAGGAAGGTTTGCAAGATGTGTCTGCCATCTCCAGTCTTCACCAGCTTTCAATGATGTAGATGCGAATACACCTTTGATTCCAAGTTCATCTTTGTGAGCCTGCATATCATCACAAAGTTCCTTGAGCTTTGCGAAGTTGTTGATTTCGTCCATGCTTTTAAATGAAGTTGATTTTGAAGAAAGTGCAAAATATTTGTCTGTAATTGCCTTGTTATAGATAATTCCGTAACCTTCTACAACATAAGGAATTCCGTAAACCTTGCCCTTGTCTGTAATAGCAAGTGATTTGTCTGAAAGGTGCTTATAGATTTCTGTTTTTGTAAGATCAGCACAGTAATTTTTCCATGTTGAATAACCTACAGGACCGTTTACCTGAAACAGTGTAGGAGCCTGTTTTGTAGCCATCTTTGCAGTAAGTGTAGATTCATAGGTGTTGTTAGCAGCAGTTTCAACGATTACCTTTACGCCAGTTTCTTTTTCGTAAGTTGCAGCAAGTTCTTCATAAACAGCGGCTACTTCCGGCTTAAAGTTCAAATAGCGGACAGTTCCTTTCTTTGGTGCAGCTGACAATGTCATTACAGCAGCAAGCAAAGCACATGTAATAGTAATAAGTTTTTTCATAATTTTTCCTCCTAATTAGAAAAAAATTGTTTTGATTTGGCTTTTTGGAAACGTTACTGGAAACGTTTCCAAGATTAACTATGATTAGTATAGGTCACGAATTTTCATCTGTCAAATTTTTTTTATCGTTTTTTTTGATGTTTTTGTGTATTTTCTTCAAAATACGATATAAACAAACTCTAATTGCTGATGATATGTTCGTAAGCGCGTTGTAAAACTCCGTGAATCAACAACCCCACAATAAGCTGCGGAGTTGTTGTTCTCGTATTGGAAATTGCTTAAAATTATGTATACTTAACAAAAAGAAATAAAAATGAAAATGAAAAAACTTTTGATGATTTTAACAGCTGTTCTGTTTACCGCAGAAATGTCTGCACAATGCCTTTACCACAGATTCACAAAATACGAAAGAGAACCTTCAACAGACAGCGTCAAAGATATTTACAGCATAAGAATCTACAGAATAATCGATGATGTATCAATCAAATTTCAAGAATACATAATGGATGAACTTCTTGATACGAAAATCAATTATTATACAAGCATTGTTACGAACATAAACGGTGATTACATCAGCTTTTATTTTGAAGATTCGGATAAGCTCATTCCGCAGGCACAATATAAGATTGATGGAAACGCAAAGCTTACAAAGGTTGAATTTGACGAGAGTCGCAGCTCGATAAATCAGCTTAAAGCGGAATTAGAGGCTCTTGAAGCGTATGGTGAAAAAACCGGCATAAAACCTAACGGCCGATGGATATACGGAAAAATATTGACAAAGCTTGATGATAACGGCTTGTATCTCTGGAAACGCTACAGCGATGATTCAAGCTATTGGCTTATCAAAAAAACTTCTGGCGCTTATGAGGTTCATGGCAAGATTGACCCTTATAATGACAGTGCCCATATAAGCTCAATGGCTGTGTGCTATGCGCCTAATAAAGTTGCATCTGTAAATTATGCAGGTCTGGTCGAAAGAGCTGATATTTCTGATTTGAACAAGCCTGAGCCAGATTTTTCAGTCTGGAAAAAATTCAGAGATGCAGTAGATAATGGCAGAACAGAATCAGTTGACGCTTTGCTTGCTTATCAGCTTCATCCGTATGAAAATGCCTACAACTATGGAGTAGA
>JAGCTZ010000149.1 GCA_017963165.1 Treponema sp.
ATCAAAGCGCTGAATCCTGAAACCTGCGTGGAAGGTCACTGGGAGCCGGTAGAAACTGAAGACACATTAAACGATCTGATGAATTCGTAAACAGGAGGAGCAAATGAAAAATCAGATTATCGAACGATTTCCTGGAATTGCTTGTGCCTGGGTGAATGCTACCGGCGAGTATGCAGAAGAATATTTTGGAGTCGCAGATAAAGAAAACAAAGTAGTAGTAGATGAGAACACTATTTTTCCTGCGTGCTCTATTTCAAAATTTATTACTGCGCTTTGCGTTATGAAGCTGCATGAACAGAAACTGATTGATATTGATAAACCGGCGAATCTGTATTTGAAGCAATGGAAGCTGCGAATGTCTGACGGTAACGAAAGCAGTGCCACTATCAGGGCAATTCTATGTCACACTGCAGGAATCCTTGATGGCGAAGATGCTTTTTATGGTCTTCGTCGCGGCGATCCAGAAATTACACTTATAGATATTCTTGATGGAAAAACCTCTTACAATAATCGTCCGGCCTGCTCTGAAAAAAATCCGGGAACTGCCTTTGAATATTCTGATGCCGGCTACTGCGTACTGCAACTGCTTGTTCAGGAAATTAGTCAGAAACCTTTTGAAAATTTTGCAAAGGAAATGATTTTTGATTCGCTGCAGCTTAAAAGCACTTTCTTTATTTCCTCAAAAAATGCAGAGCGCTTTGAAAACAAAATGGCAACCGGTTATGATGATAAAGGAAATCCAATCCCAGAAAGATTCCCTGTCATTCCAGACCTCGCTGCATCCGGACTGTGGACCACACCAAAAGAACTTCTTGCAATTGCAAAAGCCTTTGTTGCTTCGCTGAATGAACAAGGCAATTTCTTAGCCTCAAGTCTGGCAAAGGAGATGGCAACTCCTGTAAAAGATTTTTCCTGGACAGGCCTTGGTTTATTCATAGGCGGACAGGACATTCTGGTTTCTCAAGGCTGGGGCGAAAATGCTCAGTGCATGCTCAAAATGAACTATCGCACCAAAGAAATCTCAATAGTTATGACCAACCGCAACCCAGGTGTAGATCAAACAGAATCTGGAATTGAATGGCTTGTAAATCAGAGGATGCCGGCAGAATGAAAGATATGATAGAAAATCTACCGGTAAAAATTCAGTCTCTCGTCTCGGGCAAAGAATACACCTGTGATGATATGGGAAAGTCTCAGGCAAAGGTTTTGATGTTTGATGACTGTGTTCTTAAGATTGAAAGGGCCTCTGCAAAAAATGATGAAACTGTTGCGATGATGCGCTGGCTGGAAGGCAAGGTTCCGGTGCCTAAGGTTATTGCTTATGAAAAGTATGAAACCGCAGGGCTCCAGTATCTTCTTATGAGCAGAGTGACAGGAAAAATGAGCTGTGACGATTACTACATGTCACGACCTAAAGAGCTTTGCAAACATCTTGCCCAGGCGCTCAAGCTTTTGTGGAGTGTGGATATTTCTGATTGTCCTCGCCGCATAACGCTTGATGATGAACTTGCAGAAGCAAGGTATCGTGTGGAAAATAATCTTGTTGATGTGGATGATGCCGAGCCTGACACTTACGGACCGGATGGTTTTGAAAATCCTATGACACTGCTTGAATGGCTGGAAGCAAACAAACCGGAGCGTGAGCCTGTTTTGTCGCACGGGGATTTTTGTCTTCCAAATGTTTTTATAGATGGTGACAGGCTCGGCGGTTTAATAGATTTGGGAGACACTGGTGTAAACGATAAATGGCTGGACATAGCACTCTGCTATCGAAGTCTTAAACACAATGCAGACGGCACCTGGGGCAAAAAAGTTTATGAGGGTTTTAATCCTGAATTACTTTTTGAAGCTCTTGGTATTGAGCCTGATTGGGACAAAATCAGATATTATATTTTATTGGATGAGTTATTTTGATTGACAATCCTCCAAAAATTGACGGTTGTTATATAATAATTACGTTATAATGTCGATATATATATACAAAACATTACTTTATGTATATAATTATAGATGTTATGGGAAAGAATGCAGTTGTTTTATTGCCTTCGGTTCAGAAGGTGCTGACAGAATTAGGTGAAAACATCAAACTGGCTCGTTTAAGAAGAGGTTTATCAAGTGAACTTATTGCAGAACGGGTAGGAATAAGCAGAGCTACACTTGTAAATGTTGAAAAAGGTTCACCGTCCGTTGCAATGGGAATATATATGTCGGTTCTTAATTCATTAGGACTTGAAAAGGATATGTTATTAGTTGCAAAAGACGACGAATTAGGCCGGAAGCTGCAGGATTTGAAGCTGGTCATAAGAAAGCGTGCGCCTAAAGATAAAAAGGACAAATAAATGAGTAAGAACATTTTTGTGTATGGCGATTGGGAAACGCTTGGGCAGCCTATTCTTATAGGTGTTTTGAATGTTGATTTGCTCAAAGGAAAAGAAATATTTTCATTTGAGTATAATACTCAATGGTTAAAAACACAGAAGTTCTCGTTTTTTGATCCGGATTTGCAGTTATATAAAGGCCGTCAATATACCCAGCAAAACAAAGAATTGTTTGGATTCTTTACTGATTCCTGTCCAGACAGATGGGGACGACTTTTAATGACCCGTAGAGAAGCCATTGAGTCAAAGGAAGAAAACAGAGCTCCCAAAAAACTTATGGAAAGCGATTTCTTAATTGGAATTCAAGATATTTCCAGAATGGGTGCCTTAAGATTTAAGACTGAGTTGGATGGACCTTTTTTAGCAGAGGCTTCTAAAAACTCAATTCCAATATGGACTTCAATACGAGAACTTGAACATGCTTCATATCTTTTGGAAAAAGAAGATATTGGCCTTGAAGAAGAAAAGAAAAAAATACAAATGCTGATTCAACCAGGTTCTTCTTTAGGTGGTGCTCGACCGAAAGCTACAGTGCAGGCCCTTGATGGCAGTTTGTGGATTGCAAAATTTCCTTCCAGACATGATGAGTTTGATTGTGGTGCCTGGGAAATGGTAACACATGAATTAGCAGTCTTGTGTGGCTTGAATGTTCCTGAAGCTAAATGTGAAAGATTTTCTAAAAATGGGAGTACTTTTCTTGTTAAAAGATTTGACCGCACTCCGAAAAATAAGCGCATTCATTTTATTTCTGCAATGACTGCTCTTGGTAAAATAGACGGAAATAATGCTCAGGATGGGACAAGCTATCTGGATATAGTTCAGTGCATACAGCAGCAGGGTTCAAAACCAAAAGAAGACCTTCTTGAACTGTGGAAAAGAATTGTATTCAACATTGCAGTTACAAATACAGATGATCATTTGAGAAACCACGGCTTTTTGTTTGATCAAAAGGGTCTTAGACTTTCCCCGATGTATGATGTAAATCCAAATCCTGATGGTGTTGGATTGTCTTTGAACATTGATGATATGGATAATTCCTTGAGTTTTGATGTAGCAATTGAGGCAGCAAAATTTTTTGATATAAAAAAAGATGAAGCAGTAAAAATTGCAGATGCTATAAAGCAGAATGTAAAGCAATGGAAAGCAGTAGCAAAAAAATTCGGGATTTCTCGTTCCGATATGTTGCGTGTGGAAAATTGCTTTAGGTTTTAAAAGCGATTCTCTTTTCGACGTATTGATTGACAATCCTCCAAAAATTGACGGTAGTTATACTTTGAGCCAACCTTTTTCTATTGCATTATCCAGATTCTGTTCTACCCAGCCGTAAACGCCAGGCATAAACTCTTTTATAATACTCATTCGCTTTTCTACCATTGGACGGCTTGTCCCGCCTTCTACCCAGGTATGGCCTTGAGTCAGTGTATTATGCAAAAATGGCTGAAGTCTGTCCATACATGCGGCATATTTTGCATCCGGAGTTTGCATTGCATCAAATTCTTCCCAAAGCTGGCGGATTTCCTGTCCCTGTTCAGAAGGAAGCATTGCAAAAAGCTTGTCTGCGGCTGCCTGTTCACGCTGGACTTTATCCTCATTTCCTTTTGTATCATAAGCAAAGGTGTCGCCTGCATATATTTCTATTAAATCATGAACTACACACATTTTTACGGCACGGTTTACATCAACCGGTTGGCTTGCATATTCTTCAAAAAGAAGAGCCATAACCGCAATATGCCAGGAATGTTCTGCATCGTTTTCGCGGCGGGAACCGTCTACAAGCATTGTACGGCGGAGGATTCCTGTCATTTTATCTATTTCGGCAGTAAACCTTAGCTGCTGGTCTAATCTTATATTTTTACTTTGGATAAAATCTTGAATTGCCATATTTTGATTATAACATAAAAAAAACTTAAAAATAATTAAAATTTTTCTTGGGTTGACGACCCTCAAAAAATTGACGGTAGTTATACTCTAAAATTCTAAATCCTTCCATGAAAACTTATGATAACATACTTTATACTGACGACAAGTAAAAATTATGAATGAGTGAGATCATTACAATAACAATTACCTCCACTTGAACAACACCCATGCCTATGATAGTTTTTAATCATACTTAATATCAAAGAAATTTAGAAAGATTTATCAGGACTGTAATCCTGAATTATTTTAAGAAAGAAGGATAAGCTAAAAAATTGCTTTCGCAATTTTTTTTAACGCTTTTCGATATATCACCGGCCGCCTACCGGGCGGCCTTACTCAGGAGAAAAAAATGGACAAAAAACTATTACTCAAAAGATTGCCTGATTATAACAACTGTCTTGTGAATCTTGCCAACTCAATACTCAAAAAATTTGGCTGTAAAACAACTGCGAATACACTTCCATTGGCAGACAAATATCTGTCGGGAAATTATAAAAATACTGTTGTGCTGCTCCTCGATGCGCTTGGAATTTCTATTCTGGAAAAGCATTTTGCTCCGGATGGATTTTTCCGTTCTCACCTTGCAGGCTCTTTTGAATCTGTGTATCCTCCAACAACTGTTGCAGCTACAACTTCGGTAATGAGCGGCTTGTATCCAAATGAGCATGGCTGGCTTGGCTGGGACATTTATTATCCAAAACTCAATAAGAATGTTACCGTTTTCAGAAATATCGAACAATTGACTGAAAAGACTGGTGCAAAACCCCAGGTAGATGCGCAGGGTAAAACTGTCTGGACTTATGATTCTCTGAACAAAGAAGTTACGGCTGCAGACTTTCACTGCGGATATACTTTTACTCCATACAAATCAATTGTTGAAAAGATAAATGATGAAGGAGGAAAGGCATATTTTTCCATACCGTTTATGCCACCGTTCCCGCAAACTTTAGATGAAATCTTTGAACGAATAAAAAATTTATGTAACGAGCCTGAGAAAAAATTTATTTATGCATACTGGAATGAACCGGATTCAACAATGCACAAAACCGGTACTGTCAGCAAAGAAACACATGAAATGATGCTTTCCCTTGAAAAACGAATTGAGCAGTTTACTTCAGAACTTTCTGATACTCAGCTTTTCATAATTGCAGATCACGGACACATGGACAGCAAAAATCTTTGTATTCTTGATTACCCTGAAATCATGAATTGTCTTGTAAGACTGCCTTCGCTTGAGCCTCGTACAATAAATCTTTTTGTAAAAGATGAATGTAAGACAAACTTTCCCGAGCTTTTCCAAAAAACTTTTGGTGATGATTTTCTTCTGCTGACAAGAGAGGAAGTTCTGAAAAATAAAGTTTTTGGAAGTGGAAAAGAGAATCCTGATTTGCCTGGCATGATTGGAGACTTTGTTGCTTTTGCTATTTCAGAAAAATCAATTCTGAAAACACATTATGAAGTTCAGGAAATGCCGGGAGAACATGCTGGTCTCACACCAGAAGAAATCAATATTCCTCTGATTGTGATTGATACCAAAAATCAATAATAACTCTCGCAGAGTTTAGGTAAGGAGAAAAACAATGAACATCACGACAAAACAATTTCAAATATTATCAGATATAAATCTCGTGTGGGATTTCCTTGTGGAAACTTACGACTGGAAAAATGCCGGCGGCCGGCCTGCTCCTTTTTTTGAATATGCACTCACTGCGACCTGGATGGATTCGTCATATTCTTTTTTGGACCGCTTCTGGTTCGACGGCGATAAGGTTGTTGCTTTTGCTTATTACGAAGCACCGGTGACAGATATTTATTTTAATGTTCGCAAGGGCTATGAATTTCTTGCAGACGAGCTTATTGAATATGCCTTTACAACTATGCCTCATTTTAATGGCGAGCAGCAGTTTGTCTTTTCGGATGGTCAGCAGTTCTTAAAGGATGCAGCAGCAAAGCGTGGCTTTAAACAGGTTTATGAATATGAGGACATGATTTTTGATTTTAAGAATGAACTGAATTACGAGCTTCCGGAAGGTTATCATTTTGTAGACCATAAGGATATTGATATCGTAAAATGTTCAAAGCTCTGCTGGTATGGTTTTGGTCATGGTGAGCGTGGTGAATTTGTGGGCTGGGATAAATACGACGATTCTCTGGAATGGACTCCGGCAAAATCTCATAAAGACGGCTGGGCTTCCTTCCTTTCCCCTACTCCCCATGAAACTCCGCATTACAATATCATCATTGCAGATGAGAACGAAGAATATGTCTGCTTCTCCGGTATGTGGTGGGTTCCGCAAAATAATCTTGCTTACATGGAACCACTTTGCACTCATCCGGATCACAGAAAGCGCGGTCTGGCGGCGGCAGCACTTACACAGCATTACCGCACACTCAAGCCTCTGGGTGCTACTCACATGACAGGTGGCGATGATGAGTTCTATAAGAAAATTGGTTACGGAAAAGGATATCACTGGACAATATGGAGAAAGTGTTGAGTATGTGATAAATTAGAAGCAATGTAGGAGCCAACAATATGGAAGAAAAAAAGACTGAAATACCACAAGAAAATAATACTTATGGTTCTGTGATAACTGAAATCGCAGGTATCATTCACATAGATGAGAACTATGATTACAAATCTGATTATACTTCTTATCTTGAACAAAAAAATGAATGAAGTTTGATGGAAAACAAAATGGAGAAGGAACTAATCAACTTACTGAAAACCCAATATGGGCTGGAAAATGTTAGTGTAGACTTTCTGAGAGAAGGCGGCTGTAAAACATATATTGTTAATGGTGAAAAAAAATATTTACTCAAGGTGATTGGAAATGCCTTTAAGGATACAGCAAAGCAATCGGTTATGATTATGCGGTATTTGGAAGAAAAAGGCTTTCCTGTTCCAAAAACATTTTTGACTAAAGCGGGTCAAGCAATTGTTGAAGTATCTGGTGATGATCCGTGCCTTGTTACTCTGCAAGACTTTATTGAGGGGGAAGAACCAGACTTGGAAAAATCTGAAACTGCCGAAAAAGTTGGTGAACTAGTTGGGAAGTTTCATAGCATGATGAAGGATAGCCCTGTTCAGCTGGTTAGCCGCGACAAACAGTTTTTCATAGGACGTTATCTTGATTTTCTACATCAAAGATCATATCCAAAAATCGCTGATTATGAAAAGCTTGGTGAACAGTTTTGGGAAAAGGTTCTGGGGCTTCCTTACGGTATTTGTCATGGTGACCTTCATCGTGGAAACCTTTTGCAGACAAAAGACGGTCAGATTTATGTCTTAGATTTTGACACAGTCTGCCAGGCTCCTCTTATGTTTGATGTAATGGTCATGTGCGATATGACAAATTATTTTAATCTTCAGCAGGAAGATATCGAAATCACCCGCAAGGTTTATGAAAGCTTTATTTCTGGCTATACTCGCCATCATCCATTATCACAGGAAGAAAAACTTTCATTTTACGATTGGATTGCAATAAGACATTTTCAGCTGCAGGCAACAATCCTGGAAGTTCACGGTATAAATTGCATTGACGAAAAGTTTATAGACTATCAGCTTTACTGGTTGAATAAGTGGATGGAGCAAAATTATGAACCTTGAAACAAACCGTCTCATAATCACAAAGTTTACTCGCGACATGGCAGAGGCTGTTCATCAAAATTCGCTCGATGAAGATACACGTAGATTTTTGCCGGACGAGGTTTTTGAAACTGTTGAAGATGCAGCTGAAACAATTGATTTTTTAATGTCGCAGTATGAAGGGGCTGAAGGGCCGTTTGTATATCCAGTCCTCTTAAAAGACAAAACAAATATCGGTTATGTGCAGGCTGTTCCAACTGAAAGCGGCATTTGGGAAGTCGGCTATCATATTGCAAAACAGTTTACGGGAAAAGGCTATGCGACAGAAGCAGTTACAGCTTTTCTTCCGGTGATAATGAAACAGCTGGGAATTCAAAAAATCTACGGAATCTGTGATGCCGAAAACCTTGCTTCCTGCAGGGTTCTGGAAAAATGCGGGTTTAGTTTGGAGTATCAGGGAGCCGGCAAATATCAGGGTAAACAGACTCAGATTAAGAAATATGTGTATGGAGATGATTAAATGAAAACAGAATTAAAGACAAAAAGGCTTACCTTGCGCCCGGTTCAGCTTGGAGATGAAAAAGAAATTCACGAATATGCCGGCGACAAAGAAATCACTATGATGTTCTGGCTGCCCAATGATTCTTTTGAAGAAACTGAAGAATTTGTAAAACGAAATGCTGCAGACTGGGGCTCTCCGGACCAGCTGGATTATGAGTTTGTAATTGTTTATGAAGGCAAAATAATCGGTGGCTGCGATGCAGATCTCAGCCATAGTGAAGATCATTCCTACGCTACCCTCGGCTGGATAATCAACAAGAATTACAGGGGCCAGGGTTTTGCATCAGAGGCGGCAGCGGCACTTTTAGATTTTGCATTTACAAATCTTTCTATCAACAAAGTATATGCCCAGTGCGACTGTAAAAACGCAGCATCTTTTGGTGTTATGAAAAAGATCGGAATGACTTTAGTTGATGACAAAGGAACCCGCACCTACCCTAAAACAGGAATTACTTCGGGCGAGTTCACGTGTCTTATAACTCGTGAAGAATGGGAAACCAAAGAAAAATAATTACGAATAATCAAATAAATCAAAAACTTCAAGAATTTCAAAATCTGAAGGATTTGCTGTCCAGAGTTCTGATACTCCGGCTTCGGCAAAGGCTGCTGCCATATGAGTATCCTGTATTCTCTTTCTTCCAAGCTTGAACATGCTACCCCATAAAAGGGCACGTTTGAGTGAGTTTTCTGTAGGATAAATCACTTTTACTCGTTCCTGGTCAATCCAAAACCAGGAGCGTTCGATAGCCTGATCCATTGTTAGCGGCGAATTAAAACGTTTTGAATCAGTTACTACATGCTGAAAT
>JAGCTZ010000150.1 GCA_017963165.1 Treponema sp.
ATCCGTTGCATTACAAAAACTGCTCGCACTGTCCTTTAATCGTACATAGTAATATCCACGGCTTTTAATAGAATCTTTAAAGTTTTTTTCAAAGATTTTTCCGGGATTCAAACTCATTTAAAAGCTCCTTTCACGAAAAAAATAAGGGGTATGAACATAAATCCATACCCCTTTTCATTTTTTATCTAAGCCATATATTTTTAGTGATTTTAGGCTCATCATCGCTTTCGATTTTTGGTTCACCTTTTGAATAAGCATCAAAAATCAAACCTTTAACATCGTCAAGATAATATTTAGCTTTATCTTTTGTTATGCCGTATTCTTTAAATTTAGAAACTGCTTTTTTGGCATCAATTACCTTATCACGATATTCAATAACTGTCAGCCATGCAGCATAACAAGTTGGCGTATCAACTATATCCTTGTAACTTGCACTCGGCTCACAGTCAGGGCAATATTTATACGCTTTGCCACACACTATACAGTCTTTAGTCATTACTACACCTTCTTATGTTGTCGGATTCTCCGGAACAAATACTTTAAAGAGAACATCGTCTGTAGCGCAATACTTCTTGTTTGCAGAAAGTGAATAGCTATATGTTGAGTCAAACTGAAGTCCGATTTCACAGTCCGGTGAGATCTGTGCTGACGGGAACTCAATTACGCCACTATACTTAATTTCCTCGTTACAAACATCCTTGAAAATAACAAAGAGTCTAAAGAGTCCGGCATCAGTATTGGCTGCCGCTGTATTAGTTACAGATGCACCATCTTCAACATTAGAATCGTAATATACAACAATTACAGAATCCTTTGTGAAAAGTCCAGTACCTGTAGGAAGTGTAATTACCTTGCCGGAGATAGAGAACTTATCTTCAGCTGCTGTTGCTGCCACGCCATATCTTGTACCGAGTGAACGGTCACTGTTCATAACATAAATATACTTAACTTCTGAACCTGAAGTACCTACTGGTGTTCTTGAAAGTGTAACAGTTGAATTAACTGTACCTAAAGTTTCACCTACAGTAAGTTCCTCTCTGAAAGCAGTTTTGATTGGTGCTGCATTTGTAGCTGATACTACATCTGTACCTGACTGTGCTGCGATAAGACCAAGTGAGAAGAAAGCAGACTCAAATGATACTTCAGCCTGTTTACCCTGATAAAGCTTAGAAATAACGTTCTGCATAGCATCAAGCTTGTCAGTTGATGTTGATGTTACATTAATTGTAGCATTGGAAACGTCAGCTGCTGTCCATCTGATTGAACCGTCAGAGTTAAACATTGCAGCTTCTTTAACCTTTTCGATTAAAAGATTGTTAATGTTTGCCATAATTATCTCAATCCTTTCTTTAAAAAATTAAAATGATCGCATAGGATCAAGTGATTTCTTTACTTCTTTCTTTTTCAGATCCACCATTCCGGTATAAGCCATAAAAGGTATTTCTTTTGCCGTTTCGATAGCAGATACACGCTTGATAAGATCAAAGAAAAAGTTTATTCGCATATCCATTACATCATCTACGGTATAACTAAGAGATGCAACAAGATATGATAAATACGCTTTCATTTGCGATTTTTGTTGTTTAGGCTTCATTTCCGCCCACTTTTTTCTGTCATGAGCATCATCAATAAGATCCTGATGAGTATAAGCATTACCAGCCTTTACAACATTCTTTTTCAACCCGTGTACAAATCGAATATAATCAGAAATGTATTGAAATATATTCCTGTCAATCGTGATTTTTTCAATAGGATCATACAGGTTTATTTCATGATTGTCCGGGTTTTCAATTAATTTAAAATTCTTGATACATAGTGTTGGTAGAAAAATGTGTATCATATTTTCGCTCATCAATAAGAAGTTCATAATAAACAGGTCAAAGTCAGACACTTCTTCCCAGTCTAATCCCTTGTCATCCAATTCAGCAATAAGATCACTTGACGTGCTTACAAAAGCAAACACAGTAGTCCAGTAATCTTTCTCGCCAATGTCA
>JAGCTZ010000017.1 GCA_017963165.1 Treponema sp.
ACGTTTTCGCTCTAGGTACTGCCATATATAAACCTCTTCTTTATAATTTGTTATAATAGTCAAGACAACATACTACATATACCTTAACCTGTCAATGCCCATTATAACACAAATCCATATTTTGTCAATTACAAAATTACACTTTTCATATTTTTGTCACAAACATCTTATGACGTCAAAAATTTCTTCTTAAGACACTCTGAAACTACAGACGGAACCATACTTGAAACATCACCGCCAAATGAAGCAAGCTCTTTTATTGCACTTGACTTAAGCAGAAAATATTTTGGATCTGTAGGAATGAAAATAGTCTCAACAGAAGGACAAAGACCCCTATTCATCATAGACAAATCGAATTCATAAGAAAAATCCGTAACATTGCGTACACCGCGTATAAGAACTGCGGCATTGTTCTGCTTGGCATAATCTACAATAAGAGAATCCCATTGATGAACAGAAACGTTCTTCCACTGCTTCAGAAGCTCTTCAAGCATAGCCTGCCGTTCATCTGGAGAAAAAAGATAGCTTTTATTTCTATTAACTGCAACAACGACATGAATGTCATCAAATAACGAAAGTGCCCTTTCTATAACATTGAGATGACCATAAGTCGGCGGATCAAATGATCCGGGAAAGACTGCCCTTAACATGTCATAAAGAATATACATTTTTTTTGACACTGGTCAATAGTACTGTTAAAAGAAATGGAGTTTTTAAATACTTTAACTAAAGATTTTAGAGATATTTGAAATTTTTATTCAAAATTCATTTGACTTTATCTGATTGCAACTGTATTATTCAAACAGGGAGGTTTTACTTATGAAGAAAACCGCATTATTTTTAGCTTGCCTTGCTGCACTCTTGTTTGCTTCTTGTACATCTGCCGACAAAGCCGTTGTTGAACAAAAAAAAGAAAAACCGGCAGAGACTGTTGCAGAAAAAGAAATTGTTGTACCTGAAACAGAAGCAAAGCCTGTTGTCGAAAAAAAGACAGAAGCCCCCAAGCCTAAGAATGGCGCAGTTGCCAAAAAAGAGCCGGAAGTTTCAGAAGCTGACAAGGAATACGCACGCTCAGTTTCTAATTTGTCAGGCAAAATATCAAAGGATACATTTATAGAAGACAAGAAGGATATCATGCAGACGATTGATGAGCTTAACGACATCATCAAGCGGCGCGATTACGAAGCATGGCTTACTTACGTCAGCCCTTCTTCAAAGCAATATTGGACTAATCCAAAAAATCTTGCTGCCGTTGCCAACCGTCTTCCTGTAAAAGGCATTACCATCCGTAGCATGAGGGACTATTTTCTTTATGTATTCATTCCTGCAAGACAGAACAGCAAGGTTGAAGAAATACGCTATGTTTCTCCGACTGTTACAAAAGCTGTAGAGCCAAAAGAAGACGAAGACTTGATATTCTATCTGTTTGAAAAAGCTTCTAACGGCGACTGGCTTTTGAAGCTTGATACTCTTTAATCAATCTTTTTTAAAGATAAAAACCGTCCATATCAAGGACGGTTTTTTTATTTCTATACAACAGCGTCCGTACCAATTTTATATTTTATAGACTCATAAAAAAAATAGTGGCTTTTTTTCCAAATACCATGTAGAATTAATTAATTCTTTAATTCGTAACTTTTCAACAAGATTGAATGTTTAACATACAGAATTTTGCCAGAGCTAATCCGACAATCTTCTTAGGCGTTTCATTCATTGAAAAGCGAATTTCTGAATGAATTAATTCGAGAAAATCTGAAAACTAACAGTAGGAGTATTTATGAACTTCAAAAAATTGGTTTTAGTAGTTGCAGCAGTATTATTTGCAGTAACATGCATTTCTGCACAGCAAAAATCAGAAGTAACAGTTGAAGAACAGTATCTCTCAACAATCGAAGACGTAATTATCAAAGAAATGACAATGTCTGATGTAAGAGATAACAAGCTCGTTGCTTTGCAGTACATTGAAGATGCATTGAATGCAAACCGCATCAGCCCAGAAATTCAGGAAGCACTGAATTCTTTGGTTGGCGAAGGAATCATGAACCCTAACCGTGAGAACGGCCGTTTGATGAATAACTATCCTGATATTCGTGCAAAAGCCGCAGACTTGATGGCAAAGATTCCGACAGAAGATTCAAAAGAAATGCTTGTTAAGATTGTTCTTGGTGATACAGAACCAATGGTTATCACATCAGCAATCCGTTCTTTGGGAATCATCGGAATCAACAACAATGACGACGTAGTTTCTACAATTGCATGGACAGAAAAACGTTTTTCAACACTGAACCCGACAAGCAGCCTTGCTTTCGAAGTTCTCAATGCTTATGAAAAGCTTCTTCCATACACAAAAGACAGAAACGCAATGATTCAGTCTATTTCTAGAATCGCTGCAAACTATCAGTATGTAACTCCTGTACGCAACCGCGCACTTGAGCTGCTCAAAGAAAT
>JAGCTZ010000151.1 GCA_017963165.1 Treponema sp.
ACAACAGCAACATTGTCTTTTGTTGATCATACAAAAGAACCTAAGTGCGCCATTCCTTCAACAAAGTGGATAGGAAAAACCAATTGCCAGGGCGACACAGGACTGTATCCTACAACAAGGAAAGTCCAACGAATTTTTGTGAATAAGGAGATTAAACTAAAATGGAGACTATCAGAACTTTCTTAAAACCAGTAATCGATTTGCAGGGTACTGGTGCCCAAATCAAGAGACTTAGACAATTAAACGGCTTCTCAGTTCACGATGTACAGAGCGTGTTTGGATTTGATTATCCGCAGGCAATCTACGGCTGGGAAAGTGGTAAAAACATCCCGACAATAGACAACCTTCTTGTGCTTGCACAGTTATTCAACGTTGAAATTGGTGATCTTATTGCAACTAAAACTATAGAAATTGATTCTGTTCCGGAGAACATAATGAAATCAGCGTGAGGAGAGAGATAAATCAGCTTATTCTGGAGTTATAGTGAAATGGTTATCACGTCGGCTTGTCACGCCGAGGGTCCGAGTTCAATTCTCGGTAACTCCGTAAAGATGCTAACAGCAATTTGCGAAAGCGAATTAGATCAGTTGGTAGATCATCTGGCTTGATATCCAGAATGCACAAGTTCAAATCTTGTATTCGAGTTATGCATCTTGTTTTATGCTGCTTGGGCAGGTTGGTTATGCACTTGATTTGTAATCAAGAAACGGCGCTCGATTAATCTCGCGAGCCGATATTTCGATGAGCCTAAAAAATGCAATGCATTTTTTTTAACGGCTCTTCGATTTTAGGCAGGTTCGATTCCTACAGGCAGCTGTAAAGGCACGTACAGCAATTATTCCATGTGTCGCAGGTTCGATTCCTGTCAGCCCCAGTTTGTGGGGCTGTAGCTCAGATGGTAGAGCAATGGCCCGGATTTGCGCAGGGTTAATTTGTGCCTTGTTTGGCAGAAAGATACACACAGCAACTTTAACAGTAGCTTAGTTGGTAAAGCAATAGATTTGTAATCTATGGATCGCGGGTTCGACTCCCGCCAATTTGTATCTTGTAAAAACTGCCATTTATTTTGGCTAATAAGGAGGCGTAAAATGAACGCATTACAGGCAATGAAAATTAATTTGAATGTGGCTCACACAGAGAATGGAGATTTGGCTTACAAGTCTACAGGTTCTGCATGTCTGGACTTTTTCTCTTTGTGTGGTGGCATGAGACGCAATGTTTCAGATTTGAGTAAGCTTTTTGTAAAAGCCTTTGCTGAAGAGCCGGTAGTTGCCATCAAGATTCTTTTTTATATGCGTAACATTCGCGGTGGACTTGGTGAACGCAACAGCTTCCGTGTTCTTTTGAAAGAGCTTGCACAGTTCTATCCGGAAACTGCAAAAAAGATTTTGTACGCAATTCCTGAATATGGCCGCTGGGATGATGTTCTTGTTTTGATGGATACATCAATAAAAGATAATGCTGTTGCCCTTATCAAAGCTCAGCTTGAAAAAGATAAGGCAGCTATAGGTGAAGAAGGGGAGGTTAGCTTGCTTGGTAAGTGGCTGCCTTCTATCAACACATCTTGCGCTGAAAGTGTTAGTCTTGCCAAACAGCTTATGACTGCTCTTGGTATGAAGGCTGTAGAATATCGTAAATTGTGTTCTGCTCTTCGTAAGGAAATAAAAATCCTTGAAGATAACCTTCGCCGCAAGGATTACACCTTTGATTATTCAAAGCAGCCAAGCCAGGCAATGCTTAGATATAAGAAAGCTTTTATGCGTAACGATGAGGAACGCTACAAGGCATTCTTGAATAAGGTAGTAGAGCAGGCCGAAAAGCTTGCCAGTGGTGAAGAGATTCCGGAAGAAGAGAAGGTAAAGTTGAATACAAAAACACTTTATCCTTATCAGATTGTGGCTCCATTTATAAACGGCTACTATGGAATCAATAATATTGAACCAGAAAAGGCACTTCCTCTTGAAGCAAGCTGGAAGGCTCTGGACCGCGGTACATTTGCTTCTAAAACAATTGTAGTTCGCGACGGTTCTGGATCTATGTACGGTTGTGGAGATTTTGCTGCAATCAACATTGCAACATCTCTTGCCCTGCTTTTTGCAGAACAGTTGGATGGCGCTTACAAGAACAGCTTTATTACCTTTAGTTCTGAACCTCGCTTGATTCAGATTCCTGAGTCTTGTGACACACTGCAGAAAAAGATGCTTTATATTTCAAAGTTCAATGACTGTACAAACACAGACATTGGCAAAGTATACAAGCTACTTTTGGATGTAGCTAAGAACAAGGCCGTTCCAAAAGAAGAAATGATTGAACGTGTTTTGATTATTTCTGATATGGAATTTGACTGCTGCTCTGGCCGCGAAAGCACTTTTGAATTCTACAAGCGGGAATTTGAAGAAGCCGGCTATGAACTTCCAGAGCTTGTTTTCTGGAACGTAGAAGCCCGCGACACACATCTTCCTGTTACCCAGAATGAAAAAGGTGTAAAACTCGTAAGTGGTGCCAGCGCCAACATCTTTGCAGATGTTGTAAGTGGCGATCTTAAAGTTGTAACTCCTTATGAATTCATGATGAAGATTCTTGAACCATACAGCGAGTTTGATAAAATTGTAGCATAAAAAATTAAAGGCACATACAGCAAACCAAATTGCTTCGCAAAAGCACCAGTCTGATAAACTGAAAAAATATGTGCCTTGTTTTAAAAATCAAAGAAAAAGCGCTATATATAGTGTATTAAAGCAATTAAAAAATTTCTTG
>JAGCTZ010000152.1 GCA_017963165.1 Treponema sp.
CTGGTTTGCGATTGGGTTTCGCCTTTGGCTTAAACCAAATCTTTGGATAAAACTCGCGAAACGCCCAAGTTTTCGTAAACGAAAACTTGAAAGAATTGTACGGCAAACCCTGCCAGTTTTCGCGTTGCGAAAACTGGTAAAGGCTAGTGCGACTGGCTGCGTGTTTTGGGCTTGACAATTACGGTTGATTTTATCATAGATCATACCTTTTAAAGACTGTACATATAAACACAGAAGCTATATGTATCGTCTTTCTCCTTGCTATTCATCAGCAAACATTGAATCAAAATATTTGTCGTAAGTACGTTCTGAAGAATATTCTCGCGAAAAGACTTGTCCCCAGCATTTATCGGATTCAAAATTCCCGAACGTACTTGAAAAATTTGAATCATCTTGAATTTCGCCGTCTTTTCGCCGGTTTGTACGTTCTTCTGGTGTTTCTTTTGCAAGCTTTTCTGCTAAAATATAAATTTCATCATAATTATTGATTATATCACCAACATTATTTATGTCTTTTTTTAACACTAAAGATAAAGCTTCTGTTTTCACAGCATCCATTCTATAAGTATAGATAAAACCGTTTTTATCAGGCTTTTTTTCTACGTACCTTCCTAACAGGAATTCATATTCTGGTGTTCCATCAGAATTTCTGCCTATTTTTTCAACACCCAATTGTTTACCAGATAAATATCTATTAAATTCTGTGATTTCTAGATAACCTCCATTTTTCAAATAAATATCTGCGAAATAAATTTCTTGAGTCCATTTATCATATTGACCAACTTTAACTTCTATGACATTTGGATTTTTCAGTATTTCTTTTTCGAGCTTTTCACATCTGCCATTCGCAAAACAGAAAACAGTTAGAGATAAAGAAAACAGAACTAAAATCAATTTTCTCATTTTGTGCATCCTTCTTTCTGATTAAAATAACCTAATGGAACATCTTTTCTCCATCCAGCAATACCATTTTTATTATTTGACATCGCTTCTACTTCCTTAGGATCATAATATCCATACCTTTCTTTCTTCTCAGTTCTAAAGTTATTAAGAAAGTCCCTTCCAAAATTAATAATACCATTTATTAATTTTGTTCCAAAACTTTCTATCACAACAAAAGAAGTTTCACCAGCCTCATTTTTAGTTTCTGTAACAGTTATTTTTGAACCAGACCAACCTTTATACACAGATTTGTCTGGTAAAACAAGACCATCAAGTGCAATTTGTTTATATGATACATCATGGTTATTTGCCAGGGCTTCCGAAAGAGACATATTTGGTGATATTGTAAAGTTTTTCCCCAATAAATATTTTGTTATTTTATTACTTTCCGCTCTTGGAAATAGTTCATAAGTTGTTTCATTTGTTATCTCACCAGGAAAAAGAAGATTTGCTATAGTGCTTTTAAAGTCACTCAAAGTATCTTTTAAATTTTGTAAAATAGTTGTTTCCAATCCTAACGGATCTACATAATTCACAGGGTCATTCACTACATAGCTGAACCAGTTAGCACCATCCCTTATCGGGTCAATTGTTGTGAATCTTGCGCTTACAGGGTTGTAATCACGGAAGCCATAGTCATACAGACCTGTTCCAACATCATAAACCTTACCGCAGTAGCCGAAGCCAATGTCGTTCTCAAGATTACCCAAATACGGCGAACCGAAAGCGTCATAGCTGTAATCTGCCTGTACTGAGCCGTATTTATCAGTAGCAGAGCGGACAGAACCCAAAATATCAGTGCCAAAATACCTTGTTACGCCATCAACAGACATTGCGACAGGTTCTCCATAAGAATAAAGTACATATTCTTTATCAGGGCGGCTTCTGGTTTTGGCTGTTGAACTTGTTGAAGCAGAGCTGTTAGATTTTCCGGCTTCTGTCAGCGGTACAAGAGGAGTATCGTCTATATAGCGGTAGCGTGTACCTATTTCAGTGCCGCGCTCGTTTCTGCCGTTGGAAGTAGACCCTGAAACAAGTTCAAGGTGACGCTGTGTTGACGGTGTTCGATATATCTGCTCTGGTATGTTTGCAGAATATGCAGACTGCAAAACAGATTTTCCGATTATATCAAAGCTGAAGCCGTCATAGAGGTTTCTTGTGTAGTCGCCTAAATACTGCCTTGTTTCGATGCGCCTTCCGAAAGCGTCATAGGCGTATTCCGTGAAATTTCTTGTGTTCAGAACAGAATCCTGCACATCGCTGAAGCTCATGCGGTTCTGGGCGTTGTACGTATAGTCCTTGCGGTATCTTGCGGAGCTTTCGCGCAAGAGATTGCCGTTGGCGTCATAAGTGTACTTTACGGATTCGCTCATGCCGAGGTTGCCGCTTTCTGTCAGGCGGTTCTCCTTGTCATAAGAATACTGCACAGTTCCCCATGAAGTTGTCTTTGATGTTCTGTTTCCGTTCGGGTCGTATGTGTAAGATTCCTTCCAGACAACCTGGTTTACCGTAATAGCTCCGCTCCTGCCGTTGGCGATGCACTCGGCAACGGCCTTGAGCTGCAGAAGCTCTCCGGTGGAAAGGAAGTAGTTCTCAGCCGTTCCCTGCGACGGCTGGAAGTATAAGCCCTGCTTGTCGGCTTCTTTCCTTGCAGTCTCCTTTATGTCCTCGTTGAAAGGATAATAGACTGTCTCAAGGCGGCTCTGGTTATCGTACTTGTAGATTGTTACAAGGCCTTTCTCGTTCACGGTCATGCTGCGCCTGCCGAGCTTGTCGTAGGCATAGGCCTCGCCAGAAAGCAACCTGTCAGAAGAGTTCACCTGCTTGATGCAGATTGTCCTTCCCGCCTTGTCATAGAATGTCAGCTGCCTTACGCCGTTGCCGAAACGCCTTTCTATTTCACGGCCGCATGCATCGTATTTGTAATGTACCTCAAGCTGCTTGAGCCTATCTTTCTGCGACAATAATTCGCTGTTCTTGCCGTAACCGTAGCTAATATCGCGCTCACGGCTTACAAGACGAGTTCTGCGTCCAGCTTTATCATATAAATAGCTTACAGTTTCGCCGGTTTTACCGTCAGTTTCCTTTATGAGCATACCGGCTTTGTCATAAGCATAGCTTAAACTGCCGCTCTCGTTTGTTGCACTAAGGACGTTTCCACATTCATCATAGACAATAACTGATTCAGTTCCGTCTGCATATTGAGTACGCCTTGTTCTTGTCTTTGTGTCATAAGAAACAGCGGTCACATTGCCCTCAAAGTCTTTCTTGGCTTTAAGCTCACCGTCATCATTATAGGTGTAGCTCTGAACGCCGTCAAGGCGGTTCTTTTCCTGCGTCAGCCTGCCGAATTCGTCGAAGCTGTAGGCATAGTCTGAGCCTTTGCCGTCAGTAAACGTTACGGTTCTGCCTTTGGTTGTGTAGCTGTAGCGTTCTGTCATGCTTTATTCTGTAAATTTTGTAAAATCTTTTAGATTTTTCGCTGAAAAGTACAAGAATTTGCATTCTGAATCAATATATTATAATATGAAAGACAACAGAAAA
>JAGCTZ010000153.1 GCA_017963165.1 Treponema sp.
AAAGAGATTGATGCATAAGCAGTACGTCATTGCGAGGCCGATGGCCGTGGCAATCCATGTATAAGAAGGCACTACTTCTCTATAAACTCATTTTCTGATATACTATTTCTTTCCAATAAAAAATGTGGAGACTTTTGTATGGACTTGAAGGGAAGAAACTTTTTAACTCTCAAAGATTTTACACCGGAAGAAATTCTGGGCTTACTCGACCTTGCTGCCGACCTTAAGGCAAAGAAGAAGCGCGGTATTCCTGTAGATATTCACCGCGGAAAAAATATCGCACTTATTTTTGAAAAGACAAGTACCCGTACACGCTGTGCTTTTGAAGTTGCTGCACACGACCTTGGAATCTGCACAACTTATCTTGCAGAAGGAAGTCAGATTGGTAAAAAAGAAAGCATTGCCGATACTGCTCGTGTTCTTGGACGCATGTTCGAAGGAATTGAATATCGTGGTTATGAACAGACAATCGTAGAAGACCTTGCTAAATATTCCGGCGTTGTTGTATGGAACGGTCTTACAAACGAATATCATCCAACTCAAATGCTTGCCGATATGCTTACAATCCGTGAGCACTACGGAAAACTCAAAGGCCTCAAGCTTGTTTATTTTGGTGATGCACGCTACAACATTGGAAACTCATTGTGTATTGTATGCTCTAAGCTTGGACTTGATCTTGTGCTTTGTGCTCCAGAAAAATATTTCCCAAATAAAGCATTGGTAGAGGAGTGCAATGCATGGTGCAAAGAAAGTGGTGGTTCAATCACACTCGAAAGCGATGTAGATAAAGCCGCTGCCAACGCTGATATTGTTTATACTGATGTTTGGGTTAGCATGGGCGAGCCTGATGAAGTCTGGGCTGAACGTATTGCAGACCTTAAAGCATATCAGGTAACAAAAGAAGTTATGGCAAAGGCAAAGCCAACTGCAATTTTTATGCATGACCTTCCATCTTTCCATGACTGCAAAACAAAGATTGGCGAACAGATTCATAAAAAATTCGGACTTACCGCAATGGAAGTTACAGATGAAGTCTTTGAAAGCGCCCAGTCTGTTGTTTTTGACGAAGCAGAAAATCGTATGCATACAATCAAGGCTGTCATTGCAGCGACACTTGGGAATAATTTTTAATAAATTTGTCATTGTCGGGCTTGACCCGGCAATCTATTATAAAGAGAGATTCCCGCGTCAAGCGCGGGAATGACAAAAGGAGAATAGAAGAACATGAACGCAATAATCACAGTCGTAGGATCAGATAAAGTAGGAATCATCGCAAAGGTTTCGGCATTTTTGTCGGAACATTCAATTAACATTGCAGATATCACTCAGACAATTTTGAGCGGAAACTTTGTAATGATGATGATGGTAGACATGGCCAAAGCAGATATAGACATTGACACTTTGAGAAAATCACTTTCGACAATTGCCGAAGAAATGGGTGTAGAAATCAACATCATGGCCGAAAAAGTCTTTAGCGCAATGCACCGTGTGTAAAAACAATTTTTTTGCTTTTAATGCAAATTCGTGATATCATCTAAGGTTAATGGAATTCGGATTTGCAAATTATTACATCATCGGAGAATTCATTGCCTGCTGGGGCTCGCTGCTAATCATCGTTACCACTCTTTTGTCTTACGCAATGTATGATAGAAGACAACGCATGTTTTTAATAGCGGCTACGGCTACTTTTTTTGCTTCATTTTTTAATATCCTTTCTGTAAGGTGCATTGCCCATTATACTTTGCAGAATGCTCATCTGTTTACATTTATAACAACCTTATATTTCCTTTTTCTTCTGCTGAGTCCTTTTGTTATGTCTTCTTATGCCTGCGACATGGCCTTTCAAAATTCAAAAAGGAAAAAAATCTTCTTTTGTATAGGCGGAATTATTCAAAGCCTTTATATGCTTCTTGTTTTAATAAACATCAAAACCGGCTGGATTTTTTATTATGACCCGGTTGCAGGTTATACAAGAGGCCCTCTAAAAAATATTACCTATATTCTTACCGCAATTTATGGTCTGGCTATTGTTCTTATAGTTATTATTCAGCAAAAATTTCTTGCAAGACGAATTTTCTGGGTATTTGTTCTTTATCCCTTTATTTCTTTTTGCTTTGTAGTTATTCAGTTTTTCTATCCAAAGATTGTATTAACCGGCGTTGCATCTTTTACTTCTGTTTTATTTGCCTATCTTACAATTCAGTCGTATTCAATGGAAATAAATTTTGCAACCGGTCTTATGAACGAAAGCCGTCTAAAAAAAAGACTTGCTATGCAGAGACGGGGCGGTGTTCTTTATGTAATGACCATAGAAAATATCAACATGATTCAGTCCAGCCTTGATGCGACAGAATTAAAACAGATGTTCCTTCATCTTGGAAATATCTTTATGACTTATTATCCAAGAAATGCTTATATTCTTTCTATAAATCGTCTTGCTGCAATTGGAAAAAATCTTGAGGATGTCCGCCAGAAGAGCCTTAAGATTGCGGCAGATATAGAAAAACTCAGCAGTGATATTAATTCAATTATTCCTATTCCTATAGAATCTTATTCGGCTGCAATAGCTTTTTCAAAAGACGAAAGTGAATTTGATTCTCTTATGGATTTAATAAACAATATGCTGGCTCGGGCAAAGGCAAGTCAGCTCAAAAAACTGATGGTTTGCGATGAATCAATTATCATGGACAGAGAACGCAAACGCTATATTTATAAAATCCTGCGCCGGGAATTAACGCTTGAATCTGATCAGTTTCAGGTATGGTATCAGCCAATTTATTCTATAGAAAATCACAAGTTTGAATATATGGAAGCCCTTTCGCGCCTGCGGGATACTGAGCTTGGAAACATTCCTCCTCAGGAATTTGTTCAGGTTGCCGAAAGCCGCGGTCTTATAGAAATGCTGGGCTTTGTTGCTTTTGAAAAGGTCTGCAAATTTATTTCGGATAACCGCGATACGGTTCATGCAGTTTCCATCAACTTTTCTGCCTATCAGATGATGAACCCAAAGGTTGTAGAAAATGTTCTTGCAACAATAGACCGCTTTAGTCTTTCGCCTTCGAACATCATTATGGAAATTACCGAAAGTATTTTTATAGACAACTACGACCTTGTTATGAAAAATATGCTGGCTCTGACTCAGGCCGGTGTAAAGTTCTACCTTGATGATTTTGGTACGGGTTATTCAAATCTTACAAACGTAATTTCGCTGCCATTTTCGACTATTAAAATGGACCGTTCTCTGGTGCTTGCCATGGAAGAAGGCTCCAAGGGAATAAGCCTCTTTTTTGATTTAGTTAGTACTTTTAAGGGTGTTGGATTTAAGATTCTGGTAGAAGGTGTAGAAACAAATCATCAGAACAGTCTGGTAGAGCGGGCCGGTGTAGATTACATTCAGGGATTTTTGTACAGCCGTCCTTTGCCGTCAGATGAATGCGTAGATTTGCTCAAGCGTGTGTCATCTTCTTAGAATGAAATAATCTCCCCATACACCTCAATCGCAAACTGGTCTGTCATGCCCGAAATATATTCAATCACACACTTTGTATAGGACTCGTTATCATAAATATCAAAAACCTGAGGAGTGTTGTAACGCAGGGCGGCTTTTTTGTCTACAAAGGCGTGGCG
>JAGCTZ010000154.1 GCA_017963165.1 Treponema sp.
GCGTAGGCTTTGTCGTAGGCTTTTACGTTTTTGGCAATTGGTTTAGCGGTTTTTGTTTCGTCGAGCTTGATGTGTTCGGCACAAAGCTTTGCAATGCTGCATTTTCCGCTCATGTTTTTAAGACACCACAAGGCCTGAACTGCTCCACCAAGGGCTGCTGCTTCGTCCAGGGCAGGAACGTGGATTGGAAGATTCATAATATCTGCAACAATCTGGCGCCAGATAGGAGATTTTGAACCTCCGCCAATCAGACGAATCTGTTTTGGTTTAAATCCCAGCTTGCGGAAGGCATCAAGACCGCCACGCATGGCAAATACTGCAGATTCCAAAGAAGCGCGGGCAATGTTTGCACGGTTTGTATTTGCAGAAGTAAGACCTGTAATGCTTGCACGTCCGTTTGGTAAGTTTGGAGTACGTTCACCATTGAAGAATGGAATTACCAGAACGCCTTCTGAACCGCATGGAGCTTTTGCTGCTTCGCCATCCAGTTCTTTTACATCCATATTAAAAAGTCCGCGTACAAATTCTGTAGCAACTGTACAGTTCATTGTACACAAAAGTGGAAGCCATCCGCCTGTAGAAGAACAGAAGCCCGAAAGTCCGTTTGCAGGATCAGCAATCGGCTTGTCTGAATATCCGTAGAGAGTTCCGGAAGTTCCCATAGACATTGTAAGGAATCCGTCGGCAACGGTACCTGTTCCAACAGCACCCATCATATTGTCTCCGCCACCTGCAGAAACAGGAATACCTGCAGGAATACCATATTTTTTGGCAGCAGCTTCTGTAACTACTCCAGCCGGTGCACTTGGTTCAATCAGTTTTGGAAGCAGACCCAAGAGCTTTGGATCGATGATGTTACAAATTTCTTTTGACCACTTGCGTTTTTTAGAATCGAACAAGGCTGTACCGGAAGCATCGCCGTATTCCATTACATATTGACCTGTGAGTTTCCAGTTTAAGTAGTCATGTGGAAGCATGATATAAGCGAGCTTTTCAAATGCGGCAGGTTTGTTTTCCTTGAGCCACAAGATTTTTGGAGCGGTAAAGCCCGGAAGCATAAGGTTCCCCAGAAGCTTTACAACATTTTTATCTCCACCGGCAGCCTTTGTAATTTTTTCACACTGCTTTACTGTAGAAGTATCGCACCAGAGCTTGATGTTATAAAGAGCCTTTCCGTTTTTTCCAAGAGGAACAAAGCCGTGCTGCTGACCAGAAACACCAATGGCTTCGATAGTCTTTTTGTTTGCAGCACTCAATTTTCCAAAACAAACATCAAGTCCGTTGTCGAACCATTCTGCTTTCTGTTCGCGTGTTCCATCAGCCTTGGAAATAAGTTCCATTGGGCAGCTAGCCTTTTCAATAATTTCCTTCTTTTCATAATCATAAATTACAACCTTCATACTCTGTGTACCAAGGTCAATTCCAGCAACAGTTTTCATAAATACTCCTGATTTTTTTATTTGGGGCTTTCCCTCCCTAAGTCACTTTACAAATTCTAATACAAACACAGAATAAGTCAAGTATAAATTCCTAAAACTCGTGGATAGCGCAGGCATAAACTCCAATTTTTGAATTGCCCTTTTCTATTTCGGACCAGGCTTCTGAACCACTCTTTCCAAAGGCTACACATCCTGTATAACCTTCGTTTGTTGTAGACTGATATGCCGCCCAGTAGTTATTCGTTGTATTAAATAATCCACCATCAGGATTATTTATTTTTTGCAAGGCGGAATTTATAATGTCCACATTATCTTTTATGGCAAAAAGCTCGTTCTTTGAAGGAAGATACCAGTTATCGTTGTAATCTGTTCCATCTAAAACTCCGCCAACTACCTTAAAATAATTTACCAGCCAGTTAAAGACAGGATAGCCTTCGGATGGTTCATTATTGTAATCCGACAAACCATATACGGCTTCTGTAAATACCATTCCGCTGTTGTCATCCGAATTAAGTACTATCGCAGAACCTTCTGCTTTTGAATTCATCATTATAAGAGGGTTGTTTTGACTCGTATTTGCCTGATAAATACCAACTCCCAGAGGCTTGCCTCCAAGAGAACCATGACCATCATAGAATATAACAGCAATGGCAGTTCTTTGTTGTTCCGTATTAAGTTCCAGACTTTCTGAATATGGAATTACTGTACCGTCTCTCAGAATTATATCGCCTACAGAACAAGTCAAGCTTGGCTTATCTTTTTTTGTAAAGTAACCAGGATTTTTTTGGCCACCATCAATTTTTGCACCTTCTTTACCTGTTATTTGTGTTACAGAATATTTTGAACCTTTACCACCAACAAGCTTATCACAGTGAGTAAACATATCAGTATCATTTATAACATTAGTCGTTATAAATTTATTTGAAGCATATATTGTTGTAAGATTTTCATCTGCATAGAACAAAGATCTCATACTTTGAACATTAACCGTATTAAACATAGAAATATCAACAACTTGAAGACTTCTACAGTTACTAAACATGTTTACCATAGATAGTATTGTCGAAGTATCTAAATTATCCGGGAAAATAACCGTCTTAAGATTTTCATCTGCATAGAACAGATTATCCATGACTTCTGCAGGTGTACCACCTGTAGTAGCAAGAATTATTCCACTCAAATCGATGGAAACAAAATTTGTACATCCACTAAACATTTCGGCAAACTGATCCCCTCTAAAGACAAGGCCTACATCTTTATCAATAACAAAGGTTACGTTTTGTACTCCAGAAGTTTTTAGAGCCTTTACTATACAGTTACTAGAAGAATTGCCTTTTCCTATTACTTCTAATAGGTCTGAATTTTGATCTTCATTAGCAGGTGTTTCATATAAAACAAAGGTAGCATCTGTAACTCCCTGTCCTGACAATGCAGCAATGGCGTCCATTGTGGCACTCATTGAACCATAGTAAGTACCATTAATTCTGGCAAATTTACCACTTCTGCTTTCCCACTTTGCATAGATTGTTGTATCAAAAATAATTGGTGTATCTGTAAGGTCAAAAGGTTCTGTATAAGCAGTATCAGTAAACCAGCCTTCAAATATATAACCTTCTTTCGAAGGTTCACCCGGATTTTCTGCTAATTCGCCGCATTCAACTGTTTGCGATGCTATTGTTGTACCACCGGCTGTTTCAAATGTTATTGTTGCAAGTCCCGAAACAGGTTTTTCTGTAAAGTATCCAGGATTTGTTGTGCCACCGTCTAAACGAGCATAATCTTTACTGGTATATAAAGAATTCCAGGTTGTTCCCATTCCGCCTTTAAGCTTTGTACAACCGGCAAACATATCTGTATCTAGTGCACTAGTCAAAACAACAAAGTCTTCTGATGCAAGAATTATAGAAAGATTTGTACAGTTGGCAAACATATTGCTATAATCAGTTGTATTGTTTGTTCTAAAGTTTGATAAATCAAGAACTTTTAGACTAGAACAATCTTGGAAAATACCTGCCATTGTTGTAACATTTGTTGTATTAAGATTGTATAAATCTACCTTAGTAAGCATTGCATCATATAAAAACATACCGTTCATTATTGAAATTGTTGATGTATTAAAGCTTGGTCCAAGAGTAACAGTTGTAAGTATATTACAACCTTTAAATATCTGATTCAAAGTTGTTACTTGATCCAAAATAACACCACTAAGATCTATTGAAACGATATTTCCAGCACCGGCAAAACGATTCTCTAATTCATCACCAGAGAAAACAATACCTGCATCCTTGTCGATAGTAAAAGCTACAGTATTATATACAGGAGTTCCTGGATTATAACAAAGAGCTGCAAGGATTGAACTCGTGGATGTTCCACCAGAAGGTTTTCCTATCATTTGTGGAGAACAACCATTTTTTGATGGTGAATATAATGTAATATCTATATTTTTAACACCTTGTCTTGGCAGCGTATCAACAAGAGCCTCCATTGTTTGATCATAAGTTGCATAATATGTTCCGTTAATTTTTGCGAATTGTGCAAATTTCCACTTAGCATAAAGAGTAATATTTTGTGTAATTGGAGTGTTAAAATCAAACTCATCATTCAAATCACTGTCAAAATACCATCCCTCAAATGAATAATTTTCTTTTGTCGGATTATTCTTTGGACGGCTTGCTTTGTCACCGTATTTCAGCATTTGTGCTTCAATTGCAGATCCACCATTTGTTTCAAAGGTTACAAGTATTACCCATTGAGCATAAAGTATTACATCGTCCCCTCTTATAGGGAATGCGTCATAGCCGCCTATTTTCAAAATATCATTATTACTCTGGGCTTCTTGTTTTTGAGACCAGCCTCTAAAGGTATAGCCTGGACGAGTCGGTTCCATAGAAAGAATAGAAGCTGTATCTCCAACATAATAAACATTTGAGTCAACAGGAACACTTATTGTTTCACCTTCAACATTATCAACATAGGTTACCGTACAAGGTCTTAGATTGTAATATAAATCAACCACAGTATCTCCGGCAGCATTTATTGTAATCTGTTCAGCAGCGGCAATTTCTTCTGCCGAAGGTGTTGTATATCCTAAGAATGCACCACTTGTTACATCTCTTACAGAAAATGTTACTGCAGCATTTGTGTAGCCTGTTAAAGAATCTATACCGTTGGTTGAAGAAAGCTCATAATTTGTTGAGTTATGCGTTGTTCCACCATTACGTTTCTGCTTCCAGTGATTTACCGTGTAAACTGTATCTGAATTTGGATTCCACTTTGCATAGAAAGTTTTAGTTCCAGTTGAACCCGCAGATATAGAAGTTACAGCATTGCCCGTTAATGAGGCATTTTCATACCAGCCGCCAAAAGAGTATCCGGTTTTTGAAATTCCTGTTTGCGGCAATGTGTAGTCTGTAAATCTTGAATAATTGAGTGGCAGGGTGTTTGGCGCGTTGGCTCCATCAAGATTGTTCCATCCGATTGTATATAATTCATTAAAACTGTTTATACTTCTAGTCCCTGAGCTTTCCTGCCCACCTGTAATTATAGCCAGTTCATGTAAAGGAGCCATTATTTGAATTGGACTTGTATTATCTGTATTAGAGTCCTGAACATACAGGAGAATTTCTATTTTATAATTTCCGGCAGGAATTTCTTCGAGCGAATAAGTTGCTTTTGAAGCAGTAATTGTTAATTCTTTTGCCTGATATTTTGAAGCATTTTCGCCTGTAATTTCTGAGGCAGTTGAGCTTTGGATGTCGTATGAATAAAGTTGTCCTGTAACAAAAGTTATATCACCGGCATTTGAAGCCTGAGAAAAATCAACTGTAAAAGAAAGGCTTCCTGTTTTTGTTGCATCAAGGGCAGAGTCATCCCATTCAAGAGAAAAATTTATTGGGTTTTCGCCTGATTCTATAGTTGCTGTTGCCTGGGCTAAAAGCTTTGTACCATCCTTTTCGGCAGTAAGTTCAAAAGTCCAGTCTCCGGTTTCGACTTCCAGCGATGCGTGTTCCAGAGAATCAAGATTGTCGGCAGAAGCAGAAGTGTCATCGAAGGTTCCAAGTGTCTCCCAGTCACTATCCTGGGGGTTGGTCTGGGTTGTGCCCTTTATGGTAAACGTAAAACCTTTTATGGAGTCTCTTGAAAAAGAAGGAAGTGCTGTTCGGCTTAAAGTAGTATCATCTATATTTATTTTGAGATAAGCTTTGTTTGGATTTTTTTGTTTCTGATTTTCATAACTGCCTGTAAGATTATTACAAGCCGAAAAGCAGGCAAAAAATGCTAAAAATATTATTGAACAAAGACAAATATGAAAGTTAGATTTTTTCATAAACCCTCCAAGTCTCCAATTATAAAAGACTCTTCTATTATATGGCCAATATGTATATTTTGACAAGTTTTTTATGCTTTAAAGCAGGAAAGCGGCCGAATGGTCACGATTTTCATAAAATGGTTTATCTGATATACTAGAATGAAAGAGGTTATAAAATGAAAAAATCATTATTGTTAATATTTGCTGCGGCAATTCTTACTTTTGGATGCTGCTCAAAAAAAGAAACTGCAGAGACAGAAAGTCAGGATGTTTCTTCTATTTTTCAAAGCCGATTCCAGGCACCCGCTGCAGCCGGCGATGATGCAAGCGCAACAGCAGCAACACAGACTCAGGAAGAAAGTCCGGCCGATGACTTTGTAAAAGAATACAAGCTTAGCGAGCTGGCTCAAAAATATGGCTTTAAGGTTGGAGCCTGTATTTCTTATGGTCAGGTAAACCGTTCCAGCTATGTTAAAATGCTTACCGGCGACTTTAACACAACAACAGCAACTACCGAATTTAAAGCTTATTCACTTTTGAATCAGGCAAAAAGTATTCAGGCAGGAGTCCCTGTTATGAACTATGCCCAGGCCGATGCAATTGCAAAGCTTGCCCAGGAAAACGGAATTGGAATCCGTGGTCACGTACTTGTCTGGGATGCCTACATGAGCGAATGGTTTTTCCGCGAAGGTTTTAAATCTGACGGACTGCCTGTTTCTAAAGAAGTTATGGAAGAACGTGTTGCCTATTATATTGATCAGGTAATCACCCACTTTGAAACAGAATTCCCTGGCGTTGTTTACTGCTGGGATGTTGTAAACGAAGCCGTAGCCGA
>JAGCTZ010000155.1 GCA_017963165.1 Treponema sp.
CAAAGCTTTCGCTTCGCCTAAACCCAAACCTGTGATGTCTTTAACAGCTTTGATAACAGCCAATTTGTTTGCACCAGCGTCTGCCAATACAACATCAAATTCTGTTTTTTCTTCAGCTGCAGCACCAGCAGCAGGACCAGCAGCAACTGCAACAGCAGCAGCAGCGCTTACGCCCCATGTTTCTTCTAATGCTTTTGATAATTCAACTGCTTCTTGAACAGTCAATTTTGACAATTCTTCAACGATTTTTTGAATATCTGCCATTTTAATACTCCTTGTGAGTTTTTATTAATCTTGTTTTTTTCCATACTCTGCTGAAACACGTGCAAGACGTGATGCTGGTTCTATCAATATACGTGCGATAGTACCACGAATTTCAAGCATAGATGGAAGCTTGGATAATTGCACAATGCCGTTCACATCCAGAAGTTCTGCATCCATTTTACCACCGACAATTGTCAGTTTTTGATGTTCTTCAGCAAATTTTGCTAAAACTTTTGTCACAGCCAAAGCATCTGTTGCAACTGCAACTGCTGTTGGATGTTTCATCAATTCAGATACAGCTTCGAAATTAGTGTCTTTTAACGCCAATTTCATCAAACGGTTTTTAACAACTTTGAAAACAGAAACCAATGGACGTAATTCATTACGCAAGCTTTCCATTTCTTTAACTGTTAAACCATGGTTTTCAATAACGAAAACACCGTCTGCTTCTTTCAAGGACGACTGCAACGCTGAAATCAAATCTGATTTTTCTTCGCGTCTCATTTTTCTATATCCTTTTAAGCTTCTTTTGTTAAACTTTCCATCTGTGGTTATTCCACGGGTGGGGCTTCGTTTCCTGCCCCAAAGAATTTTCTCTTTGTCTATGATGGAAATTAAGTGATTTTCTTCACACCATCAGTCTTGGACAGAAATCGGTTCTATGGTGGGAATGTCCCACCATAAATTATTTTACTTCAACTTTAAGACCTGGGCCTTGAGTTGTAGCAACACTGCATCCCAATATATATTGACCTTTGGCTGATGCAGGTTTAACTTTCTTTAATTGTTCAATCAATGCGTTCGCATTTTCGACCAATTTTTCTGTTGCGAAAGACATTTTACCAATACCTGCGTGAATGATACCTTTCTTTTCAGCACGATATTCGATTTGTCCAGCTTTTGCACTAGCAATAGCTTCTGCAACATTGTTTGTGACAGTACCAAGTTTTGGATTTGGCATCAAACCTTTTGGTCCTAAAACACGTGCAACCTTTGACATTTTTGGCATCATATCAGGTGTTGCGATAACACGATCAAAATCCAAAAATCCATTTGCAACTTTGTCAATCAATTCTTCGCCACCAACAACATCAGCACCTGCTTTCTTTGCTTCGTCTTGAGAATTAACTGTGAAAACTGCAACGCGAACTTTCTTACCTGTACCATTTGGCAAAGATAACATTCCGCGAATATTTTGATCTGCCTTAGCAACATCAATACCCAATTTGATTGCAATTTCTAAACTTTCATCAAATTTAGAAGAGCAAAAACCACGTAAAGTTTCAATAGCTTCAGCTAATCCATATACTTTCTTAGAATCTAATGAAGCCCAAGTTTGTTTTCTTTTTGTGACTTTCATGACTTAGCCCTCCACCTTTACGCCCATAGAACGGCATTGACCAGCAACAATATTCATTGCTGATTCAATTGTAGAGCAATTCAAGTCAGGCATTTTATTTTTTGCAATTTCTTCAATTTGAGCTTTGGAAATAGTACCAACAAATTCACGACCTGGTTTATGAGAACCTGTTTTCAATTTCAAAGCTTTTTTAATATAATATGACACAGGTGGCAATTTCATAATAAATTCGAAACTGCGATCTGTATAAACAGTGATAATACAAGGAATTGGCATTCCTGGTTCTTTATCAGATGTTTTGTCATTAAACTGTTTGCAGAATTCTGCGATGTTAACACCAGCAGCACCCAACGCAGGTCCAATTGGAGGCGCAGGATTCGCTTGTTTTGCAGGGAC
>JAGCTZ010000156.1 GCA_017963165.1 Treponema sp.
ATGTCCGCCGCTTCTGTTCGGCTGCAAATACTTGAATTTTTCACGCTCAAGTTCAGAACTTGACCTTATTACACGCAGAATCATCAAGCTCCGCGAGGGTGACAATGTTTCACGCGAAGTGCTTGAGTCTTATGCCGACCCGGACAGCCAGAACTACAAAGAAATGCTCGAATCTATCAGACAGCAGCTGCATTTCACAACGCTTGCGTTCCACCGTCTTGACGACATGCTTGAATCTGTGGGCATTGACCAGTGCAAGCTCTGCACCTACTGCTGGAACGGCAAAGAAGATTAAGCGGTTCGCAGCAGATTAATCTATGGAATTGGCTTTATCGGGCGAACCGGCCCAGTTTTCGCTTTGCGAAAACTGGTAACGGGTGCACAATGTTGGTTTTTGCGATTGTGCGGCAAAAAATATAATCTACTCTCCGAGATAGACTTTATATGGTTCTTTTTCTATGATATTTCCCTGTGAATCTCTTTGCAAAATTTCATAAACTTCGCCATTTTCTAAAAAAACAAAGTTCTGAACAGTATCAACATCAAGATTCAATTGTAATCTGCTACTTCCATCTAAAAGCACAAATGAAATACTATGGCTATCCACAGATTCTATAAACATATCATATCTAGTTTCATCACTATCAATCCTCATTCTTATATCTGTATCAGTAAGATATGGCATTTGTTTTAACTGCTCTATATCACTTGGAAATGATGAATTGCGCGTATAATAAGTGCTTAAGTATAGTCCTATAACATATAATTCATGTTTCCCTGTTATAGTTTTTGCAAACAAAGTATTTGTTAAAAAAAGTACAATCAGAATTATTGCTATTTTTTTCATAGATTACTCTCCGTTAGGCTAGATTCTTTGTTAAATAATTCTTGCTGAAATTATAAGCTTGCATAGAAATTCTGACAAGTGTGGCTTTGGACATAGGCTGAAAACTGGATTTTATGCTTGTGTGAGCGGGACGCAGGAGGAACGGCAAGAAGGGAGCCCTGTGGGAAGTCTCTTGCCGTTTCTCCGTCGCTGGGACCCGCTCACACAAATGTGTACAATCAATTTTGTTTTACTTCTAGAACAATTGATGTTATAATTTGGACTTATGAAAGATATTCTTATTATCAGAGAAGAAAATAATTTTGAAAAACCTATTTTTGACTTCCTTTATAACAAATATGAAGCCGAAGTAGTAGATTTTTCTTCAAAAGACGTTGAATTCAAAATGGCTTCCGAAGGAATCCCTTTGGTAATTGCATTTGTAGCAGGTATTTCGGCTTCTAGCATTGTAGAGCTGAGAAGAATTGTTATGAACCTGAAAAATGTGCATATCTGTCTTTTGGGTTCTTATTATGACTACGAAAAATTCAAGGACCTGCTTGAAAAAGATAATATCTATTGCATTGACCTGCCAAAGCCTGTAAAGGAATTTCAGAAATATTTTGAGGCTATGCTAAGCCAGTATGAAGAACTTAATGCTTCATTATCTGAAAATGCCAACCGCAAGCATACTATTCTGCTTGTAGATGATGATCCTGTCTGCCTCCGCACAATGTCGAGCTGGCTACAGAACTTTTATCAGATTGCCGTTGCAAAAAGCGGCGC
>JAGCTZ010000157.1 GCA_017963165.1 Treponema sp.
CAGAAACAGGCATTGATTCTTGCCGCAGAAGCTGAAAAAGAAGCTGCCATCCAGAAGGCAAAAGGTGAAGCCGAAGCTATCCGCGAAGTTCAGCAGGCTAAGGCCGCAGGTCTTCAGATGCTCCGTGAAGCCGGAATGGATGACAAGGTTCTTAAGCTGCGCAGCCTAGAAGCTTTTGAAAAAGCTGCTGACGGCCAGGCAACAAAGATTATCGTTCCGGCTGATTTGCAGAACCTTGCCGGTGTTGTAACAAGCGTTGCAGAAATTGCAAAGAAATAAAAATATCTGAAAATCAACTTGTAGCGGAAACCCGCCAAGAAAAAAGGCTTGCTTGAAGCTTTGCTGCCCGATGCCGCGCTTCACTTGTGCAGAGTTTTTTTCGTGGCGGAACCCCGCTTCCGTTAATTTTTAGAGTTCTTATTATAACAGTGGGTTATCATGAAAAAAGTTCTTGTAGTTTTATTTTCAGTTTTAATTGTTTTGTGTCTTGCCTCCTGTAAAAAGCAGGAAAAAGCTGTTGCTCCAGAAAAGCTCTATTCTGATATTCAGAAAATTCAGGCAGATATGGCTTATTCTTCGCTTAAAGAACTTTATGACCCTGAGCCTTTTGAACAGCTTAAAGCTGATGTAATGGCTGGCAAGGCGAACCGCCTTGATTGCGTATTCAGACTCAAAAAGCTTCTCAGCAGTTATCATGTTGCGCATCTGTATCTTTCACAGCAAAACAGTGATCCGTCAGCTCAGTTTATGATACCGCTGTATTTTTATTGCTTTGAAGATGGATATCATGTTTTTTATACCATCGAAAAATACAAAAAATATCTGGGTTGGAAACTAAAAGAAATGTCAGGCCTTTCTGTAGAAGAAGCCCGTGATATAATCCTTGATTATTATCCATATGAAACTCCGTCTGGTGCAAAGCGTCGGTTTGAGAGAATGTTGGATTATAATCAGCTGAAACATGCAGGTCTTATTGATAAAAGAGGCAGGCTAAAAGTTGTTCTGGAATCTCCAGACGGAAGAAAAAAAACATTATCTTTTAAGAAAGAAAATGTTGCAACAAAAGCAAAAATCGTTTATTTATGTCCTAAAAAAGAGCTTCGTTATCATCCTTATTCTCTTAATGCCAATTATGGAATTCTTGCCTGTAAAGAAAAACGGACGCTTTATATTCCATATAAATCCTGCTTTGGAATACCAGAATATCCTGTAACAGAGCTTTTTTCTGATATTAAAAAAGAGTTGCAGACTGGGTTATATGACACTGTTGTGTTTGATATAAGATATAACGGAGGCGGAATGCCCCGTGAAACAATTATGTTCCGCCATCTTTTTTATAATAACAGGGATGAGTTTCAAAAATGCAATCTTGCTGTTGTAACCAGTGGCTGGACTTATTCAGCTGCCTGTTGGTTTTTGAATGATTTTATAGATGTTTTTCCAAAAGCTGTGATATTTGGCGAAGAGACAGGAGAAGCCGTTTTCAATTATACAGATGTTTATTTTTCAAATAATTTGAAAACCCTGCAATGTGAATTTTTCTTTCCACAGGCAGTTGATACTCAAAATGAACGTTTAATGAAGCGCGCCGCAGAAGTTACCCATTCAAGCATTTACCGCGGTACAATGCCCGATGTTGAGGTTTACGAAAAGTTTGAAGACTTTATGAATGGAGAAGATACAATTTATAACGCGGTTTATGCTTATTTCAATGGAAAATGATGTCATCGCCACTTGTCAAATGCAATGTCATTGTCGGGCTTGACCCGACAATCTTCTATCAGTACCATTAAGACTATGAATTACAAAAAGTTGCTGGACAGACCTTTCCGTCTTATGGCTGTTGTGGGCTTAGTTTATCTGCTTACAATGCTGCTTTTGAATATTTTCACAGATTTTTCTTATGAATTGAGTGTTATGCCGTTTTCAAAGACTGTATCTTATGTGGCAGAATTGCTTGCAATTGTGCTTTGCGCGCTTACATTCGGTTTTTATAATAACCATTATTTTTATTACGCGGCACTTGAAATCTTGATTTTTTCAAATCTTTATACAGGCAGAATTTATACAGCCCTTTTTTTGACTTCAATCCTTTTTATTTTGATGCTTCTTGAGAACAAGCTTGTTTCAAGAAAAAAGCTTACGCTGTACATTGCGCTTGAAATTGCAAAAGTAATTCTCGTTGTGCCTTACGGGGCAAAGACTTTCTTTGAATATGTCGGAATCGTGCTTTTCTCGCTTTGCACAATCGGCTGCATCAACATTTTGTTCCGCCACGCTTATGAGAAAAAAAATGCAGGTCAGATAAATCTTGACGACTACAAATTTTCAGAGCGGCAGAAAGACTGCATCAAAGAGATTGTGCTCAACAACACCACGATAAAGGCGCTCGCCATAAACCACAACGTAAGCGAAAGTGCCATCAAGAAAGACCTTTCGCACATTTACAGCGTGCTTAGCATTACAGGCAAGGCAGACTTGAAGGCACTTTTTATCGGCTACGAATTCTAAAACAGGCGGTTATTCGGAAATTCCGAACAACTGCCTTTAATAGAAAGCAAGAGTGTAAAATAAGAAAACCGAACGAGAAATACCCTACTCTTGCATTTATACTGTATAATGTATTTCACAAGGAAATAACACATGACACAAATCGAACAGCAGAAAGCGGCAAAAAAATTTGCGGAAGATTGGAAAGATAAAGGCTACGAAAAAGGCGAAAGTCAGAAATTCTGGCTCGACTTTCTTTGCAATGTTTTTGGCGTACAGGATTTTGCAAACTTTGTCTATTTTGAAAATCAGATAAAAGAGAAATTCACAGACAAGACAATCACCAATTTTATAGACATCTACATTCCGTCAACAAAGGTGATGATAGAGCAAAAAAGCATAGATAAAGACCTACGCGCGCCAATTAAGCAGTCTGACGGCACTTTGCTAAACCCTTTTCAGCAGGCTAGAAAATACATAGCAGGGCTTCCGCTAAGCCAGCACCCTCGCTGGGTTGTAACCTGCAACTTTAAAAGCTTTCTTGTCTACGACATGGAACAGCCGAACGGAGAGCCGGAAGAAGTATTGCTCGAAAATCTTGAAAAGGAATACTACCGCCTTTCGTTTTTAACAGATACCGGCAGCGTACACCTGCAAAAAGAGCTTGAAATTTCCAAAAAAGCCGGAGACATAATCGGCGAGATTTATGACGCAATTCTAAAGCAGTATAAAGACGCCGAAAACCCAAGCCCTGCAACACTAAAAAGCCTTAACATGCTCTGCGTGCGCATTGTGTTCTGCCTTTATGCCGAAGATGCCGGAATTTTCGGGCATAAGTCAATGTTCGGCGACTATCTAAAACAGTTTGAAGCAAAAGACCTGCGCCGTGCACTGCTAGACTTGTTTCAGGTACTAGACCAAAAAGAAGAAGAGCGCGACGAATATCTTGAAGAATCGCTTGCGGCTTTTCCGTATGTGAACGGCGGACTTTTCACAGAAGAAGACAAAACAATTCCGCCAATCACAGAAGAAATAAAAGACCTTCTGGTAAAACACGCCTCAAGCGAATTTGACTGGAGCGAAATAAGCCCAACGATTTTTGGCGCAATCTTTGAATCAACCTTGAACCCAGAAACACGCCGAAGCGGCGGAATGCATTACACAAGCATTGAAAACATTCACAAGGTAATTGACCCACTCTTTTTGGATGATTTAAAGGCTGAACTTGAAGAAATTAAGCAGATTAAAACTGCTAAGACAAGAATCGAAAAAGTAAAAGCCTTTCACGAAAAATTAGGAAGCCTAAAATTTTTAGACCCTGCCTGCGGCTCAGGAAACTTTTTGACAGAGACCTTTATAAGCCTTCGCAAACTTGGAAATGAATGTATCCGACTGGAAATCGGCGACCAGAACCAGATGGCTTTTGACGATGATTTTGTCAAAGTTAAAATCCACCAGTTCTACGGAATTGAAATAAACGACTTTGCCGTTGTTGTTGCAAAAACCGCCCTGTGGATTGCCGAAAGCCAGATGCTCCAAGAAACAAGCCGGATTGTCGGAAAGAACCTTAACTTTCTGCCGCTCAAAAGCTATGCAAACATTATTCAGGGAAACGCCCTGCGCATAGACTGGGGGACATTAAAAGAAGAATCAGTCACAAAATTTGTCTATGCAGATAAACTGAATGTTTATAAAATCGATGACAATGTTGGCATATTTGAAATACATGATTCTGATTCAGAAGCTGATACTGACTCTCTATACAACAAAAAATTCAAGGAATTGAATGTAATAACAAAAGAAGTTGAAGAGAAGTCACTTCAAAAAGCAGAAATTCAAGAGCCAATTATATATGACTATATTATAGGCAATCCGCCGTTTGTGGGTTATGGTCTACAGACTGAATCTCAGAAAAAAGATACTTTAAATACATTTGTTGATGAAAATGGAAAAACGTATAAAACAGCTGGTAAAATTGATTATGTAGCGAACTGGTATTTTAAAGCTTCAAAGTTTATACAGAATACAAAAACAAGATGTGCATTTGTTTCCACAAATTCAATAATGCAAGGCGAACAGGTTGCAAGTGTTTGGAAACCTATCTTTGAGCGTTTTGAAATTCATTTTGATTTTGCGTACCGCACTTTTAAATGGGGAAACGAAGGCTCAAAAAAGAATATGGCTGCTGTTCATTGCGTTATAATAGGCTTTTCTTCGGCAGATACCCAAAAAGAAAGGAAGATTTTTATAAATGAAAAGCAGTATATTACAGCTAAGAATATCAGTCCGTATCTTATAGATTCGGATAATGTTTGGATAGAAAGCCGTTCAAAACCAATCTGCAATGTTCCGTTTATGACTACAGGAAACCGTCCTGCTGATGGTGGACATCTCATTATAGAAGCTGATGATTACGAGAATTTTATAAAAACAGAACCAGAGGCAAGAAAATACATAAAGAACCTTACAGGAGCGGAAGAATACATAAACAATAAAAAACGTTATTGCCTTTGGCTTGTGGGAGTAAATCCAACTGAAATCAAAAACATGAAGGAAGTTTGGAAAAGGGTTCAGCTTTGTCGTGAAGACAGATTAAACGGGGCTGAGGACAGACAAAAACTTGCCGACACTCCAACATTGTTCAGAGAAATAAATAATCCAGAGCAATATTTAATAATTCCGCGTGTTTCTTCAGAAAATCGCCGGTATATCCCAATAGGCTTTTTAAATGCAGAAACAATTCCAACAGATTCAGCAACAATAATAACTAATGCGGGATTATATGAGTTTGGAATTCTTATAAGCAATGTCCACATGGCATGGATGCGCGCAGTCGCAGGTCGTCTTGAAATGCGTTATCGCTATAGTAAAGATGTAGTCTATAACAACTTTCCATGGTGCAACCCCACAGACGAGCAGAAAGCCAAAATCGAAAAGACCGCGCAGGCAATTCTTGATGCGCGTGCAAAATACCCAGATTCATCGCTTGCGGATTTGTACGACGAAACGCTCATGCCGCCCGAACTCCGCAAGGCTCATCAAGAAAACGACAAAGCCGTCATGCAGGCTTACGGTTTCAGCCTAAAAATGACCGAAAGCGAATGTGTCGCCGAGCTTTTCAAGCTCTACGAAAAGCTGACAAACTAAATCGTCATCATTACGATTGCCGTTTCCATTTTTTCAAATCGTAATCATTACGATTACTCACTTTGGCATTTTCTCAAATCGTAATCATTACGATTGCTCACTTTGGTCATTTTCTTAAATCGTAATCATTACGATTGCTCACTTTGGTCATTTTCTTAAATCGTAATCATTACGATTGCTCACTTTGGCATTTTCTCAAATCGTAATCATTACGATTGTTCACTTTCATTTTGCAAATCGTAATCATTACGTTTTATAGCCGTAACTCTTAAAATTTTAACATTCCGTTTACTTTTAGTTTACAATTTTAAATTTTTACTTTATATTTAATATAACTTCATAAAAATTCAAATAAAAGGAGGGATATTTATGAAAAAAATTAGGACAACCGTCCGCATTACAGAACTCGATACCTTGTCTGACGTTCTGCTCCGCCTTTACAAAGCTGATTCCGGCATTGCAAGTGATGATTACCTTAAAAGCACAATGACTGAAATTGAGTCGCTCTCTGAAAGAATCACGATAGCCATCAGAAGTGATAAGGCATCTTCAACGCTAGACGAAGCCGACATAAAGCGCGATGACATTATCCGTTCGCTCGGTGCTCTGCTTAACGGCTATGCTGCCATTCCGATTGAAGACAAAAAAGCCGCGGCAGAAAAGCTTCTTGACGTGTTCAACAAATACAAGGGCATAACTGGCGAAAGCTATGCAAATGAATCTTCTCTTATTGAAAGTATGATTAAGGATTATGAAGCTTCGGAGCTTGCTGATTCAATCAAAGCACTTGAAGGCGTTTCTGTGTGTCTTGCCAATTTAAGGAGCGCACAAGACGAGTTCAACACGGCAAACGATGTATTTACCGCCGCAAATGTGAACAAGGGCGAAAGTGCATCTAGTCTTAAGAAGCCGCTTCTTGCTGCAATCAATGACAAGCTTGTTGCATACCTTACTGCAATGAATCTTGTGAACAGTGCTGTTTACGGTGATTTCGTTTCAAAAGCTGAATCCGAAATCGAAAAAATGAATAATTCCGTAGCCAAGCGCGGAAAAACTGCTGAGTAAAAATTCCTTGTCAGTATGTGCATTTTCCGCACATACTGGCAGACAAACTAACTAGGAAATTCTGACAAGAAACTGCTACAACCTGTAGCAGTTTTTCAGTGGGGCATAACCTTCCTTAAATAAACAAAAAACTTGAATATGTAGTATAATGCAAACGGCGGTAAATCATATGAGTTATGAAGCCTTAGAAAAACAAATACGAGCATTACCTGAAACTGCACAACAAGAAGTAGCGCATTATGTAGGCTATCTGTTGTCACTCTACAATGCAAAAGCTAAAACTGATTCTATAACAGAACGTATAAACAAATTTATGCTTGAGAATCCGACTGCATTTGATGAATTTTCACCTGTACAAGAGGCAGGAATTGAGGCAATTAGGGAGCTGACAAAAAATGATGAATGGTGAAATCTGGTGGGTTGATTTTGGTATGCCATTCGGAAGCGAACCCTAAGCTTGTGCTGAATATAGTCTGATGTTTATAAGAATTTTCCCCCAAAAAAAATGAGTTCATCTGCCGTAGCCAGATGTAGCTGCGGCAGACGCCCTTCTTGAAGTTTCTTAGCTTATAAAAGCTCAATTTCGTCTTTTAGTTCTGCAAAAGGACCAGGCACAACGTGAGCACCGCGGTGATTTCCAAAGAAGTCTTCGTTGAAAATTATGTCGCTGCCGTCGCGGTTTTCAAAACGCTGCTCAGGCTCAAAAGCTGCCCCAAGCATAGCCGTTGAAATTACGCCGGTCTTATATTCACCAATCAACTCAGAAAGATTCGCTTTGAGCACTCCGTCCTTCAGACTGAACTGTGCCTTTGTCTTGCTCACAAGATTGTCAGTTTCATGCTTGCAGACTGTAGCACCGTTAAAATATGCATTTCCGCCAAGCCATACAGGCAGATGTCCAAAGTGATAATCTGCAAG
>JAGCTZ010000158.1 GCA_017963165.1 Treponema sp.
AGAACTTTGGCGAATCCATTGACCTATGTGGAACTGATTTCAGTTATCCAAGAATCTTAGAGTTGGTAAATTGCCGAAAGATCTTACCTGCATTTTTCTCTTGACAGATGACACAACATATTAGGGGAAGGCTTTCCCCTCTTCGTACTCGGCGGAACAAAACTGCAAGTTTTCGAAGAAAACTTGGTAAGGTTACGAAGTAACCGACGTTCCCCACGGGAGCATTTTTTTTCATCATTAAATTCAATCTTTATAATACAGATACCTTCATCTTCCCCCTGAACAAATGTTTTCTATTGAAATTCATCATTTTGGCCGATAATATAAGGTATGGAAGAAGAGATAATGGTATTTACAAACCAGCTCGAAGTAGCTTTAATGGCTAAACAGACCTGGTTCAACACAGACAGACTCCAGAAAATGTTAGAGCAGTTTCGTCTGCTTTTTACCTGTGTACGCAATTTAAATGAAGTTCTTATAAAACGCTCTCTTATTCAGCCGGACCCTTATAAGCTGGAATCAAGAATTTCGGAAATTGCAACAATCGAAACATCACCTTTCACAGAAAACGAAGATGCAAATGTTCTTGGAAAACGTTTTTCTGATTACGAAATGATGCTCGACTTTATCTGTACTTATTTCCGTTTTTCGGTTGAAAATATAAATGTCAGCAGAATCAAAATCCTTATGGATCTAATTGATGCATTTGACTGGACAAACCTATCTTCCAATAATTCAAAATCAAATACACGTGCGCTTGCAACTGCACTTACAAAAGCAAGATTAAATGCACCTTCTGTTACAATAAGCCTTATAAATGACAGTCAGGAAAAATGTTCAAAATGCTGTAATTTTATTAAATCATATCTTACAGAACTGGCTGATTTTCAAAAGGAACTTTATAAAGGAAATCTTCGCAAGGATTTATTTGAACATCCAGATTTTGACAGGAAAAAAGCCTTCTCTTCTGCAGATGCAGAACTTGCCGAAATCAAACGACTTTATGTAAAAACAACAGGAAAGAAAACCTTTTATACAGATTTAGTTCAGGAAATAATTTCAGAAGATCAGGGACCTGATAAAGACGCTTTGCGACAGAAGCTTCTTTCAAAGCTTGAAATTAAAATTCAGGAAACAAGAAAAGAAACAAAAACTGTAAATCCACATGATTTGATTATGTCGGCAGTTTTTTCACTTGGAGTTTTGGGTTCAATTCTGGGACAGATTTCAGTTAAGCTTTCTGATAATTTTAATCTTTTATTCTTTGTAAGAAAAACTTTGTTTTCTAAATTTATGGACGCCCTTAAAAAAGCGCTTGGTATTAAAGATAAGGAACGTTCCTGTACAATTATTGTTACAGATCAGCAGTCGGGAGCAAAGACTTCTCAAACAATTCAGGTTAATTCACTCCTGGCACAGTTGAATAGGCTTGCACATATTTATTCTGGAATTGCCGCAAAAGGAAATGAATACAACAAGGTAAATGCTGCAAAAGAAGATGATGTCCTTATTTTCTTAAACAAACAGATTCAGGAAAATCAAAAACTTTTTACAATTATTAATGCACTTGATGAACATTTTAAATCTCATGTTGATATAACACAGCGTTCAAAGGTAAAGGGCCTTAAGATTGATCTTTCTTCCTATAGAAATGCAATTATTGCTGTAAATAAAAAACGTGGTGAATATGTATCTGCAAAAGAAGAAATTGAGCAGATGAGAAAGTTAGGTGTAGTTAATTAATTATGAAGGCTGATATAAAACGGTTTCTATCTGTTGTTTTATTAATTTTTCTTGGCGGGTTTATCTGGGCACAGAATAACCAATTTCAATCAGAAAATCTGCAGTCTGATATTGATTTAAAGAATGATACGCTGACTATTGTCGAACCTGTTTATTCGCATAATCTTAATCCGCAGACAACAAGTTATTCTTCTGATGCACAGATTCTTTCTGGGCTTTATGAAGGCTTGTTTTCTTATGACCCGGTAACTTTAAGTCCAACTTATGCAATTGCAGTTGATTATCGTATTTCGCGTGATAAAAAACGCTGGAGCTTTACAATAAATCCAAATGCCTGCTTTAGTAACGGTGAAAAGATTACAGCTTATAGTGTCCGCGATTCCTGGCTTAATCTTCTGGCTGATCCTATGGCAGCTTATGCTTCTTTGCTTGATGTTGTAAAAGGTGCGGCCGATTATCGCAATGGTTTATGCAGCGCAGAGGAAGTTGGAATCTATGTAGATTCTGATGAAGTTCTTTCTATTCATCTTGTTCAACCGGCAAATTATCTTCCAAAGCTTTTATGTCATTCTGCTTTTTCTGTAATTCATCGTTCGCCTACAGTTTATTCCGGTCCTTTCTATCTTGATGATATGGAAGAAGGTTTTTATAAAATGAAAAAAAATCCTTACTATTGGGATAAGGATAATGTAAAGCTTAACGAAATCTGCTTTTTCCAGAGTAATGATGCTGTTGAAAATGCATTTTATTTTAATACTGGAATGGCAGACTGGGTAACCGCAAATCTTGATACTTCTATGCTTATTAATAAAAATGCCTTTACCTTTAATGCAGAATTTGCAACTTGTTTTCTTTTCTTTAAACAGAATTCTTCTATCTGGGATAATCTGGAATTTAGGACTGCACTTTTTGAAGCAATTCCGTGGGATGCACTTCGTAACGATTATTATGTAGGTGCAAAAACCTTTGTTTATCCTCTTGCCGGTTATCCTGATGTTGATGGTTTTTCTTATACCGATGTAAACGAAGCTAAAATTCTGATGGATGCTGCCCGCGAAAAATATAATGTTCCGCAGGATAAGGTTCTTCAGATTATTTTGGAAATTCCCGAAAACAGTTTTTCTAATGACAGACTTGCTGCTTTGAGTGACGCCTGGGCTCAGCTTGGGGTAGAGTTGCTTGTTCGCCAGAAATCAACTTATGATTATTTTATGGGTGTAAAAGCTTCTGATGCAGATTTATTTGTTTACACCTGGGTAGGCGATTTTGCAGATCCTCTTGCATTTCTTGAACTTTTCCGTGGCGGTTCAACACTTAATGATTCGGGCTGGAACAACAAAGAATTTGACAGACTTATTGATGAGGCAGCAGAAGGTACAGAAGAAGAGCGTTACAGACTTCTTGCACAGGCAGAAACAATTCTTCTTGATGACTGTATGGTAATTCCTGTTCATCATCCGGTTATTTATAACGTAATAGATAAAAACGTTGTAGGCGGCTGGTCAGAGAATGCGTTTGATTTTCATCCGCTTAAGTATTTGTATAAGAAGATAGAGAAATCAACTGTTCCAAATATTGTGAAAAAATAATATGGAAAAGAGTTGTAGTGCCGCGGGGTTTTAGGGGTGCGACCCCTAGGAGAGGGGGTGGCGGAAGACCGCGAAGCGGGCTGAAGACAGGGGGAGGCTTCCCCCTCATATAATTGAAAAAATCCCCCCAAAGGGATATAATTTTACAACAATTTTTTATATATAGAGGATTTTTATGGTAATTCTTACATTGAACTGTGGTTCATCAAGCGCAAAGTACCAGGTTTATGACTGGGACAACAAAGAAGTAATGGCTAACGGTGTTGTTGAACGCATCGGAATTGAAGGAAGCTGCATTACTCACAAGGCAAAGGGAAAGAAAACTGAAATTACAAGCCCTTGTCCAACTCACAAAGAAGCAATTGAACTTATTATTAAAGAAATTACAGACCCTGAAGTGGGTGTAATTAAATCTATGGACGAAATTAGTGCTGTAGGACACCGCGTGCTTCATGGTGGTGAAAAATTCACAAAGTCTGTACTTATCACTCCAGAAGTTCTTGACGGTTTCCGCGAGGTAATTGATCTTGGACCTCTTCATATGCCTGCAAATATCATGGGTATTGAAGCTGCTCAGAAGGTTATGCCAAACATTCCTCATTCAGCAATTATGGATACAGCATGGCACCAGACAATGCCGGAAGAAACATTCCAGTATGCTATTCCACGCGAATGGTACGAAAAATATGCTGCACGCCGCTATGGTTTCCACGGAACTTCTTTCCTTTACACTGCAAAACGTGCTGCTGTTCTTCTTGGAAAAGATCCTAAAGATACAAACCTTATCATCTGTCACATTGGAAACGGTTCTTCTATGTGTGCTGTAAAGAACGGTGTTTGCTACGATACAACAATGGGTATTACTCCTCTTGAAGGTCTTGTAATGGGTACACGTTCTGGAGACCTTGACCCGGCTCTTCCTTTCTACATCATGCGCAAAACTGGTATGACTGCAGATGAAATGGATACAGCCTTGAACAAGAAGTGTGGATGTCTTGGTATTACAGGAAAATACTCTGACCGCCGCGATATTGAAATTGATGCAGCAAAGGGCGACAAGCTTTGCCAGCTTTCTATTGATATGGAAGCTTTGCGCATTAAGAAATACATTGGTGCCTTCATGGCAGAACTTGGTCATGTAGATGCAATCGTTTGGACTGCAGGTGTAGGCGAGCGTGGACCAATTACACGTATGAAGGCTTGTTCCGGTCTTGAAGAATATGGAATTAAGATTGATGCTCAGCGCAACGAATGGAGCTTCTGTGGAAATGCAGAAACTTACATCCACGCCGATGACAGCAAAACAAAGATTTTTGTAATTCCTACAGATGAAGAGCTTGTAATGACAGAAGATGCTTACGCTCTTATGAAGGGAACTTACGATGTTCATACAAACTTTAAGTACAGCTTCCAGGATCCTAACTATGTAAATAAGGCCCGCGAAGAAGGCTTAAAGGGTGACCTCGTAAAACGCCCTAACATTGCAAAGATTCTTGCACGCGACATTATAGGTAAATGAGAAAATTCGTCCTGTTTTTGTTTTTGACAATTTCGCTGCTGTGTCAACTAACTGCTCAGGAAAGTACTTCTAATGCAGAAGAGATTAATGAGCAGTACGAATTGTTTTCATGGGAGCCGGTTGCAAAAGCAAAGCAGTACGGTGTTACTGTCGAAAAATATGATGCTTCGACAGATACCTGGAGTGAATACAAAACAGTCAAAACAACAGAAACCCAGGTTGAAATTCTGTTCACTCCAGGAACCTTCAGGGTTTCTATTGCAACCTACAACCTTATAGGACGAAAAGGTAAATCGTCTGAATGGGTAACCTTTAAAATTCTTGAAGAAAACATTCCGTATTTAAACGAGCGTTTTCTTCCCAAAAGTCAGGAATGGAATGCTCCTGTTCTTTTTATAAATCATGACAGTTCAAACAATATTGCAGACGATGCTCTCCCGGGTGGCTACGATGCCGCAAATTATATTACTGCACCGGAAGGTTTCGGCGAAAATTCTATCCTTATAAAAGGCCGCAATATTTTTTCTCCAAAAACGGAATTTTATCTTGTACCAAAAGACGAAAATTCCGAAGGCGGCAAGGAATTTATAAATTATTGTGATGACCGCAAGGAGCAGAAGCTCGAAGTCATCCAGCGAAATTCAAAAGACTATTCCGTTGTTGTTTCTTATGATCCGCAAAAGCTTTCGGCTGGCTACTATGCACTGGAGGTTCGGAATCCTGGAGATAACCGCGATTCAATAGAACTGCTTGTTCTTGATGATGCAGCAAATCAGATTACACCCGAAAAAGGCTTTGAAGTTGACGAGCATTATAACGTAAACTTTTTTGCAGAAAAGAATTTTGGAAAGTATGAATTTTCAATAAAAGGAAAAGGCTTTAATACTTATACAGATTTTTATCTTGAGCCTGCAAAAGGAACTTTTCCTTATCCGTTTGAAACAGAGCTTGCGCGCGATAATATAGACCTTGAAATTACAGGCATCTATAAGCAGGGTGGTGGAAATGCACAGATTACAATGACCTGCGAAATAGAAAAGCTACGGACAGGTTATTACAATCTTATTGCAAAAAGCTGGAATGGCGCGTCTGCAAAATTTATCTGCCTTGTAAAAAAGCCGTTTGTAAATGATTATACGGGTCACGTTAAAAAGCTTAAAACAAAATACAATAAAAAATCAGAATATGTTGATGTAACAATTATTGACAGTAAGTTTGATTCTTCCAAAACTTATACGCTTGTTTCGGAATACGATTCTACAATAGATTCCAATAAGCGGGTAAAGCTTTCGCTTTCTTTATCAGGAAAAAAACTTACGGGAACACTTACTCCCGATGAGCTTACAATTGCAAAATATGCTCTTATTATAGAAGACGAAGCTTCTTACGATGTTGTGTACTGCGATATAGATAACCGCCTTAAGCTTTCGCAGAATAAAATGACAGACAGTGTAGTTTCAAAAACTTTTTTCAGGCCGGTTGGAAGTGGCGGAGCAGTTACCCTTGACGCAGATTCTGTCGGCTCTGTTGTATATTTTGATAATGAACTTGAAATGAAAAAGCGAATGCCACCGTTGTTTTCGAATTTCAAATTTGATTTGACCTTCCTTAAGGATATGACAACTGTTGTCGGAGTAGAATTAGATCTTGTAAACTTTGGCTTTGTTTCTCTTTCTACAGGTTATGAATATAGGACAGTAACGTTGGACGCAGAACATGCTGTCTTTGCAACTTTAAGATTTGCCATACCAAATAATTATTTCCAGCCATATTTGGGCGCAGGTTTAGGCCAGAATCTTGTTATACCTCAGTCGGGAATAAAAGATTTTGATTCTGTTTTGGGAATATTTAAGGATAAAAATCAGACTTATGCTTATGCACAGGCTGGCGTAGTTTTGTTTACAGTTATTGATGTAAGGTACAATCTTATTCTTAATAATCTGTTTAGTTCGCGATATTTTACAGAATCTGTTTCGTTCGGATTTTCATTCCCTCTGCGTTCTTATAAGTTTAAGCGAAAGGTTATTACTCAATCTGCACAAATTACAAAGCCTGGTGCGCTCGAAGGTTCAACGCTTATTGAACCGGAACGAAAGATTCCGGTTGATGAAATTGAAATTTATAAGAGTAGTTCTGTCGGTGGATTTGCAAACTTTAATTCTCTTAAAACTGTTACGTTAGATCCTAATGTTCAGACGATAGAAGAAAATGCTTTTGCCGATTGTAAGAATTTGGCGGAAGTTAAATTTGAAAGAAATATAAAGGATGCAACTCCGCTTATAATAAAGACAAATGCTTTTGCGGGTGATACAAAAATAGAATCAATAAGGCTGCCTGTAAGAACAACTGTTGTTCAGACTGGAGCTTTTGCCGGATGGACAAGTGGTCAGATAATTGTACTTGACTGGCTGCCTGATGATAACACAGAAAGAGATTTGTCGGGACTTGTAGACTGTTCTGCAACTGTCCTTTATCTAAATGATGAAGTGTTCCACGGAGCTTACAATACACCGCTTGAAGATGCAAGAAACTGGTGTCCGATAAATGACCTTGTGATGAGGAATGTTTCTGTTCTTGTGGATGACACACTTGTGCTTGGCGTAAGGCTTAAAGGTCTTGCTCCTGCCTGGTATAGACGTGAACTTGATACATGGATAAATCAGGAATCACCACAGGAAATTATTGATTATATTCAAACAGGCGACAGAATCAAATTTAAGGTTCAGGGTGACGGAAACAGTTATAACTTTATTCTTACGACCGAGGGAGGCGGCTACTTCTACTATAAATTTAAGACAGTAGAAGACGAACTTACCGAAGTTGAAATTCCATATAAAAAACTTAAAAAGTATAGTTACTCCAGTCAGAAAAAACTGGATGTGGATAGTATTAAGATGTGCTGTATTCTTCCAATGTGTAAAGACGAATGGAACGAAGCAACCTTCTTTGATTTTGAGGTAACTGATAATGAAAAAAAGAAGAATTAAGGTAAAGCATCCTATTGGTGTAAAACTTGGTGCAATTTTCGCAGGTCTTGTTATTCTTGTTCTTGGGATAACTGTCGCACTTGTTTATATTCTTTTTGCAAATGACCAGCGTGTTAATGCAAAGTCGAATACAATTTCGCTTAACGAAACAACTGCAAACGCTGTTCAGACAAAGCTTCAGAATATTCAGGGAAGCGTAAATAATTACCTCAATGTAATTTATGTAATTTCGGAAGATGAAGATTTTGAAGAAGAACAGGAGCTTTTCTTTAAAGAACTTTGTAATGCAAATGATGACCTTCTTTTTATTTATGATACAGATTCCGGCTATAAGGCTGCACCTGCTTTTGGCAGAACAAATCCAAAGGCGGACGAACTGTTCAGTAGTTGGGTAGACAGAAATCCTATTCTTGTAGGCTCTGTGCTTGGTGGAACAGTGGAAATAAAGGATTTGTCAAACGTTATAGATAAGTCTTATGTACTTGGAATAATGTTTAAGAATAACGGAAAATTTGTCTGCGTAGGCTTTAATGTCGAAGCACTTAAGGAAACCTGTTTTAAAAATTCAAATGCAACTTATGTCGTGAACAGCAGGGGAGAAGCCCTTATTTACGAAGATAATCAGACTGTGCTTGATGCAGGTCTTGTTCCATCCTTCGACATTGTTACAGAGGTTTTAAGCAGCAGCTCCGGAAATGAATATGTATTCCAGGATAGCCAGGGCAATAACTGGATTTATATCCGCATGAACATTCTTGATAATTCCTGCTCTGTAATTACTCTTGCATCAGAGTCTTCAATTCTTAAAGCAATCAATCTTACGGCTTTAAGAATAATTGCTTTTTCGGTTGCAGTGTTCTTCCTTGCAATTCTGATAATCAGATTCTTTAGCCGCTCTCTTACAAATCCGATTGAAGACCTTGTTGCCGCAACTCACAGTATTGATAAAGGAAATTATAATATTCACCTGCGTCCAAGAACGAAAGATGAAATTGGTTATCTTACCGATAGGTTTACTAAAATGTCGAAAGGGCTCGCAGAACGACAGCGCCTTATGAGTACGTTTACAAAATTTGTAAATAAAGATATTGCCGAAAAAGCAGCAAGTGGTCAGCTTACACTTGGCGGCGAAGACAAAAATGCAACAGTCTTCTTTAGTGATATCCGCTCCTTTACAGCAATGTCCGAAAAAATGACAGCGCCACAGGTTGTTGAATTTTTAAATGATTATTTTACGCGCATGGTAGATTGTGTTAACAAGACAAATGGAATTGTAGATAAATTTATTGGTGATGCAGTTATGGCTGTGTGGGGTGCTGCTACAACAAATGGTTCCCCGGAAGAAGATGCGTGGGCTGCTGTAAAAGCTGCGCTTATGATGCGAATTGCACTTTATCATTTTAATCAGAATCAGATTAAACATGGACGTAATCCAATAAAAATTGGTTGCGGTATAAATAGTGGCCCGATTGTTGCCGGACAGATTGGTTCCGAAGATCATATGAACTATACGGTAATTGGTGATACGGTAAATCTTGCCAGTCGTACAGAGGCGTTGAATAAACCATTTGCAACAGACATTCTCATCACAGAAAATACATATCTTTTGATAAAAGATAAAATCATAGCAGAAGAAATGCCTGGCGTTCATGTTAAGGGAAAAACTGACCCTATTAAGATGTACGCCGTTGTAAATGCAAAGGGAGTAAAGGGACCGCAGGATATTCATAAGCTTCGCAAATTCCTTGGCTGGGATGAGCCTGAACTTGATAAGGTAAATACTGATGAAGAAGAAAAGAAGTACAAGATTGGCAAATAGACGAAGAAATCATTTTGTCGATTTTATTACAGTTGTAATTTGTCTCGCAGGAATTGCTGGTGCCTTGTATTGCTTTCAAAATCTTATTTACAAATCGCTTGCAAGTGAAGCCGATGTTCCAGTAGGAATTATTACCTTTAAGAAAAAATCTCCACGTCGTCGTATTGAACACGAAAATGTCTGGGAATATTTAAAGCTCAAAAGTACAATTTACAAGGGTGATTATATTCTTACAGAAGAGTTATCCGAAGCACAACTCATTTTCAAAGATGATAATTATGTAGTTGATGATGAAGAAGGAAATATATCAAGAGTTGTTTATTCTTATGATGAACTTGAACAGATAAAAACTGGTTCCGCAGAAATCCATCCAAATTCTATGATGAGGGTAGGCGAAGACAAACTGCTTCATTTTATAAGCGGTTCTGTTTCGTTGAGTTCCGGTTCTCGTCAGGATGATCTTTCTATCCGGATTGGTGATGATTTGTATGTGCTTGATAAAAATACAAAAGCCTTATTCAGTCTTGCTGGGCGTATTTCGGAAGATGGAATGACAACGGCTACCGTTTATTGTTCCGAAGGTGAAGTAATTCAGACAAAGGTTACAGAAGAGGGTAAAGAGACTGAAGCTGCGCAAGTTACGGAAAGAAATGTCATTTCGGCGGGGCAGACATATACTGTTCAGGTTAAGCCGGAAACAATTGATTCAAAGGCTGATGATTCTATTCTTCCTAAGTCTGTAAGGTCTGCTGCTAAAAAGACGTTGGAAACTACAAAGAATGCTGCCGCTTCTGTTGCTCAAAGAATTAAAGGTAAAACGCCGGAACAGACAGATTCGGGGGCGCATAATGGTGGGGCACAAAAGACTGCATCTCAAAAAACAGCTGGTTTCCAGGTGCTTGTGCCTCCTGCAGATTATTCAATTACACAGGACAAAGAGATTAAGGAGCAGATTCCGTTCTATTGGACTAACATAAATAATGTAAAGATTGAATTTTCATATAACCAGAATTTCTCTTCGATTGTTGATACAGAATATTTTAATTCTGTAAGTAGGCGTGGTTCTGTTGTTCTTGATTTTGCGGCGCCTGATGATGTTCTTTACTGGCGTGCAATTCCTGGTGACCAGAAGTATTCAGAAAATATTGAATATCCTGCCGGTACAATTCTTGTTCATGATCCTGCAGAAAAGAATCTTAAGCAGGCACTTATTACTGCTTATGGTCAGGAACGTGAAGAAGAAATTGAACAGATAGTTCAGGAAACGCAGCAGGCCCAGAAGAAGAATGAAGAACTGCAGAAGGAAGCACTTGTGCAGGCTCGTTCCGAATTTTCAGAAGAACTGGTTGAAGTTCAGGAAAATCAGGAAGTTGATTACGAAAGATTAAAGGATTTGCATTCCGGTAAGATAGCAGAAGAAGCACGGCTTGCCGAAGAAAAGCGTATAGAAGAAGAACGAAAGGCGGAAGAAGCGCGTAAGGCCGAAGCCGCAAGAAAAGCAGAGCAGGCGCGTATTGCCGAACAGAAGCGAAAAGAGGAAGCTGCACGAAAGGCAGAAGAAGCACGTATTGCAGAGCAAAAACGTAAGGCCGAGGCGGCTCGTAAAGCGGAAGAGGCACGTAAGGCAGAGGAAGCGCGTAAAGCTGAGGAAGCAAGAAAAGCTGAGCAGGCACGGTTAGCGGAGCAGAAGCGTAAGGAAGAAGAGGCTAAGAAGGCCGAAGAAGCACGTAAGGCTGAAGAAGCACGTAAAGCAGAAGAGGCACGCAAGGCTGAAGAAGCACGTAAGGCTGAAGAGGCGCGAAAGGCAGAGGAAGAACGCAAGGCTGAAGAGGCACGCAAAGCAGAAGAAGCACGTAAGGCTGAAGAAGAGCGTAAAGCCGAAGAAGCACGTAAAGCAGAAGAGGCACGCAAGGCTGAAGAAGCACGAAAAGCAGAGGAAGCACGTAAGGCTGAAGAAGCACGTAAAGCCGAAGAGGCACGAAAAGCCGAGGAAGAACGTAAAGCTGAAGAAGAACGTAAAGCAGAAGAAGAGCGTAAGGCCGAGGAAGCACGTAAAGCTGAAGAAGAGCGTAAAGCCGAGGAAGCACGTAAAGCTGAAGAAGAGCGTAAAGCCGAGGAAGCACGCAAAGCAGAAGAAGAACGCAAAGCAGAAGAAGCTCGTCTGGAAGAACAAAAACGTCAGGAAGAAGAAGCCCGTCGAGTCGAAGAAGAGGCTGCTCGTAATGATCTTTCAAAAAATGCCTTTGCGCAAACAACCCCGGTTCTTCTATCACCTGTACAGGGAAAGAATTTCGGCGAAGAAGATTTTGACACACTCCGCCCGCAGATAGATTTTACCTGGCAAAAAGTAACTGGTGCAAGAAATTATAAATTCGTTATTAAGGATTCAAGTGGAAAGATTCTTATTTCAAAGACAGTCAATACAACGCGCTTTGATTTAACTTCAAATGATTTAAGTCTTGTTTCTGATAACGGCGAATATACCTGGTCGGTAACTGCAGTCCAAACTTCGGGAAGGGAAGAGTTCTCAACTCAGGTTGCAGAACGCACCTTTAGAGTTCAGATAGACGATGCCGAAACTGCAACACTGAATGTAGATAACCTTGTCTTCTAAGTTATCTCTGTTGAGATCCCTCATGAATCTTGTCGTAGGTTTCCTGACCTGCAAGAATTCTTACAAGCTCCATTGCAAACTGTTCGCTTGCACCAGGACCTCTTGAAGTAACAAGGTTTCCGTCCGTAATAAATACCTGATTTGAATATCCCTCAGCATATTCAGCTTTTGCTTCATTTTCCATTCCAGGATAACAGGTCCATTTTTTATCCTTTAATACATCAGTTTTTCCAAATACAACAGCAGGAGATGCGCAGATTGCAGTGACAAGCTTTCCGGCTTTATTGCATTTTTCAATGTATGACAGAAGCTCCGCATTTTCAGAAAGATTGATAGCACCAACACCACCACCAGGGCAAACGATGCAGTCAGGAAGATTCTCACCATATTCAGCCATAAAATCCTGCATTGACATATCCATAATCATTGGAACTTTATGCGAACTTGTAACAATTAATGTTCTGTTAAAAGGAGTACCTTTAACTCCAACTGTTACAACTTCAATACCTGCACGTCTCATATAATCAACAGGACTCAAAGCTTCAACATCTTCAAATCCATCTGCAAAAAAAACAGCAGCTCTTTTCATTTTTATTTCTCCTATATTTTTTTTCAATTATAATGCATCAGTTTGTATTTCGCTAGAAAAAAATATTTACAAATCTACCTTGCTTCTATAAAATACGCATAATGAATAAACTTGATGTTAAGCTTGTTGCTTTAGATTTGGACGACACTCTTTTAAATGATGAACTCAGGATTACCGATTTGAATGTGCAGGCTCTCCGTGAATGTGTCGAAAAAGGGATTTATGTTGTTTTATGTTCCGGCAGAGCAGAAGATGCAATTCTTCCCTTTGTAAGGCGACTCGAAATTGCAGGTAAAGAAGCTGGACGTTATATTATTGCCATAAACGGCTGCAGTGTTTTTGATTTGCATAAACGCCAGAATATTTATTGCCGGAAAGTGGAACCCGAAGTTCTTATTAAGACAAATCAGATTGCCGAAGAAAGGGGACTTCGCTCCGAGGTTTATACTCCGGATACAATTTATTATCGCGAAGCTACAAAGTGGACTAAGCTTGATGTTGATTTATGCGGTCTTAAAGGTCAGGCAGTTTCAGATTATGATGAATTCCTAAAAAAAGGATTTACAAAAATGCTTGTACCTGGTGAACCATCACAGCTGTTGGAACTTCAGAATGTGCTTCGGAAAGAATTTGGAAATCATGCTGTTATTTTTACAAGCAAGCCTTATTTTCTGGAAATCCTTCCTCCTGATTGCGGAAAGGGCGAGGCTGTTTCATGGCTGGCAGCTGAACTTGGCATTCCAATGGAAAAGACAATGGGGTTTGGTGACAGCATGAATGATGAAAGCCTTATTCGTATGACAGGTTATGGTATCGCAATGTGTAATGGACTTGAGGAAATTAAAGCAATTGCTGATTATATAACTGATTTTGATAATAATAATGATGGTCCCGGTCAATTTTTGAAGAAATGGGTTTTATAAAAAAAATTAAATTTTTTTGCAAAAACGGGTATTGAGATATTGACAGTTTTTGGATGGTGGTATATATTAAATCTCGCACGTCGCAACAGACCGTTGCGGCAAAAATCAGATCTTTGACAGACAAGGGAAGGAAACAACCGTACAGACTAAACTGGTC
>JAGCTZ010000159.1 GCA_017963165.1 Treponema sp.
CTTCGAATGCTGCGATTGTTTCGCCTTCTGCAAGACGTACAATAGCTTTCTTATACGAAGCTGTGCGTCCAGGTCTACCACGAAGACGCTTCATTTTTCCAAGCACATTCATTGTTGTGCATCCAACTACCTTTACTTTAAACAAGCGTGTTACAGCTTCTTTAATCTGTGTTTTTGTTGCATCCGGATGAACAATGAATACATATTTATTCTGTTCACGCAAAGCACTTGCTTTTTCTGAAACAACAGGCTTAATAAGAATATCTTCGTAATTCATTATTTAGCCTCCTTATCATCTGCATAGAAGTCTGAAAGATTCTTAACAGCACTTTCAAGTACTATTACCTTTCTTCCGTAGAACAAATCGTGTGCATTAAGACGATTATAAGAAAGGAAAGTCAAGTTAGGAATGTTTCTAGCAGCCTGCTTGATTTTTCCGTCATCATCCTTAAGGATAAGAACTGTTCTTTCATCTTTTGCAAAGTTATTAAGAATCTTTACAAGATCCTTTGTTTTTCCGCTTTCGATAGTAAAATCTTCTACAACTGTAAGTCTTTCACCCTGAGCATGTGAACTGAGGATAGACTTGATTGCGAGCTGCTTAGCTTTCTTAGGAATAGCATAGCTGAAATCTCTTGGTTTTGGTCCAAAAATTGTACCACCACCAACAGTGATTGGAGATTTTTTATCACCACGACGAGCGTTACCTGTACCCTTCTGCTTATATGGTTTTGCATTAGAACCATGTACTTCAGAACGAGTTTTTGTGCAGGCTGTACCAACGCGCTTATTAGCTAATTCATTTGTGATGGCATAGTAAATAACGTCATCATTAACTGGAAGACCGAATACTTTATCATCAAGTGTGATTGTACGCAGTTCTTTGCCAGAAGTTGAATATACTTTCTTTTCCATATTCTGTCTCCTTATTTCTTAACTGCGGACTTAACGATGAGAGTGCAATTCTTGTTACCAGGAACAGCACCACGAACCATAATTACTTTGAGTTCTGGATCAACTTTAACGATCTTCAAATTCTGAATAGTAATTCTCTTGTTTCCCATGTGTCCAGGAAGCTTAATATTCTTAAAGCTGTGTCCTGGTGTTGTACATTCTCCTGTACCACCCGGCTCACGATGGAATTTAGAACCATGTGTAGCACGTCCGCCATGGAAACCCCATCTCTTCATTACACCCTGGAAACCTTTACCTTTTGATGTGGCTGTTACATCGAGGAATCGCACACCTTCAAAAAGTTCAAGACCAACAAGGTCACCAACATTCACTTCTTTCTCATAATTGCGGAACTCTTTCAAGCAGCGCTTAGGAGTGATGTTCTCTGGGAATTGTCCGGCATATGCTTTGCTTGCTCTTGAAGCTTTCATATCATCAAGACCAAGAACAACTGCATCATAACCGCAATTTTCCTTTGTTTTCTTAGCAACGACAACATTTGGCTCGACCTGGATTACGGTTACTGGTGTCAGATTTCCGCTTTCGTCGAAAACTTGTGTCATGCCAACTTTTTTAGCAATCAGACCTTTCATTCTGATATCTCCTTATGGCCGTCATCCCATCCAGAGGGACCGTACCCTTTATTTTATGGGTTTTTACACCCGTTTTACCCGAAGGTTTAACCCTGTAAAAAAGGGTTTTTGATACACTATTGTGTGATAACTACATCAACACCGGCAGGAAGCTCAAGCTTCATCAATGAATCCATAACATCCTGTGATGGGTTCATAATGTCAATAAGACGTTTGTGTGTGCGCATTTCAAACTGCTCACGAGATTTCTTGTTTACGTGAGGTGAGCGCAAAACTGTA
>JAGCTZ010000160.1 GCA_017963165.1 Treponema sp.
ATAACCGGGTTGTATCAACTGTTCAGCTTGCAATTATTCCAAGCCTGACCCATAACATGCGTTCATTTGCCGTTGTAGAAAATGTGGTAACGCATGAAGCTTACCGCAAAAAGGGCTTTGCTTCTATGCTTTTACAGGAAGCTATAAAGATTGCGCAGAACAAAAATTGTTATAAAATCTCTTTGGAAACTGGCTCAAACCGCGAAAGTACATTAAACTTTTATAAAGAAAACGGCTTTGAAATTGACACAAAACATTCGTTTCTTAAGAAACTCTAAAACACAAGGAGCAGATTATGGCAAATATGTTCGATGTTTACAAAAATTATTCAGACTTGTATGACGAATTGGTTAATCACGAAGATTACAACAACAATCTTTTTAAGTTTCTTAACAGCAATATCCAATGGGAAAATAAAGTTGTCGGCGAATTTGGAATAGGAACCGGCAGAGTTACAAAAAACTATATAGACAAGGTTCAAAAGGTCTTTGCATTCGATAATTCGCAGCACATGATTGACAAAGCAAAGATAAACTTGACGAAATGGTCAGACAAAATAGAATATTCCATTATTGACAACAAGCAGATTAATTCCATTGAAAATAAGTTTGACATAATAATTGAAGGCTGGAGTTTCGGGCATTTGGTAGTTCAAGATAATGAAACCAGGGTTCAGACCATTCAAATGCTTATTAAAGAAACTACAAAACGGGCAGACAAAGTCATTTTTATTGAAACTATGGGAACAAACGTAGAATCAGCAAATCCACCGGGAGAAAAACTTGCCCAGTTTTATCATACACTTGTTGATAACGGCTTTAAAGAATACATAATCGAAACTGATTACAAATTCAGCAATTACGAAGAAGCCGGAAGAATAATGGGCGGCTTTTTTGGCGATTCAATGAAAGATGACATAATCCAAAGAAAACTGGAAATCATCAAAGAATACACAGGAATCTGGATCTATAACTAAGCCTGAACGCAGACGCGCAGCGAAGCTCCTAGCGGCGTGCGGGGTATCGTTCGTTCTGCTAAGGAATTGCACTCAGGTTTAATACCCTTTATTTCGCCCCAGAGAGGGATGTTTCCTACGGAAACAGGTATTAAACCCTCGGCACGAATAAAGCCTGCATCTAATATACACCAACCGGAAGAAGGCTCTAGATTCATTCAAATCCTGACCACAATCTTTCAAGTTTCCGCAGGCGGAAACTTGGCGTTTTGCCAAATTAATCCCGAAACATAGATAAACCCAAATGCAAAACGCCTTTTCTATGTAGTCACAATTTGCTATACTTTCAGCATGATTAAGCGACTGGAACAAATGGCAAAGCGTTTTGCCGAAGTAAACGAACAGATACAAGACCCGGAACTGGTCAAAGACCCGAAAAAGTATAAAGACATTATGCGCGAACATTCGCACTTATCAAGCGTCATGGAAGCTTACGAAGAATACAAGTCTGTTCTTCAGGGCATAGAAGATGCCAAAGTGCTCATAACTGAAGAAGAAGACCACGACATGAAAGAAATGGCTCGCGAAGAATTGAAAGGGCTTGAAGAGAAAAAACAGCAAATCGAAGAAAAGATTAAGTTTCTG
>JAGCTZ010000018.1 GCA_017963165.1 Treponema sp.
GCTGGAATATTATGAAGATTTAAAATAGGTGGGATTGAAATTGAGAAACAGAAGTGTAGCCATTGTTGTCCGTAATGGAAAAATCCTGATGGAGCGGTTGTGTTATAAAGATGCAAATAACGGGAAGGAATTCTTTTCGGTTCCAGGTGGTGGCATAGAAGAAGGTGAAACTCCGGAGCAGACAGTGCTGCGCGAGCTCAAAGAAGAATGCGGTCTGAACGGAACAATTGTTAAGCCTCTTGCCATTGTGTACTCTCATGGACGAAAGGAATATTCTTTTGAAGTAGCAGTCCCTGACGACCAGCAGGCCATTACCGGTTACGACCCCGAAGAAGCTGGCAGCGAAAATCCCGGGCTCCGTGAAGTTGTCTGGAAAAGTCTGAATGAGATTTGTGAAAAAGACCGCGCCTTTTTGTGGTCTTACGGCCTTATCCAGGTTCAGGGTTTTTACGAAACAATTGTAAGCTGGGGTGATGAGATAAGTTATCCAGGACAAGTTTAATTTTTTGCAAAAAAAGTCGAGAAAATCATTTTAATCAGAAATATAATAAAAATATGTTCAGCGAAAAAGAAGAAAGAGTTTACAAACTTCAGAAGTTTATTTTATCTCATCTTTATGAAAAACTAACTCTGGAAAATCTTGCAGAGCAGGTAGATTTATCTGAATGGCAGTGTTACAGAAGTTTTAAGGAAGCTGCCGGAATAAGCATTGCAGATTATATCCGTCGGGCAAGACTTTCAGAAGCGGCAAGAAAGCTTAAGGAAGAAAAAAAGAAAGTTCTTGATGTGGCCCTTGAAGCAGGCTATGACAGCACAGATGGATTTCAACGGGCCTTCTTTGCAGAGTTCGGCTGCAATCCTGCGGAGTATGAAAAATCAGATATTTCAATACTGAGCTATGTTCCTTATGATATAAAGTACCGCAGCAAGGATTTATACAAAGCAGAAAGCGGCAGACTTGAAAAAATCCAGGTGGATAACGGCAAGGCCTTTGATTTTGGAAAAACTGCTGAATACTATGGCCGCTTCAGAGATATTTATCCGCAATCACTTTTTGATAAATTATATTCTCTTGGAATTGGAAAAGCCGGCACAAAATGGCTGGATCTTGGAACAGGCACAGGCGTCTTTCCAAGAAATCTGTATCAGTATGGAGCTGATATTACTGCAACAGATATTTCGGAAGAGCAGCTTGAAATTGCAAGAAATCTTTCGTTAGGCATGGATAACATTCATTATGAAAAACTTGCTGCAGAAGATCTAAATTATCCCCAGCATTCTTTTGATGCAATTACAGCCTGCCAGTGCTTCTGGTATTTTAATCCTGAACTTGTAGTTCCAAAAATTAAATCACTCATAAAAAAGGGTGGCATCTTCTTAAAGCTTTATATTTCATATATGAAGGAAGAGCCTGTAACTCAGGATTCTAATGCACTGGTAAAGAAAATCAATCCGGCCTGGCATGGGGCAGCACGTGCACTGGAAGATTTACGCCGTCATTATTTTGAA
>JAGCTZ010000161.1 GCA_017963165.1 Treponema sp.
AGAACTTTGGCGAATCCATTGACCTATGTGGAACTGATTTCAGTTATCCAAGAATCTTAGAGTTGGTAAATTGCCGAAAGATCTTACCTGCATTTTTCTCTTGACAGATGACACAACATATTAGGGGAAGGCTTTCCCCTCCTGGAACCTAAAACCTAAAACCTGTCACCTATTCCTTATGATACGGCTTCAATATATCAACAATTTCGGTCTTCTTAAACAATGAAGCATAGCCATAAGCACTCATCCCCATCTGATCTTTGATATCCGGGTCAGCGCCATTTTTGGCAAGGATTTCGCAGATTTTTACACGGTCGGCACCAACGGCAAGAACAAGATTTGACTGACCTTCTTTACTGATTGTATTAAGATCGGCACCTTTTTCTATTAAAAGCTTTGTGATTTCGAAATTGCCACGCCATACTGCATCCATTACAGCTGTATAACCACGATCCTCGGAAACGGCATTTATTTCGGCTCCGGCATCAAGAAGCTTGTTTACAAAATCTTCATTATCGTTGCGAACTGCAAGATTTAAAAGAGGTGTTCCAAAATCATCACGGGCATTTGGATCAATTTCTGCTTCTATAAAAAGGTTGCAGATATCTGTTTTATTTTTGGCAAGATACTGGCCAAAACAATCGGCTGTACAAGGAATGCCTCGGAGCATAAGCTCTTTCTTTGCTTCGCGTTTATTATTTTTGGTTATTAATTTACTGTATTGTTTCTGGATGTAAGAGAAAATTTTATCTTCACCGTTTATAAACTGAACGCCATCATCTGTAAAAAGTGTATGATATGCAATGTCTCTATCATTAGTAATTACTGGTGTATTATTTGCATAAAGATATCCAACAAGACTTGAAAGAAGAGTTGTTTCTTCAATACTTTTAAATTTTAAGGGATCAGAATATATAACACTCAAAGAAATATTATCAAGACTCGGTCTTATATTTACAAGGTTTTCTTCCTGAAAATCACATGTAAGAATTAAAGCGCCTTCTTCTTCTTTTTTAATTTCTTCAATCATTTTTGAAACAAAAACGACATCATTGCTCATTACTAGGAAATTCATGCTTATATTATAATGGGAGAATGTCAAAATAACAAGTTTTATTTTGAGAAGAAGTTTTTTCACGTTTTATTTTACGGGGAACTTTTTTTGTAAAATTGTCATTTACTCTCTTGACATAAATCCCTCATTTTATTACTATATTAAAACATTCGCCGCAGTAGCTCAGTTGGTAGAGCGCCGGACTGAAAATCCGTATGTCGTTGGTTCGATTCCAACCTGTGGCACTTGGCTTCTAACGCAAGTTAGAAGCCATTTTTTTTGCCTAAATCCTTATTTCTTAAGGATTTAGCAAAGCCATTTGTCTATTCTTTTAATGGTTAAGCAACCCAATTTAACAGAGTTTGGGAACTTAAAAATTCAAAGTTTAGGCAGGTATAACACCAAACTTAACATGAAACTTAACAAAGAACATGACATTGGTGTGTTTTTTGGGCGGATACGAAGAATTTTTTGTGATCCTTTTAGGTTAGGCCTCCGGTAACTACAAAAAAGCATAAATTCCCCAAGTTTTTCTTACAATTTATGCTTTTTGCCATTTATCAAATCCATCACCTAAAATTTCTTCTTCATTTCCTTTTCAAACTTTTTTTCAAATTTGATTTCTTCTTTTGAGTTTACTAGAGGAAGTTCAATCATTTTGTGCTGCCAGGAAGATAAATAAATAGCGTTGGAAATTATCATGGTCTTGTGACCATCTAAGCCTTCTGCGACAGATTTTCCATTTGAAATGCATTCATCACAAAAAGCTTGCAGAACTTTCTGGTATGGATTTGATTCGGCAGGCAGGGTGTTTGTTGTCCATGTGCCTTGTATTGGTTTAAAAAAATCCATTGAGTTTCTTCTGTATTGAGCTTCGGATGTGCCAAGTTCTGGCAGAAGTTCTCCAATCTTTAATGTGTCGTTTTCGCAGATTATAAGAGCCTCGTCCAAAAAGAGTTCAATTCTGTTTACTCCAGGGGCGTCGCCTGTAGAAGCAACAAAAGTTCCTGTTGCGCCGTCTGGCCATTCAAAATATACTGTAACATCATCTTCAACTTCTATGTTATGATATTTTCCTTCATGGCAGAAGGCTTGTAGTCTCGCCGGCATTCCGCAAATCCATTGAAGCAGATCAAGATTGTGAGGACACTGATTTAGTATGACACCTCCACCATCAGTTTTCCAATTTGAATGCCAGGAACTGGAAGTGTAGTATCCTTCTGGTCTGTACCAGTCTGTAATAAGCCAATGCATCCTTTTTAGTTTGCCATATTTTTTACTTTCTACAATTCTTTTTAATTCTTTATATACAGGCTTTGTTCTTAACTGAAAAATCACCGAAAGATTTTTGCCTGAAGTTTTTGCAGCCTGCAGCATATTTCTTGATTGTCTTGAAAAAACACCCAGAGGCTTTTCGCACAAAACATTTAAACCAAGTTCAAAGGCGCGGCAGGCAATTTTTTCATGTGAATAATGAGGCGTACAGATAATTACTGCATCAAGCTTAAGCTTGTTATTTTGTACAGCATCAAATAAATCATCTGCAGAATCAAAAACAGGAATACCTTTATTTATAGAAGCTTCTAAAGCTTTTTGATATTGTTCTTTTATTCTGGTTAAAGCTGCAAGCTCCATTCCGGAAATGTTTCCATCCTGAATCAAGCAGGCGTATTTGCTTCCCATGTTTCCAAGACCAATTACAGCAGTCTTCATCATATATTTTTCCTTTCTTTGTAAAAATCTATTTTCAAAAAAGTGGTGCAAAAATGCGTAAAACTCGCCCGATAGCCCTTATATGAAGCGGAATCTTTTTATAATCTTTTTGCTCCATCAATGTGCAGTCCTTTAAAATATTGTCAAAATCATTTTTTACGGCATTTACTATTGGCGAATCTATAAAAATTACACCGTTTTCAAAATGATGATAAAGGCTTCGATAGTCAAGATTGACAGAACCGATAGTTGCTATTTTATCATCAGCAATAAAAGTCTTCTGGTGTATAAAACCCTTTTTGTAAAGATAAACTTTAATTCCGTTTTTTACAAAAGTGTTCAAAAAAGTTTTTCCAATGCAGAAGGTAAGAAAATGGTCAGGACGGGAAGGGAGAATAATCGACACATCTACACCTCTTGCAGCGGCAAAAAATAAAGCCTCCTGTAAAAGGTTGTCTACAAGAATATAAGGCGTTGTTATATTAAGATATTTTTTTGCATTATTTATGATGTATAAATAGATGTTTTCGGCAATGTCTTTATTGTTAAAAAAATCATCGCCATAAGGAATAATCGTTCCGGCCTCTGTGAAAGTTTGATTACAAACAGGAAAATAGGGAGAAAAATCTTCCGGGGTTTTTGAAAACATATTCCAGCTTTGAAGAAAAAGTTGCAGCAGGGTGTGAATTGCCGGCCCTTGAATCTTTACAGCATTATCCTTCCAGTAGGCAAATTTATTTTTACCCCTGTTAAAATATTCATTGGCAAGATTAAGGCCACCGGTAAAAGCAGTATTGCCGTCTATTATGATAATTTTTCTGTGGTCGCGGTGATTAAGATGAGTAGAAAAAATTGGAACTATTGGAATAAAAACCCTGGATTTAATTCCCTTGGATTTTAAATACTTTTGGTAAAGACGGGTAGAAACAACAGGAGAACCAAGCCCGTCACAAATTAAACGGATTTCGACTCCGGCTTTTGCTCTTTCTTCAAGAGCATCAAGAATTTCATTCCAGGAAGCGTCCAGTTCGACAATAAAAAAATCAAGGAAAATATATTTTTGTGCATTTTGAATTTCTTTTATAAGCTCAGGGAAAAAGCTTTCTCCATTCAGGTAATATTTTGTTTGACAATTTTCGTATGGAAGAAAAAAGTTGTTAGTCAGATATAACTGTAAATCGGAAAAACTCTTGTCAGAAGCAGGCAGGAATTGAGGGGAAGGCATCCTTTTTGAAGATGGCACCTCTTGCAAAGATGCCTCCTCTTGCAAAGAAGCCACATCTTGCAAAGAAGCCTCCTCTTGCAAAGAAGCTTCCTCTTTTGGTGCTTCCATCTCCTGGCATTTTTTTCTTAAAACCGAAAGCTTTTTTCCATAATTACGGGAGCCCAGATTTGTATGATACATAATATAAGCTGCAATACTTAAAAGCGGAAGAAAAATCATAGGAACTATCCAGGCAAGCTTAAATTCATTCCGTCCCTTTTGATTTACAATAAAAATCATAAAGCCAGCACTAAGACCAAGGGAAATTCCAAGATATACTTCTATAGATTTTTCAAGTCGAAAAACAAAAAGACCAATTATAAGAATCTGGATTGCAATAAAAAGAAAATCGATTATAAGGTGGCTGTATACATTCCTATAAAAAACTTTTACGCGTCGTTTATCTTTAATAAATTCATATTTTGACTTTTTTTTCATTCCAATAAAATTATAACTGCAAATATTTTTTTTGTCATTCTATAAAGTTTGAATTTAGTGTATAATTTTTTTATGAAATTAAATAAAAATGTAATTGCTTTTACCGGTGGTGGAACTGCAGGACATATATATCCTGGTCTTGCTGTTGCAGATGAACTAAAAGCTCTGGCTCATAAAGAAAACAAAGAAATTACTATAAATTGGATTGGCTGTTCAAAAGGAATGGACAGGCAGATTGTTGAAAAAGCAATAGGAGCAGATGGAAAAGCTACCGCAGATGCATTTTATGGTATTCCTTCGGGAAAGCTGCGCCGCTATCTTTCCTGGCAGAATTTTACAGACCTCTTTAGAATTATAGCAGGTTATTTTTCTGCACGACGTATTTTAAAAAAACTTAAGCCGGCCTTTCTTTTTTCAAAGGGTGGTTTTGTAAGTGTGCCACCTGTTCTTGCCGCAAAGCATCTTGGTATTCCTGTCTATACGCATGAATGTGATTTTACGTTAGGATTAGCTAACAGAATAAATTTTAAATCAGCTAAAAAAATGTTTGTTTCCTATGAAGAAACAAAAACACGTTTGCCACAAGCAGATCAAGAAAGAGTAGAAGTAACGGGAAATCCTGTTCGTCCTGTTATGTATAATGCAGATGCAGATAAAGGACTTGAATATCTAAAGATAGAAAAAACTCATCCGCCGATTCTTCTTGTATTGGGAGGTTCTTCCGGCGCACGACAAATAAATTCTCTTGTTTATGAAAATCTTGATTTTCTTTGTAAGCATTTTATTGTTGTGCATCAAACCGGCTTACTTAATGCTGATGATAAAATTGAACAGGAACTTAAGCAGAAATATCAGGGATATTATAAACCTTATCAATTTATTTACAAGGAAATGCCTGATGTAATAGCAGCCGCAGATATTATTCTTTCAAGAGCAGGAGCCAATTCATTATGGGAAGCGGCTGTCCTTGCCAAACCTATGCTGTTAATTCCTCTTTGCGGAAGCGGAACTCGTGGTGATCAGGTTGATAATGCAAAATTCTTTGAAGAAAAAAATGCTGCAGTAGTTCTTGTTGGAGAAGAGGCAAACAGTCAGTCTCTTTGTAATAAACTTGAAAAAATGCTTGAAGAAAAAACAAGAAATGAATATGCTTTAAATGTAAAGAATATGGTCGGAACTAAAAGACCTGCTCTTGCAATTGCAGAATTATTATATAAAGAGATATGAGGATAAAATGAGTTTTACTTTATTTGATGTTATATTGTTTGTAGTCATTCTTACTTTTGCAATTATTGCTATGGCCCGCGGTTTTATCAAAGCCATATTCAGTAAGCTTTGCTGGATTTTCGGTTTGATTTTTGCAATTCTTTTTTATAAGAAGCTTGCGGTGCAGATGAAATCGCTTGTACATAACGAAGTGCTTTCTTTGATTTTATGTTTTATTCTTATTTTTGTAGTTGTTTTCCTTATAATAAAAATAATTCAGGTAGTGTTGGAAAGAATATTTGGCGGCGAAATTATGAAGGGCCTTGACCGTGCTTTAGGATTTTTCTTTGGCCTGGTAGAAGGTGTTCTTTTTGTTTTTGTTGTTTCCTTTATTCTTATAAATCAGCCGTGGTTTGATTTTTCAAAGCTTTTTGAAGGAAGTCTTATAATACGCCTTTTGACTCCATTGCTTGATTATTCAGCAACTTCAATAAATCAAGTTCAGGAATTTGTATAATGTTAGAAAATTTATTAGGACAACCGGCAGCAAAATCAATAATCTCTGATATAAAAAATAATAATTTTCCTGGCGCAGTTCTTTTTTCGGGAAGTAGTGGAACCGGCAAACTTACTGCTGCTTTAGAAGTTGCACGCGCTCTTTCCTGCAATGGAGACGATAAACCTCACTGGCTTTGTGAATGCCCTTCGTGTTTAAGACATAAGGCTTTGAATTGTTCAAACATTCTTCTTATGGGCCCGCGCGATTGTTCACTGGAAATTTCTGCTGCAAAGGATTCCTTTATAAAATCATACCGTGATAATGACAGTCATTTAAAAGCAAGCAGATATCTTTTTTTGCGAAGTGTAAGAAAGCTCACCTTAAGATTTAGCAGTATTCTTTGGGAAGGCGAAACTAATCTTTCTAAGCTTGCTCCTCTTATGGAAAAAATAAATGAAAATCTTGAATTAATTGATTTTCCGCGGGAGTTGCCGCCTTTTGACGAAACAGTAAAAATCTGCGGTGAACTGGAAGCCGATTCCCTTAAGCTTGAATCTGATTTTCTTTATGATTCTATTCCTGTAAATCAGGTAAGGAATATGGAGCAGTGGGCCTGTATAAAAGCCGACGAAGGTAAAAAAACAATAATAATCGAAAATGCCGATAGAATGCAGACTTCGGTTAGAAATGCATTATTAAAAATTCTGGAAGAACCTCCAACTGATTGTGTTTTTATTCTTCTTACTACAAGACGAAATGCAATAATGCAGACAATTCTTTCGCGTGTAAGAACTTATACTTTTAATGACCGTCCTTTGTCTGTTCAGCAGGATGTAATTAAAAGAGTTTTTCATAATGAATATTTTAACGGTGAACTAAACGAATATCTTCTTACATATCTGCCTGTTCCTGCTTCAAAAATGCGCGAACATGGAGCAGCCTTTTTTAAAAATCTTTTTCATGGAAAAATCCCGGATTGTGATGCAGTTGTAAAAGATTGCCAGCAGTTTGAACCAAGAATTGAATTAAAGATTTTCCTGAATGGTATTGCCGAATGTATAAGGCCTCTTATGAATACTCAAAAAGGCTGTGAAGCTTGTGCAGAGGTTGTTAAGGTTCTTCGCGAATGTTATGACAATGTAACAATGTATAATCAATCTGCAAAGGCTTCACTTGAGATTCTGCTGCGTGATTTAAGTAAGATTAATGTTATGTACGAAAGGGTGTTCAACAGTCTATGAGAGGTTACGTAAAAAGAGTTTCGCAAAAAGCATCTAAACTTTCTCATGAACAGCTCATCTCGCTGCTTGATGATATGGTAGCCGAAAATGAAAATCTGTATTCAATTCTTGAATCTATTTCTGCAGGACTCCTTATTGTCGATAATGATTTTTTTCTTTTGCAGTCAAATAAAATCGTAGAAAGCCGTCTTAATTTTTCTGTTTATCTTGATGACCCTAAAGCCGGAAGCTGTCCTATCTGGGAAATAATGGAAGATGAAGAAATCGGTGAATATTTTAAAAAATGTGCTGAAAAAGAAATAACGAATACAACCGAAGATTTTACAATTATGACTAGTGGTGGTTCTGTACGTTTTATAACAATTACAATGACTCCACTTGTTCATGGTGGTGAAGTAACAGGAAAAATAATTCTTGTTCGCGACGTAACCGAAAAGAAAAATCAGGAAGTTCTGCTTCATCGTATGGAAAATATGGCCAATCTTACAAATCTTGCTGCAGGTATGGCCCACGAAATTAAAAATCCTCTTGGAGCAATTTCTATTCATATTCAGCTTGTTACAAAGGCACTTGAAAAAGCCCGCGAAAATAATGATATTCTTCCGGCAAGAAAATTTGTAGAAGATCATATTGATGTTGTTAATGATGAAATTGCCCATCTTAATAAATTGATTATGGATTTTCTTTTTGCTGTTCGTCCTGTTAATGCAGCCTTACAGCTTAAAAAACCTTCTGCGATTATTCAAAATGTTGCCGATTTTCTTACTCCAGAATTTCATGATAATGATATAAGTGTAAAAGTAATTATAAAGGATACAGAAAGCAGGCTTTTAGTTGATGAAAAGCTTTTGCGTGATGTTTTACTTAATCTTGCACAGAATGCCCTTGCTGCAATTAAAACAAAAAAGGAAAACTCAAAGGCTGATTATCAGGGAGAATTTACAATAGAATGTGCTTCTGCTGATAATAAGTATTATATTGTGGTTAGTGATAACGGCTGCGGTATGAAAGAAGAAACAGTCGCAAAAATATTCGAACCATATTTTACAACAAAAGCAAATGGTACCGGACTTGGTATGACCATGGTTTATAAAATTGTTAAAGAATTTTCGGGTGATATTCAGGTAAAATCCGAAGAAGGCAAAGGAACTGTTTTTACAATGGTATTCCCTCTGCAACAGGACGGAAAATTAGCAATTGGAAATTAGAAATTAGAAATGGAGACCTTGTGGTCCCTGAGCTGGTCGAAGGGGGCAAAGGGATCGAAGGTGCATAAAGAGGCATTATATGTTTACAATATTAACAATAGATGACGAAGAAAACATACGCAATGGACTTGCCGATAATTTTGAACTGGAAGGTTATAATGTAGAAAAAGCTGCAAACGGAAAAGAAGGTCTTGCCAAAATTGCTGCTGGTGGAATTGATCTTGTAATTACAGATCTTCGCATGGATGGAATTAGCGGCGAAGAAGTTGTCAGACATGTTACTACAGAAAATCCTGGAATTCCTATTATTGTTCTTACAGGGCACGGAAGTATAGAAGATGCAACTGCTGCAATTAAAGCCGGAGCCTACGATTTTCTAACAAAGCCGCTCGATCTTGATCACTTAAATTTAATTGTAAAAAATGCGCTTAAAGGCCGCGAACAGCAAAAAATAATTACAGAACTTCAGGAAAAAATCCGTTCCGGTGGTGAATCTGCCACCGATATGATTGGCAAAAGTGCAGAACTCAATAAAGTTAAAACTCTTATTGCAAAATCTGCTCCTTCAAAAGCTAATATTCTTATTACCGGAGAAAGTGGTGTAGGTAAAGAACTTGTTGCTAAATCTATCCATGAACTTTCTCCTCGCAAGGATAAGCCTTTCGTAATTGTCCATTGTGCTGCGCTTTCGGAAACTCTGCTCGAAAGTGAATTATTTGGTTACGAAAAAGGTGCTTTTACAGGTGCCGATTCCCAGCATAAAGGACGTTTCGAAATTGCAGACGGCGGAACAATTTTTCTTGATGAAATTGGCGAAATAAATCCTGCAACACAGGTAAAACTTCTTCGCGTCATTCAGGAAAAATCCTTTGAACGTGTAGGCGGAACTCAATCAATAAATGTTGATGTTCGTATTGTTGCTGCCACAAACCGTAATCTTGAAGAAGAAGTAAAAAACGGAAAATTCCGCGAGGATTTATTTTATCGTCTTAATGTCGTACGCATTCCTATGCCGCCATTACGTGAACGAAAGGATGATATTCCGCTTTTACTTCATGCGTTTTTACGTGAATTTAATATTGAAAATGAAAAAAATATTTTAGGTTTTGATAATCGTGCCAAAGCAGCCATTTTAAAATACAGCTGGCCGGGAAATATCCGTGAACTAAAAAACTGTGTAGAAAGTGCTGTTGTAATGTGTACTGGTGATGAAATTAAAATAGAAGATCTTCCTGCATCTGTGCGCGAAAAGGGTGAAGAAAAAGTAATAAATATTCCTGTAGGTATGAAGCTTGATGATGCCGAACTACTGATTATTCAGGAAAATCTGGCTTTTTGCAATGGTAACAAAACAAAATGTGCAGAGTTGCTTGGAATTGGTCGCAAAACCTTACACAGAAAATTGGGCGTGGAAGAATAAAAAATGGACCTTGCAGAAAATCCGCAAGGCCCAATGAAAAAAAAAGAAAAAAAATCAGTGAAGGGTAGACTTTTAGATAACCGTTCCCGAAGGAATTACAGCACCCTTACGAATAACGATGATTCCGTCGGCACTATAGAATGAGCCGTGGTCTCCGTCTTCGTACTTCTTACCACTTACACCAATCTGACAATTGTCGCCGATTCGTGCGTTTTTGTCGATGATAGTATTTGCAATCCTGCAGTTTTTACCAATGCCGGTAACAGGTTTTCCCTTGGCAATGTAATCTGCCTTTTCATCATCGTCATCGTAGTAATCGGCACCCATCATAATAACACCGTCCAGCTCAGTTCCTTTCTCAATAATAGAGCGTACACCAATTACAGATTTGTTTAATTTACAGTCTGTAATGATACAACCCTCGGAAGTAAGTGAGCTTGTAATATCAGCCTTGTTGATTTTAGAAGGCGGAAGATTACGCATGTGTGTATATATTGGTGAATTGTTTGCATAAAAATCGAAAGCAGGAGAAAGCTCTGTAAGCTGAATGTTAGCCTCGTAGAAGCTTCTGATTGTTCCGATATCTTCCCAATAGCCGTCGAAAACATAAGAATAGATTTTCTTCTTGCCGATTGCAAGTGGAAGGATTTCCTTTCCAAAGTCTGTGTACTTTTCGTTTTCGCCCAAAAGACATTCTTCCATTGTGTTTGCGTTGAAGATATAAATACCCATAGAAGCAAGATATTCCTTTTCTGGAGGAAGTGCTCCACGTGCTTCTGCAGGAATCTTCCAGGCATCAATGTTCATGTCTGGCTTTGGTTTTTCCATAAACTCTTTAACGCGGCTCTTTTCATCAATTTTCATGATTCCAAAGCCAGATGCGTCCTTGCGGTTTACGGCTGTAGTTGCAATTGTAATTTCGGCACCAGATTTAATGTGTGCGTCCATAAAGGCACGCAAGTCCATCTTATAAAGCTGGTCACCCGAAAGAATTACATAATGTGTTGGTTTTTGTGTCTTAAAATGGATGAAGTTTTTTCGAACAGCATCGGCAGTTCCTTCATACCAGCCTGAATGCTCAAGTGTCTGTTCTGCTGCAAGAATTTCTACGAAACCACCAGAGAAGCGGTCAAAATTGTAGGAATTAGAAATGTGCAGGTGAAGTGAAGCAGAGTTGAACTGTGTCAAAAGATATATCTTCTTGTAACCGGAATTGATACAGTTAGAAAGCGGAATATCAACGATTCTGTATTTACCACCAAAAGAAACAGCCGGTTTAGAGCGTTCCTTTGTAAGTGGATAAAGACGAGTACCTTTTCCTCCTCCTAAAATCAATGCCAGAACTCTTGGTTCATCAGATTTTGCCATATATATTTTATCTCCTGTGTTTTTCAGATGTATCTTTAATTATAAGGCCGAAATATGGATTTTGCAAATAAAAAAATGTCATTACGAGCAAAGTAACGTCATATTGCGAGGAGCGAAGCGACGTGGCAATCCACGACGTGGCAATCCAGAAATAAAATTTGACAGACAAGGTAGGGGGGGGGTAATATAGAAGAAAATACTCAAAAATTGGAGGATTCTAATGAAACTTAAAAAATCACTTCGTATTTTGTTAATTGGCTTTTCATTGGTAATGTCAATGATGCTTGTTTCTTGTCCTGAACTAAATAATGTTACAGATGATGAGTTGGGTGTTATTACTGATCAAAAAACTGGAGTAAAATTTAAAAACACTCTAGAAGGAATTGAAATTTCCTGGTCAAATCTTCCTGCCGAAGCCAATAATATTACTATTAGATGTTATAGCTCTGGTTCAAAATTGGGAACATATACTTTATTTGAAATTTGGGATTTATCAACAGTAACTTCTGTAAAAGATAAATATGTTGCTGTTGGTAACGAATATGAATACTACATTGAAGTTCGAGCCAAAAATGGAAGCTGGATTACTTCAAGTGATGGATGGATTAAAATTAAACCACTTGGAGGTAAAGGAGAACTTGATTCTACAGTAGCTGCAAATAATGATGGAATTCGTTTAACAAAAACTGCTACTGCAAAGAATTCAAAATTTTCATTTGCAAGAACAGGTTATCCTAACAGTTCCGATTATTCTATAAACAAAAATGGAAATCTTGATTTTACAGATAAATATGTAGAAGGTAATAAAGAATACACATATAGAATTTGTGAACAAATTGGTTCAACAGGATATTGGAGTAATGGAAAGAGAGTTGAGTGTGATGCTGTAGTAGAATATCCTAGATATAAAGAAAAAACTGTAACTGCAAAAGGTGGTTCTGGTAATATATATTTTACACAAATACCCGAAGTTACACATTTAGTAGACAAAAATCGTGTTGAATTGACAACCGATCCTGTTTTTTCTGTTACACCAAACAGTTGGAATTTTACAGCCTATTATGAAAAAGAAAACTGGGGAATAACAAATGTATATGAAACTTTATCATCAAATAAAAAAAGTGGATCTATCTTCTCATCAGACCCAGAAGGCGAATACAAATTACGGGATTGTCGTATAACATTATCTTTTGATGATTATACCGTTTCTTATAGTGAATCTAATTCCAGCAATCCTGAAGCACTGAAAAAGCTTCCTCAAACAATTATAATTTCCAACGAAAATAACTTCCGTCTTGTAGCAACTCCAACTGATGAAGGAATTAAGCTTGAATGGAAAAATCTTCCAGAAGGCACAACAATGCTTAGAATCCGAGATGATGATTGGGAAGATTTATTTAAAATATACGATTTAACTAATATAACCTCAGTTATAGATAAAAATGTTACCAAAGGAAAAAACTACACATATAGTCTAGAAGCTAGAAAAATTACCGATCATGGTGATTCTTCATTAGATAGTAGTTCGAGAATAAATGTTACAGCAACAGGCGGTTCTGGCGAAAACAAATTTAACTTACAGGCAACTGCCGATGGTATAAAGGTTACTGGTACAAAAGCTTCAGGAGCTTCTGAATTGGTAATACTTAAATCTCTTCCTGATAGTAACAATACTGACAAAATATATCTTAATGATGAAAATCAAAACTTTGATTTTACAGATAAGCTCGTAGCTACTGGAAAAGAGTATACTTATTCTGTGAAGGCAACTGTAGGAAAAGAAGGCCATTGGGGTAATAAAGGTTTTACTGATTACGATGATTTAGTTGAATATCCTCGTTACGAGAAGAAACAAATAACTGCAACAGGCGGTTCCGGAGCTATTAAAATTACAAATAAGCCGTCACTAACTTTCAATACATCAGATTATTCAATTACTTTCTCAACGGCTCCAGAGTTATCCTCTCAAGCAAAATCTTATAGATTAAGTTTTGAATATGAAAGAGAGAATTGGGGCTGGACAGGGTTATACGAGTATGATTCAAATATTAAAAATTTAAAACCTAGTCTTTATAATCACATAATAAATGAGCCTGCTGAATGGAACTTTAAAGGTTATTGGATTAATGCAAGCTTTGATTCATTCAGGTATGAGCATTGGGAAGAGAGTACAGATGATTTTTCAGCATTCCCTGCAAAATTAAATGTTACAGAACAGGCTAAGCCAACTGTTACTGCCACTGCTACTGACAAAGGTATAAAACTCCAATGGGAAAATGTACCTCAAAATGCTCTGGAAATTGCAGTACGTTTTAAAAATAAAAATAAAAATACTACATTACATTATAACATGGATGATAAATCAAAAACCGAAGTTGAAGAAACTTTAGTTGATAAATCTACAGAGTACGAATGTTATATTGAAATATATACAAATAATAGATGGGTTAAAAGTAATACAGTTACCGTAAAAACAAAAGATAATGCTGGCGAAGGAGAACCAAAACTAAAAAATAAACCTGCAGCAACTTTTGATAATAAAAGTACTGTAACTTTTTCTGTCCTCCCGGAAATCGAAATACCTGATAGATATAAAAGGTGTCTGATAGACTTTAATTATATGAATAAGGAAAAGGGAATTGGAACATCATTGTATTATCATTATATGGACGATCAAAATCTTAAAAAAACTATAGGAAATGAAGAGTTTGGAACCTGGGCTTTAGAAGATTATTGCATTCGTTTTAGAATTACTGATTCCGGTAATGAACATTTTTACTCTGATTCAAATTTGTCAAAAATTCCAAATGTTCCACAAACTATTGTTCTGTCCGAAGAAAATCGATTCAGCCTAACAGCAACTCCAACAGACGAAGGAATAAAGCTTGAATGGAGAAATCTTCCGGAAGAAACTACAAGTCTTGAAATCCATGATAAGGATCAGAGAATTTTATTTAAAATAAACGATTTAACTAAAATAACCTCAGTTGTAGATAAAAATGTTACCAAAGGAAAAAAATACTCATATCGTCTTGAAGCTAGAAATGTTACAGATTATGGTAGTTCCTGGTTGGCTGATTCTTCAAGCGTAGAAGTTACTGCTACAGGAGGAACTGGAGAAAAACAAATAACATTGCAAGCAACTAAAGAAGGTATAAAACTTTCTTGTACTAAAACATCTGAAACTACTAATTTTGTTATTTCCAAAAAGCTTTCCGATAGTAATTTTGAGGCTGATATTATATCTTTTTTTGATCAAAATCAGACTTTTGATTTTACCGATGTTTTTGTTGCTCCTGGAAAAGAGTATAGTTATGTTGTACAGGAAACTATAGGAAAAGAAGCCGATTGGACTTATGGTTATACTGGTTATGATGATTTAATTGAATATCCTCGCTATGAGAAAAAACAAATAACAGCAACTGGCGGCTCAGGTGATATAAAAATTACAAATAAACCTTCAGTAACATGCAATTCATCAAATTATGAAATAACTTTCTCAAAAGCTCCGGAATTTCCAATCGAAGTAAGTAATTATAGAATAAGGTTTGGATATGAGAGGCGGGAAGGTAATATAATTAGGGAGGGTAGTACTTTATTCGAATATGGTTCATATAATAAAGATTTAAAAACTAAAGTATATGATCATATCACAAATAAAACTGGTGAATGGTACTTTAAGTACTACAGATTTGATTTAGACTTTGATACATTCAGTTATGAACATTATTCAGAATGTTCAGATGATTTTGAAGCCTTCCCTGAGACAATAACTATTCAATAGGCAGATTAATCAAGAACTTAAACGTCATTGCATCACTTGCAATGGCGTTTTTTTTTCTAAACTTTCTTTCTGGAATTCCGACATTAAAGGTAAGGATTAAACAAAATTGTTGGCCCTTCGAGAACCTCAGGGACCGCGTAACAGGAGGAAAAAGTTCATGATTCGTGGATGGTATACCGGTGCTTCCGGTATGAACGCTCAGCAGAACAGGCTGGACGCAATATCCAACAATCTGGCAAATGTTGATACTGCCGGATATAAACGCGATATTACGGTTTCAAAATCGTTCCCAGAGCTTTTAATACGCCGCACAAATGCAGACGGTGTTTATAAGATTCCAAACGGAATGGGTAGTGCAGATGCTGCCCCAATAATCGGAAAATTAGGACTTGGCGTAGAAACAAACGAAAACTATGTCGATTTTTCACAAGGTTCATTCAAACTTACAAATACAACTACAGACGTTGCACTTAGCGGAAAAGGTTTTTATGTAATTGATACACCAAACGGTGAACGCTACACTCGCAACGGTGATTTTTTAATCGGAAAAGAAGGAATACTCGAAACAAAAGACGGCTATCCTGTTCTTGGTGAAAATGGAATTATCCATGTAGAAAACGATAGATTCATGGTAAATCAGGATGGTGTACTTATCAGCGAAGAAGGCGAAGAAATCGACCGCTTTAGAGTTGTTCGTTTTGATAATGAACGCTACCTCAAAAAGATGGGCGAAAGCATGTATTCCACAAATGATATTGCAGGTCCAGCACACATTGCAGAAGGAAATGAACGCCCTCGTTTTGTGCAGAATTATACAGAAACAAGCAATGTTAATGTTGTAAATGAAATGGTTCAGATGATAGAAGTAAACCGTGCCTACGAGGCTAACCAGAAAACTATCACCTCGGAAGATTCAATGATGGGTACACTATGGCAGAAGGTTGCCGTACTCCAGTAGGTCCAGAAGGAAGGTAAAAAATGGTAAGAAGCTTATGGACAGCCGCAACAGGCATGAACGGACAGCAGTCAAACATTGACGCAATTTCTAACAATCTTTCTAACGTAAATACAACAGGCTATAAACAGCAGCGTGTAGAATTTGAAGATCTTCTTTATCAGAATCTTAAGCTTGCCGGAACTCCTGCAACAGAAGACACTGTTACTCCGGTAGGAATCCAGCAGGGAACCGGTGTTAGAGTAGGTGCTACACAGCGCATTATGAACCAGGGTTCACTCCAGAATACTGGTGTTGATACTGATGTTGCAATTGTTGGTGAAGGCTTTTTCCGTGTTCAGCAGTATGATGGTTCTTATGCTTACACACGCGATGGTACATTCAAGGTTGATTCAACAGGTCAGCTTGTAACAAATAACGGTCTTCGCGTTATGCCTGAAATCATCCTGCCGGAAGGTTATGATGTTTCTACACTCAACATCACTCAGACTGGTCTTGTTAGTGTAAAGGTAAACGGCGGAAATGACCCTATTGAAGTAGGACAGATTGAACTTTATAGATTCCCAAATCCTGTAGGTTTGCAGGCAGAAGGAGATAATCTTTTTAAGGTAACAAATGCTTCCGGCGCCGCAATCGAAGGTCGTCCGGGTTATGATGGTTTTGGTGATGTACGTCACAAGTTCCTTGAAATGAGCAACGTTTCTGTAGTAAATGAAATGGTACAGATGATTGTAGCTCAGCGTGCTTACGAGTTCAACAGTAAAGCAATTCAGACATCAGATACGATGTTGAGTACTGCAGTTAATTTGAAGAGATAATTAGGTAACGGCCCTTCGACAAGCCAGGGACCGCAGAAATACAATAATTTGGGGTCCCTGAGGCTCTCGAATGGCCCCTAAAAGGAATAACTTATGAACGTAGGATTAGTAGCAAATACATATAGCGGAATTACAGGTGGAACAAGTGCTTTGAATACCGCAAAAACAAATTCAGAAACTGCAAAATTTTCGGACCTTGTTGCACGGCTTCAGTCTCAGGACGATGGACGCGGAACTTTATCTTCTGCTCAGATTGTAGAGGAAGGTCGTTTGAATGGTGATTATTCTTCTGGTTTTGCAGGAACTTATTCCTTGGAATCAGATAAAACTGCTATGGCAACTGGTGCAGCTGCAAATCAGGCTAATCCTCACGTTCAGTCAAAAACAATCGATAAAACAAGCAAGCTTTACGAATCGGCACTTGAGCTTGAAAGTTTTTTTGTAAAACAGATGCTTTCTCAAATGAGAAAAACAATTATGAAATCAAGCGAAAACAGCTTTGCACAGGATATGTACGAAGACATGCTTTTTGATGAATATGCTACTGCAATGACAAAAAATGCAGGCTTTGGTCTTGCAGATCAAATATATTTGAGTTTGGAAGCATAAGACATTATATTTGGGGGTCTTCGACAGGTTCAGGAACTCCGAAAAGATGTAATTTCAAAAAAAGAAATGTGGGCCCTGAGCTTGTTGTCGAAGGGCCAAAATGTAAATAAAAGAGGTGGGGAAATGAAACAACAAAAACAATTCAAATTTATTACATTATTTTTATTTATCTCATGTTTTTTCTTTGCCTCTTGTAATACTATTAAAGCAGTACCACTTGCATATACAGAAAATGAAGATAAGGACGTTGCTTATATCTACTTTCAGCTTTATAAAAAATCAGAAATAAGTGGTGCAACTTTTATTACTTATGATAATAAAAATACTCCTTCTCCAGAAAAATTCTGTTACTGGTCACCTGTAGAAGTTCCTGCAGATATGCCTCTTAAACTTGCTCTTAAAATAAAGTATAAGGAGCCACGCTCTGATTTTGGTTCTGATAATTGTGTAACGGCATGTTGTACATCTACAGTAAATGCAATGGAAGCTGCACGTGACGTAGATAAAGAAATAGTATTTAATGTTCCGCCTTTAGAGACGGGCTGTGAATATATGATCAGCTATAGAAAGGGAGCTGGAATCCCTGGAAACAGCTATGTAACTCTAACCCGAATGGACACAAAAGAAGTTATCCGAGAGATAGAGTTTAATTAATGTGTAAGGCCGCTGGCGGCCGGTGTTCTATAGCAAACCGTTAAAAAAATTGCGAAAGCAATTTTTTAGGTTTACCTTATTAAGTTATTTTTGGACTTGTTCCTGAAATTTTGTTTACATCCTTACCACCGTTGTGCGTTGCATAACGGTGGTTCTTTTTTTATAATATAAATATGTCTCAAATAGAAAATAAAAATCATGATGGTGAACTTCCGGCTAATCTGCAGTTTCCAAAAGATTTACATGGAGTTCATGTTCATTTTGTAGGAATCAAGGGAACAGGAATGGCTGCCCTTGTAGAAATATTTTTTCATAATGGTGCTGTTGTTACAGGCAGTGATGTTAAAGAACGATTTTATACAGACGAAATTCTTGAAAAGCTTAATATTGTTCCGACAGAATTTTCTGCTTCAAATATTACAGATGATATTCAATATGTAATATATTCTTCTGCATACAAGCTTGATGTAAATCCAGAACTTATAGAAGCAACACGCCGTAAGCTCCCATGTCTTATGTACACTCAGGCTTTAGGGCTTTACAGCTCTCTTGCTTATTCTTGTGGTATTTGTGGTGTTCATGGAAAAACAAGTACAACCGGTCTTGTAGGAACAATTTTAAAAGAAATTGATGATATTCCTTCTCAGATTCTTGCAGGTTCTGTTATCAATTCTTTTGGAGGAACCTGTACATATACATCTCCATTAATTTCAACAGTTCCGGAGCAGGAGAAAAAAACAAAATCAATTTTTGTTGCTGAAACCTGTGAATATCAGCGTCATTTTATGTCGTTCTTTCCTAAAAAAATTATTTTGACTTCTGTTGAATCTGATCACGAAGATTATTATCCAACTTATGATGATATAAGGGACGCCTTTGTAGATTATATCTGTAAGCTTCCTATGTTTGGAGAATTAATCTATTGTGCAGATGATCCTGGAGCCGTAGAAACAGCTCTTATAGCTTATAATAAGCGTCCAGATATACATATGGTTCCTTATGGTGTGAATGCAGGTGGCGACTATAAACTTACTTTTGGTATAGTTCAAAATGAACGCAATGAATTTTCACTTGGCATTTTTAACAAAACTCTGGCATTAAAAATGCCTGGAAAACATGAAGTAACTGACGCTGCTGCCGCGGTTGCTCTTGTCTGTCAGATTTTAAGATATTTTGGAAAGCATCCTGCAGATTATGTTGAAAAAATTGCCAAGGGGCTTGAAAACTTTAGTGGCGGAAAACGACGTAGTGAAATTGTACGAACATTTAAAACTCCAAAAGGCAATGACGTTATTGTAATGGATGATTATGGTCATCATCCTACAGCAATAAAAACAACACTTGAAGGTTATCGTGAATTTTATAAAGGACGAAAAATTATAATTGATTTTATGAGTCACACTTACTCACGTACACAAGCATTACTTGATGATTTTGCCGCAAGTATGGACAGTGCAGATGTTGTAATTCTTCATAAAATATACAGTTCGGCCCGTGAAAATGCAGAAGATTTTAATATTTCTGGCCGTACACTTTATGAAAAAACAATAGAACATCAAAAACAGGCAGAAACTAAAGCTTCTAAACATAATGCAATTTATTATACACAGGAAATTCTTGATGCAAAGAGCATTGCAGAAATGGAACTGGAAAAGAAACTGCCACCAGAATACCCGGATGGATATTTGTTCGTTACAATGGGTGCTGGCGATAACTGGAAGTTAGGAAAAGAGATTTTTTCTGGAGGTAATATATGACATCAATGACAGGTTATGCCTACGAAGAAAAAACTACAGATGATGCTGTCATTTCTGTAGAAATAAAATCTGTAAATTCACGCTTTTTAGATTTATCAATAAATTTGCCTTCATACCTAAATCCAATCGAAAGTTATTTTCGTGCAAAAATAAGCGATAAAGTAGCCCGCGGAAAAATTGATGTTTTTATAAGAATTAAAGAAAATCATAGTTCTGCACAGGTTAGTGTAGATACTGAACTTGTAAAAACTTATGTTAGAGCTTACAAACAGATAGCAACGGCAGCAGGTTTTGCAAGTTTGAATCAGGAAGCTGCAACATACGCACTAATAAATCAGGAAGGAATATTAAATTCCAACAAAGAGTATGATGTTGAAAAGTACAAGACAATGATAGATCCTGTTTTTAATGCTGCATTCCAACGCTTTTTGCAGGATAAGGCTAGGGAAGGTGAAAACATGAAAAAAGACCTTCTTGAAAAGCTTTCTGTTCTTGAAAAATGTGCTGTTTTCTTTAAGGAATGGCAGCCAAAAATGGAGACAGCCTTTAAGGAACAAATTACCTCACGCTTTAATGAACTTCTTGGCGAAAATGCAGATCAGAATCGTATAATGACCGAAACTGCTGCACTGCTAGTAAAATATACAATAAACGAAGAAATTGTACGTCTGAATAGTCACATAAGCGCAATGAAAACGGAATTGAATGATAATCCTATTCCCGGAAAACGACTTGATTTTATTTGTCAGGAAATGAACCGCGAAATAAATACAATAGGAAGTAAAAATCAATTTGCCGAAGTTGGTGCCATGGTAATAAATGCCAAAGACGCCCTTGAAAATATAAGAGAACAGAGTAAGAATGTAGAATGACACAATTATTGTGGTCCCTGAGCCTGTCGAAGGGCGCACAATACAGGAGGTATAAATGAAAAAAGACCTGCGCATAGCAATTAGCGGAAAATCCGGTTGCGGCAACACAACAGTAAGCGGACTTTTAGCTCAAAAGCTTGGACTTAAACTAATAAATTATACTTTTCGTCAATTGGCAGAAGAAAAAGGTATGACTCTTAAAGAAGTTATAGATGCCGCCAAAAATGATGACAGTTATGACAAATACGTAGATAAACATCAGGTAGAACTTGCACTTGCCGAACCATGCGTTTTAGGCAGCCGTCTTGCAATATGGATGTTAAAAGAAGCCGATCTTAAGGTTTATCTTTATGCTAGTGATGAAACTCGTGCCCAACGCATTTTCAATCGTGAAGGTGGCGATTTACAAGCAATAAAAGATTTTACTGCAATGCGTGATAGAGAAGATACCGGTCGTTACAAAGAATTTTACGGAATTGATAATAATGATTATCAGTTTGTTGACATAATTATAGATACAGCTAAATATTTGCCGGAACAGATAGTAGAAATAATTTGTGATAAATTAAAAGAGAAGGGGTTAGTGTAATAGTTTTCGAGGTCCCTGAGTTTATCGAAGGACCCCAAAATCAATTACTTAAAATTTGCTTTCTGCAAAACCCATCCAGCTGTCATTAGCAAGAATATTTTTTGCAGCATCATCTAATTCAAACGGATAACTCTTTGAAAGAGAACCTGCAATAAGTTTTACTTTTGCAGTTCCGTCATCATTAATTACAATTTTACATTCAGTATCTTTGTTAGCAAAGGTTCGGAACATATCTGCAAGAGATTTGCGGTCTATTTCTGCTCCAAAAATACCTGTTGACGACATATTCTGGCGGAATGCCTTAGCAAAGCCCGTTGAAACAACAGTAAAAAGACCGCTTGCTTCCAATGCCTGTGCAGCCTGTTCTCTAACAGTTCCGCAACCAAAATTTTCTTTTGTGATAATAACACGGCTTCCTGCAACATCAGTTTTTGCATTAAAACCATCAATTTTTAAGTCTTCAAAAATATGAGATTTAAGCTCTGCCTTTGGAAGTTCATTTGCATATTGTTCAAGAATAATCTCATCCGTGTTTATATCCGATCTGTCCAGAAAAAGAACTGGACCACCAAAAGTTTTCAATTTTTTTCTCCTAAAAAAATTATTATATGTATATACTACTCTTATACTTTAAATTGGTCAATTTCCTGACCGATTTTTTGCAAAGATTGATGAACCTTTGAAGACAAATCTGAAAGAGCAGCACTTGTCGTATTCATACTCTTTGCACCAGCAGACATTTCATTCATGCTGTCTTTAATGACAGTAGTTGTATTCTGCAAATTATTTATTTCGGAAAGAATAAGCTTGTTACCTTCTTTCATTTCAATACCTGCATTCTTAACTTCTGAAGTACTGTCATTCATCAGCTTAAGGGATTCAAGAATCTGTTTAGAGCCTTGCTGCTGTTCTTCCATTGCACTACTGATATGATGTACAAGTTCATCTGTGTCTTCAATAAGCTGTGAAACCTGATTAAAGCTTTCCTTACTTTTTGAAGAAGCTTCTACAACCTTTTCAATTGTTTCCATAATTATATGAAGCTCTTCACCAATTTTCTTTGATTGATGTGTAGAAGTTTCAGAAAGCTTTCGGATTTCATCTGCAACAACTGCGAAACCTTTTCCTGATTCACCGGCATGAGCAGCTTCGATTGCAGCATTCATTGCAAGAAGATTTGTCTGACTTGCGATGCTTGCAATAGCATGGTTTGCATCCTGCAGTGTTTTAGACTGTTCTGCAACTTCAAGAATCTGTCGGTCAACAAGCTTTTGCTGTTCAATACCATTTGTTGAACTTGATTCAAGTTTCGAAAAAGATTCAGCCATTTTTGAAACTGAAGTATTAACGGAACTGATATTGCCAATCATCTGTTCAACGGCAGTACTGGCGCTTGTAACACCACCAGCCTGATTTTGAATCATTATTTCAAGACTGTTTATATTTTCTGCTATTTCTGAAACGGCAGCAGAAGTTTGCGATACAGCATTAGACTGATTATCTACCTGAGTTGCAATGCTTTCGATATTTGATAAAATTTCTGTAATAACGCTTGCTGCTTCCTGTACACTTTGACTTAAATCCTGCTCAACTGAACTTAAATTATCTTTCGAACCTTGAATTTCAGAAACAATAGATTGAAGCTTAGCAACGAAAGTGTTAAAGCCTTTTACAAGACTTCCAATTTCATCCTTTGTTTTGATTTCAAGTCTGTTTGTTAAATCAGCATTTCCAGAAGCAATTTCATTTACAGCGTTATCTACCTGCTTAATTGGTTTTACAAGAGTTCCAGCAATAACAAGAGATATAAGTGTTGCAGAAACAATTGTTATTACTGCCATAAGAAGTACTATCTGTAAAATTGCTCCTATCTGAATAAGCTCTTTCTTTTTTCCGACAGTTACAAAATACCAGTCATTTGAATCATTTATTTTAGTTGACATAAAGTAGAAATCTTTGCTTGCATTTATTTCCAAAAGTGTACCTTGATTAAGCTTATTTTTCAGGTCAGCAAGCATTGGATATTCATCAAAAAAATTTACATTGTTTATTTTATCAATCTGGTCGTTAGTCAGATAATTACCATTTTTATCAACTATAAAAGAAAAACCATGATCTGTAATAGTAATGCTTTTAATTTTTTCAGATAATTCTGTCAGATGGATATCTATACCTGCAACTCCAATAAAATCTCCATTTGAGGATTGAATTCTTTTTGCAACAGTACAGACAAGATCTTTTGTATCTTCGTCAACATAAGGTTCGGTAATAATTACAGAACGAGAATCTCTAGCCTGAATGAACCAGTCCTGATTAAATTGATTATAATCCAGATCCGGCTGCCAGCCATCGCTTGAATATGCATGACCACCTTCTGGAATAGGAATAGCATCAATATAGTAAAGACAGGCTAGGGTAGAATTATTATTTATAAGTGACTGAAAATCCTTTTCTGCTGCAGCAAGATTAAAATCTTCGGAATTAATATAAGGTTCTACACTATTAACCACATCTGATGGCTGACTGAAAAAGATATCTATTGAATCTTTAGCCAGATCAAGCTGTGCGGCAGAGTTTTTTTCAATATACTTTTGCGTCTGTTTCATCTGTGACATAAAAACAGGAAACGAAACAAGTATGATTGAGAATAAAACAATAGAAATGTAACTGATAATTAATTTAGATTTGATTTTCATGAGAACTCCTCTCGTAAATACTATAAAATTATTATACAATAGGAATTTTGAAAAAAAAAGAAAATTTTTTGTTAAAATAACAGACTTTTTTAATATCACTAAATACTTTTTTAATATCACTAAATAAATTTATTGACACTTAATAATTCAGGGCTTATAATCAATATAATTGGAAAAAGATGCTATGGAATTATCCCAGGCGATTGAAAAAATACTGCCTTCTTTTGAACAGTATTATACAGTAAAAAAAGATACAGACCCCCCTTTCTGCGCCGAAGCAGAATTTCGCTCCCACAACGAACAGTATTTCCTTGTCCGCTCAGCTCATATTGCAGATATAGACTCAAATGAATATGTTTTTTTTGCTGCCGTAAAATCGCTTGAATCAAGTAATTTTGAACCTATGACAGTCCTTGCCTGGGAAAAGGGAATTGCGCGTGTAAAACCTTATAATGGACACCGTAATTCTGATGTAACGCTTATTATTGTTGCAGAAAAAGTCGACGAAGAAATCAAAAAACAGATAAAAAAGACAAAATTTTACAAATCATATAAGTTCAGTCTTCACGGCTGGAGTAATTTTAAGCTCACAGTTGTTGAACTTGAAACACAAGGGATTTATTTCAACAGATTCGGTAAGGATTATCGTAAACTGCTTGAAAAAAATATATTTCAAAATCCTATTGGAGGTAAAAAATGACAGCATTATTGATTATCATTGCTGCGGTAGCTTTACTTGTTATCGGCTATATTTTCTATGGCTCATGGCTTGCAAAGCAGTGGGGTATTGACCCTGCAAAAAAGACTCCTGCTCAGGAAAAAACTGACGGAGTTGACTACGTTCCGGCTAAACCGGCTGTTTTGATGGGACATCACTTCTCATCTATTGCAGGTGCTGGTCCAATTAACGGTCCTATTCAGGCCGCTGTATTCGGATGGGTTCCAGTATTCCTGTGGTGTGTTGTTGGTGGTATCTTCTTTGGTGGACTTCAGGACTTTGGTTCGCTTTTTGCTTCTGTTCGTAACGAAGGAAAATCTGTAGGTGAAATCATTAAACAATCTATGGGTACAAAAGCAAAGAAGCTCTTTATCATCTTTGCTTTGCTCGTACTTATTCTTGTAATTGCCTCATTCGTAAATGTTGTTGCAGGAACCTTCTTCTCTGCTGCCGGTTCATTTGGATTTGTAAAAAATCCTAACGGAAACCAGACAACTGCAATGATTTCTTTACTTTTCATTGTACTTGCTATTGTTTACGGTATCCTTACAAATAAATGTGGTCTTAAGACTCTTCCAGCTACAATCATCGGAATTGTTGGAATTGTACTTGTAACAGTTCTTGGTTTGAATGTTGGTTTTGCTATGAGCCGCACTGCATGGATTGTATTCATTGGTATATATATCGCAATTGCTTCACTTGTACCGGTTTGGATTTTGCTCCAGCCACGTGACTACCTTTCTTCATTCCTTCTTTATGCAATGATTGCTCTTGCTCTTATTGGTATTGTAAGCTCACCAGTTACAGGAAACGCTACATTCACAATTCCTGCATTTACAGGATGGAAGACAGGTCTTGGAACAATGTTCCCTGCATTGTTCATCACTGTAGCTTGTGGAGCTTGTTCTGGTTTCCACTCACTTATTTCTACAGGTACTTCTTCTAAGCAGCTTGATAACGAAAAGAATGCTAAGGCTATCGGTTATGGTTCAATGCTCATTGAATCTGCTCTTGGTATTATTTCTTTGATTGCTGTTGGTATGGTATTCGAAAAGTACAAGGCCGGCGGATTTGGTTCTCCATCTGCCGCATTTGGTGCAGGTCTTGCTACATTGTTCGGTAAAGAAGGTTCTGCTTCTTACAACACAATTTATGCTTTGCTCACACTTGCAGTTTCTGTATTTGCTTTGACTTCATTGGATACAGGTACACGTTTGAGCCGCTTTATGTTCAGCGAATTGTTCCTTAAAGACGGCGAAGCTACATGGAAGGATGCTACTGGTATCCGCAAGCTTCTTGCCCATCCATTGTTCGGTACTACTTTGATGGTATTGATCGGATGTATCCTTGGTGGACTTAAGCTTTCTGCAATCTGGGGATTGTTCGGTGCTGCTAACCAGCTCCTCGCAGGTATTGCATTGATGGCTGTTGCTGCATGGCTTGGAAACGTTGGAAAGAACAACAAGATGTTCTTTATTCCAATGTGCTTTATGCTTGCTGCTACATTAACTTCTTTGATTATTACAATCGTAAAGAAGATTAGTGCTATGGCTGCTGGTGCTGATGGTGCATTCTTCTGGGGTAACTGGTTCCAGTTGATTTTTGCTCTTGCAATGACTGTTCTTGCTGTTATTCTTGTTATTGAAGGTGTACAGACTTTCGCAAAGCAGAAGAAATAATCGAAAGATTTAACAATTAAATCTTAAATAGGGCGTCGATTTTTTTGTCACGAACAAGATGGAGGATTATGAATCTTGTTCGTAACAAAAAAATCGGCGCCCTAATTTTTTTTTTGAAATAGTTATTTTCTTTCTTTGCGAACCATTTTGTTGCATATTTATAGAACAAACTAAAGATTTATGATAATATAGTTGCAATAAATTTTTTAAAAGGAAACGCAAATGAGTTTTAAATCTGTTGAGCCTAAGGTAGATTTTACTAAACAGGAAGAAGATATATTAAAGTTTTGGGAAGATAATAATATCTTCAAAAAATCTATAAGCCAGCGCGAAGGAGCAGAGGATTTTGTTTTTTATGATGGACCTCCGTTTGCTACTGGTCTTCCACACTTTGGACATTTTATTCCATCTACAATTAAAGATATTATTCCTCGTTACCAGACAATGAAAGGTAAAAGAGTTGAACGCCGCTTTGGCTGGGACTGTCATGGACTTCCAATTGAAAATCTTATTGAAAAAGAAATTGGTCTTAATTCAAAACACGAAATAGAAAATTACGGTATTGATAAATTTAACGAAGCATGCCGTGCATCTGTTTTACGTTATACTTCAGAATGGCGTAAAACAATCACACGTATGGGCCGTTGGGTAGATTTTGACAACGATTATAAAACAATGAATCCGGAATTTATGGAATCAATCTGGTGGGTTGCAAAATCTCTTTGGGACAAAGGTCTTATTTACGAAGGAAAATATATTCTTCCATATTGTCCACGCTGTTCTACTGTATTGTCAACACACGAACTTGCTCAGGGTTATAAAGATGTTCAGGATCCGGCTGTAACAATCCGCTTTAAGGTAACAAAGGGTGCTCCTGAGGTAAATGATCCTGATATGGCAGATGGAAAAACATATTTCCTTGCCTGGACAACAACACCATGGACATTGCCTTCAAACCTTGGACTTTGTATGGGTCCTGATATTGATTATGTAAAAATTCTTGATAAAGAAAGCGGTGATAAATATATTTTTGCAGAAGCACGTCTTGGCGCTTACTACAAAAATGAAGCAGATTACGAAATCCTTTATCGTGCAAAGGGTAAAGATTTTATTGATGCTGAATATGAACCTCTTTTCCCATATTTTGCAAACCTTAAAGATCCAAAAGTTTGCGAAGAACAGACTGGTCAGAAATGCGTAAAAGGTGCTTTCCGTTTATTTAATGCAGATTACGTTTCTACAGAAGATGGTACCGGTATTGTTCATATTGCTCCTGCTTTTGGTGAAGAAGATAATAAAGTCTTTAAGGGTAGTGGAGTTCCTAACGTAGAACCAATTGACGCAGAATGTAAGTTTACAAAAGAAGTTACTGATTATACAGGCCGCTTTGTAAAAGAGTGTGATAAAGATATTATGACACGTCTTAAGAACGAAGGAAAGCTTGTAAAACGAGATACAATCGTTCACTCTTATCCACATTGCTGGCGTTGTAATTCACCTCTCATTTATCGTGGAATTGGAAGCTGGTTTGTAAAGGTTGCAGATTATCATGATGTATTACTCCGTGCAAACAGCAAAATCAAATGGCAGCCGGCTCATATTAAAGAGGGAAGGTTTGGTAAATGGCTTGCAGGTGCACGCGACTGGGCAGTAAGCCGTAACCGCTACTGGGGTAATCCAATTCCTATCTGGCGTTGTGATGATCCTGATTGTAATCATACTCTTTGTGTAGGAAGCCGTCAGGAGCTTAAGGATCTTAGCGGAACTTATCCTGAAGATCTTCACAAACAGTTTGTTGATAAAATTACATTTAAGTGTCCAAAGTGCGGTAAAGGAACAATGCGCCGTATTCCTGAAGTATTTGACTGCTGGTTTGAATCAGGAAGCATGCCTTATGCACAGGTTCATTATCCGTTTGAAAATAAAGAAAAGTTCGAAGCTAATTTTCCTGCAAACTTTATTTCAGAAGGTCTTGATCAGACACGCGGATGGTTCTATACACTTACAGTTCTTGCTGCACAACTTTTTGATAAGCCTGCTTTTGAAAATTGTATAGTAAACGGAATTGTTCTTGCTTCTGACGGACGAAAAATGTCTAAGTCATTGCGAAACTATACTGACCCAGTAGAAGCAATCAGCAAATTTGGAGCCGATGCAATCCGTCTGTTCCTTATGCATTCTGCTGTAGTAAGGGCTGATGAAATCCGTTACAGCGATGATGGCGTACGTGATATTCTTAAATCAATAATCATTCCGTTGTGGAATTCCTATTATTTCTTCATTACATATGCAAATATCGACAAGGTAAGTCCAAATGGTCATATGTTTGATGATAAGGTTCCTTCTAATCCTCTTGATGCATGGCTTTTGTCAATAACACAGAATCTTGTAAAAGACGTATCTGCTGCTCTTGATGATTATGATTTGTCGGGTGCAATTGATCCAATAGTTAAATTTATTGATGAATTAAATAACTGGTATATTCGTCGCAGTCGTCGTCGTTTCTGGAAGAGCGAAAATGACAGCGATAAAGCAGAAGCTTACGAAGCACTTTATATAGCTCTTAAGACTTTGTGTAAGGTTTTTGCTCCTTTCGTTCCTTTCATCACAGAAGCAATGTATCAGAATCTTAAGACGGAATCAGATCCGGAATCTGTACACTTGTGCGATTATCCTGTACCAAATTCAACCTGGATGAACGAAGAACTTGAGTTCAAGATGGAAACAGTTCAAAAAGCAGTTTCTATGGGACATAGTTTGCGAAATACCTTTAATCTTAAGAACAGACAGCCACTTGCTTCTGTTGCTCTTGTAACACGCGATTCAAATGAAAAGAAAGTTCTTGCAGAAATGGAAGACTGTATCCGTGAAGAATTGAATGTTAAGGAAGTAATTTTCCATGAGCGTGAAGATGAGCTTGTTGAATATAAGGCAAAAGCAAATTTTAAGGTGCTTGGTAAAGAACTTGGCCCAATTATGAAACAGGCTGCAGGCGTAATTGCAACTCTTTCTTCTGAACAGATTCAGTCAATTCTTGAAGGTACAAAACTTACGATAGAAGTAGAAGGAAAATCTGTAGAGCTCGATACAGAAAAAGTTATTGTCGAACGCTTTGAAAAAGATGACCTTAAAGTTTTGAATGAAGGAACTCTTACTGTTGGTCTTGATTCAAAGGTAACTGATGAACTTAAGAAAGAAGGGTATGCTCGTGACCTTATTCGTGGTATTCAGAATCTGCGTAAGGAAAGCGGCTTTAACGTAACAGACAGAATAAAACTTTTTGTTGGTGGTGACGAAAGTCTTAAGGCTGCTTATGAAATGTTCTCTGATTTTGTTGCTTCCGAAACTCTTGCCCAGGAATCAAAATGGGATGCTTCCCTTGCTGCTGACAATTCTGCAACTGCAATCGAAGCAGATGATAAAAAATGGAGTATAAAGATTGAAAAGGCATAATATCATGCGATCTTTGAACAACAACCTGCGGTCCCTGAGCAACAACCTGCGGTCCCTGAGCAACAACCTGCGGTTCCTGAGCTTGTCGAAGGACCTGATTATAGCAATAATTCTTCTTCTTGCTTCCTGTAAAACCGTACCAACCGGAACTGTCGTAAAAGCCCCGGACCTGCTTGATAAAAATAAGAATTTTTATATTTCTATTCCATCAAGTGTAGATCCGGATCTTATTAAATACGTAATTAAAAACAATATAGACGGAATTTCCGATTCTGATGTAAATGAAATTGTAAGCAGAATAGACAGAGCTTATGCAGGATTAAATGCCGACAATAAAAATTCAAAGCTACAGCTTGCAATTGATTCTGATATTCCTGTTAAATATATTCCAAAACTTCTTACAAAAAAGAATGGCTGGACTGTAAATGAATTTACAGGTCCTGCGTCTTCTTCAAAATATGGATTATATTCTCAGGAAAATATTACACTTGCATTTCCTTCTGACAAACTTGCCTTGCTTGGCGAAAACGTAGAAGGTATGCTTTCAAAGTATGACGAGATTCATAATATTCCTGCCGAAGAATCTTTTGGACAGGATTTTTCTGTTTTGGACAGTCAGACTTATCAGCATATAACAGAATCAGATTCCGAAATAAGATTTATTACTAATAATCCTGAAACTTTCCTGCTTATGCTTACAGGTCAAAAACTTACATTACAATTAAGAACTGTAAGAGGTTCGTTTACCTGCGATCCAAAAAATGATAATCAATATATCCTTGATTTTATTTTTGAATTTAATAATACAAAAGCAGCAAAAGCTGGTAAAGTAATGCTGGGCTTTGTTTTCGGTCTTGCAGATGGCGAAGATAAAACTCTTAAAGATACAGAAATAAAAATTACTGGAATTAAAATTAAAAAACAACAATTATATGATATACTATCATTATAAACTATAAAAAAATGATGTAAACAAAAGGGGGCACTTTATGTCAGACAACAAAATTATTCTTAAAGCAGAAGACCTTGATGGTTATCTTACAGCACAGGATATGAAGGATCTTGAACGTCTTGAAGTAATGTTCAAGGAAACAATGAAATCTTTTGATCCGGTTGATGAAGAAAAAATTGTTGAAGGCTATAACAAAATGGGGCATGCAATGCAGGAAATTTGTGCATCGCATCCACAGATTCGTGTTTATTCTTTTGTTACCGAAGAAGGTGCCCATGCTGAATGTTCACGTGTAATTTCAAAGCTTCGTGACGAAAATACAGATCATCAGGAATTTATGTATTATAGTCAGCGTGCTTACGAAATGCTTTTCCGTATGGCATATACAGACCAGCATTCAGACAAAAAAGGTCATATAATTGTAAAAACTCCTGTAAATTTCCCTGTTCAAAATTATGCTGTTCATAAAATTCCTGATATAGATCATAAAATCGAAAATACAGTTATGTGTGTAATGCTTAGAGGTGCTTTGCTTCCAAGTATGATTATGTCAAAAGAGATTCAGGAATATTCAAGTCACAGTTATAGAACTCCATTTGCTTTATTTAAAATCAGCCGCAATGATACAAAGAGCGAAGCAGATATGGAATACATTATGGATCTTAATAAATCGTTCTTTAATCTTGAACAACTTGACGGAAAAGATTTGATTTTTGCTGATCCAATGAATGCTACAGGCGGTTCTCTTGTAACTGTCGTAAAATACCTTCAGAGTCAGGGTGTAAAACCAAAATCAATAGCATTCTTTAATACAATTTCTACTCTTAAAGGAAGTATCCGTGTAACAAGAGCTTTGGAAAACTGTACCTGCTATACACTCTGGATGGACCCTGTTATGAATGAAAAAGCTTACATTATGCCGGGCCTTGGTGATGCAGGGGACAGATTAAACGGCTGCGATACAAAGGATGCTCCTCGTAATATGATTCAGCTTATTGCAGATTATGGTCACAATATTTCGGGATTGTATAAATCACAGCTTTATGAAATTGAAAAGATTGTTCTTGGCTAAAAAAACAGCTGTAACCACAGCAATATTTTTAAGCACGATTCTTTATTTTTCATGTTCCTCGACAAAATTTTCTGTACCTATTCCGGGACAAAATGAAACTGTAGTTACAAATATATTTGTTGAATATATGAATATTGCAGACATTTATTTTGAATTGGAAAAATTTGCAAAAGCAGAAACGTATTATAAAGCTGCAATGGGAAATAATGATATTTATTGGAGCGCATATTATAAGCTTGCGAAATGTTATGTATATCAGTCAAAATGGGCAGATGCGCAGGAAACTTATGAAACAATTTTAAAACGCGATCCTGATAATAATTCAATAAAAGCTTCAATTGCATATATTTATGCTATGAATGGAAATCATCAGAAAGCTCTTGATGTTTATGAAGAACTTATAAAAGAAAATCCAGATCAGGCTGAATATCTTGAAAATTATATATGCGTTCTTTTAGCTACAGAAAATATTGATGAAGCAAAAACTTCAATAGGGGAGCTTAAAGAAAAATTCCCGGAAAACAAACGTATTGAAGAATTTGAAAAACAATTACCTAAAGAAGAGACCGAAGAAGAAAAAACTGAATAATTAAAATTTATTTTGTTTCAATAAATTTTCTGTATTTAATAGCATCTGCGCGGAAGCCTACTACAGGACATTTTACGTCTTCTGCTGCATGCTTTACAGCTTCATCTGCTTCCTTAAGAAGTCTTTCACCAGTAACCATTCTTATACCACGTGTTGTAACTCCAGAAAGAATTACAGGTGCTTCATCTGCTGCCATTTTCTTAATATCGTCAACAAGCTTTTCTGCAAATGTAATTGCATTATCAATATTCATACTAATTTTAATTCCGCAGATTGAATCATCTTTATATTCAAAAAGAAGATCCTTAAACTGGAATTCAACCGTAAGATATTCACAAATCTTTTTCATTATTGGATTTTTTCTTCCAATGCCGTCAAGTTTAATTATAAATAATGCAAGATCTAGCTCGCTTGCTGTTGCACGATTAAGTTCATTTTCAAGTCTTGTCAAAAGATACGATTCCCAGCCAAAGCCTGTATCTGGAGAAAAGAGACCTTTTTCATTATTTTCAGGAACAATTTCTACAGGTTCCAGTTCTTTTATCGGAAGCTCTGCAGGCTCAGAAGGAACTGAAGCTGGTGCTGGAGCTTCTGTAACTTCAACAATAGAAGAGAATTTTTCTTTTGATGAAGAAACGTCTTCTTCAGCAGATTGTATTTCGTCATTTTTGTCGGATTCATCTACAGCTTCTTCAAAATCTTCTGAATCATCTGCTTTTTCTTCGTCGTAATAATCAGCGTCATCTTTATATTCGTCATCTTCTTCATCAACAAAATCTTCTGAATCATCATCGAACTTAAGCTTTTTATATTTTGATGATTTAATTTTTGTACCAGTAAGATTTTTGTCAGAATCAAAATGGTTATTATAAATAATTAAAATAAATGTAAGCAAAGAAACAATTAAAATAATGAAGAATGAAGTTTTAGCATTATTGTAAATAACAGAAGGACGAAGTGAATACATTCCGGCTGTAATTTCAATCTGCCTGTTATCAGATGCCGTAAATTTTGAATTATATGGAATTATAAGCTTAGAATCATTTACATTCTGCGCATCATAATCTTCCGGAAAAAGATATATTGTTTTGGAATTTTCTGAAATTTTTAGATAAGCAAAATCTTTTGTATCGCCGATTGTATTTTCAATCTGACGTATAGTTTCGGAATTTATCAGATTGGTCTTTTTAATTGCGTTAGTAACACCTGTAGTAATTTTTCCAAATCTTACCTGAGTCCTAAGTTCTCCATGAGCTTTTTCATTATAAACATTTACTGCAAAAAAAGTTATAGAGAATATTAATACAAGTGAAACAAAAACAGAATAAATAATGATAAATGATTTTTTCATTTTTCCTCCCACGCCCAAAAGGACTCATTCAATTATGACCATTTAATAAAATAATTGACGGCCTTATTAAAATAATAAATAAATTCCGCCTCATTATTATTATCGTGTGTTCTTATCCAAGATATTAATGGTAAAAGTGAAATATCTTTTTTTGTTAGATCTGTAATGTCAGAAAAATTGGAAGAGTTTTGTTCAACAATTGTTTTTATAAAGCTGGTAAAAATTTCTTTTTTGATTTTTGATGAAATCAGGTTAAAAAATGACTGCTGACCGGAATTAGTAATAAAATATAATTCATATTTATATTCAAAGCTGGTTTTATTATTTAAAAGGTATTCTTCAAAAGATTGTCTATAACGTTGTAAAACTGTTGTTGTAAAACGATTATCTCCTGCTGCTTCAAGTTCGGTCCTGAATTCAAGCGTACAGAATTTTTGTAAATTATCCTGCAGTCTTGTAGAAGTAGAATTATAAAGTTTATCAAGATATGTTCCTTTTGCATAAGGCTTTCCATCAATGTATGAAAAATCTGCGCCTGCAACAATTATATTTTTAAATCCTGATTTAAGGGCAAAATCAACTGCGGTTATAGTAACTGTACCTGCTCCGGAAAAAAGTGAAGAAATTTTCAAATCAAAATATTCATCTACATATTCGCATAAAGGGTGACCGCTTTTAAAAAATGAAATATTGCAATTTTGTTTAATGAGTTTTTTAACGGCGGAACTGTTTGCACATAAATCAAAAAGAAAAAGTATGTTTTCTAAATTATTCTGTGTCTGATGAATAAAATGAGTGTTTGAAACATATTGTCCGTCAATTGAAACTACAACATCGGGAATGAGATTATAAGCAAGCAGAGTAGAGAAGGCTGTGTCTGTTGCTATAAGATAATATTTTTTTTGTGATGACTGATTTAGAAAAGTTTGTATTGTCCTGTCTAAAGAGGGGCCTGCTGCAAAAATAACAGCAGTTTTTGATATGTCAATGGTAAAAGAATGGGGGGCTTGTTTGTTGTTAGTTTTTTCTAACAATAGAAGATTGCTTAAAATATTATGCGTCCAAAGTTTGCCAAAATGACTTTGCACAGAAAAATCCGAAGAAACTGTAGAAAGTGCTTTGGAAATAATATTTTTAATTTCGGGTAGAATATTTTTGTTTTCTAAAGTCCAGCCAGGTTGTTCAACAATTTCAAGGTTTCCATAAAAAGAAGGTAAATAATTCTGGATGATTTTTTGTTCCAGCTGTTCAATAGTACAAAGACAGATTCCATCAGATTGATTAATTTCTTTTACGATATTCAATTGTAAAAGAAAATCAATTTCCTTTTGAGATTTTTCAACACCTATAATAAAAATATTTTTGCGATTTTGTTTTATAGAATTTATTAGAGTTCCACTTGCAATTCCAAGAATTATAACAAAACGTGTTGAAGGTTTTATCTGTTGTGTAATCCGAAAGCTTTCCCTGACAGGATCATAACGGGAATCAACTGTTCTTCCACTTTTAAAAACAGGAATCTTAATGCCAGTTTTTGAGTCAATCATTTTGTCGTAAATACAAGTCTCACTCATCAGAAAGCTTCCTTATTTTTTTTATTAATTCATCAATTTTTCTTTGGAGCCTTTCCTGAGCTTTTTGTTTTTCTTCTTTTGTCGTTGTATTATTGATTGAGATAAAATCAGCAGGAAATATCTGTTTTTGCCATTGTTGCTGGTTTAATGATTTACAAACATATTCAATAATATCAAAAGTTCCGGTTTTTGAATTAAGTTTAGTAACTGTAAAGTTAATCTTATTCTTTCCGCTTTTTTCCTGGGCAATTAATTCTTCAAAAGTCTGTGAATCAATATCAGGTATGTTACCAAGAGAATTTCTACAAAAGCTTTTATCTATGACACGGAAGGTATTTGAAGTAACATCTTTTGCAAGAGAAGCAAACCAATCTTCATAAATCTTAAGAGATTGGGAATTAAAACGTGAGTGCGAAATCCGTGTACTGTTATTTGTAAGTCTCGTATCATTAAGCATGTTATTTTTTTCAAGCTCATTAGGTTGCGTATGTTGAAAACCTTTCTGCGAATGAAGATCAAGACCACAAAAGAAAATTTTTCCTGTTGTAATTGCTTTTGCAAAATAAAAGGCAGTTCCGCTTACAGTAGGATTTCTGACGGCATCAAAAGATGGCAGCATTGCTTTTTCAATAATAGATGAAGATATAAAAGAACTTGAATCTGTATATTTTAAAGGAAGTATAGAATTATTGAGTAAAACTTCTTTTGGAATATAAGCTTCTGCAGGAGCCGCCAAAGGGATGTTTTTATATTTCTTTAAGATTTTCAAATGTTCTCCTGCCCAATAACCGCCGTCTGTCGTAAGAATAATATCAGGAATAAGAGTATTATTTAGCAAGGCAGTTGTAGCAGAAGAAAGACAGAGTAAAAAAATTTTTTCTCTATATTGTTTGATAAAGGGAAGACAGGGTTCAAGACTTGGACCCGATGCACAAATTACAACTGGAAAATCTGTTTTCTGAAAATCTGGTTGAATAATTGATTTTACATAAGCAGCAAAACTGCAGCAATTTGTAAGCCATTTTTTTTCAAAGAATTGTCTCGTTACAAGCAGAGTTTTACAATCTTCTAAGGTACGGCGATATTCCTGGAAAAAATCTTGAATTAAATCAGAAAAAAGATTTTGTGCCGACTTCCAGATTATTGCAGTTGAACACAAAAGAAATTCTTCTGAAAAAGTATCAATTAGTAAACGATTTAGATTCTTGCAATCTTTATACCTTATGACAGAATCCCAAATTTTTTCATCGGAAAATGTCACGAAATCATCAAAAAATCGAATACAGATAATTTTTGCTTCAGGAAATTTTTCTTTAAGAGGTTTATAACAATAGCTTAAACCTGGTTCAATAAAAAAAATAAGTTTAGGAACAATAGGGAAGTCCAATCCCTGTACAAAACGTTCGGCCTCTTTTATTGGAGAATAAGTAGAATGAAAGAAGACTTTGTCAGCAGAAAAAGTTGTTGATTCATCTTTTGTCTTGCTAAACTCAATATTCAATTATTATTCCGCCTCAAATAAAGGTTCAATGGCAATAAGCTCAGAATGATTTTCAAGAACAAATTCACTTTCCAGTCTTAAATGATTTGAAATAACTTCAAAAGGAATTTCCTGTTCAGATTTATAAGTAATTTTAAATGTTCCTTCCTGAATATGGTAAACATTACATGGCTCAGGAAAGTTTTTTAATAAATTAAAATAAATCTGCTTAAATATGGCGGACATAAGACGCTTTTTTTCATCAGACTTTGTAAGTGTAAGAACAAGAGATTCAACAGCTTCAGAATAATCAATCATATAACAATAAGTATCTGGCGAAGCTTCATTTATAGGAGTATTTTCAGTTTTATAAAAGTCATCTTTTAAGATTCGAAGATCGCCATAGATTTCGTCTGATACAGGAGAATCTGATGTAAATAAAATGATTTTTCCATTATCACTTTTTATAAGATGTAAATTTTTTATTGAATCTTTAAGTTTTTTCGAGAAGAATTGATAAAAAGGAAGTATATCATTAGTGTCTTCATCAGAGATTCCGTTCCAGAAATCCTGTGTGGATAAAGAAAGACAGATAGATTCACCATCAAGTCCTGCGGATTTTTCTATACAATAAATACCGTTTTCGCAGCTAAAGATGGCGCAGATTGATAAATTATACTTTTTCACAAAATTAAAAAAATCCAATCTGTCCGCATTGCTGGCAATATCCAACGATTTTTTTAGCAATCCTACAGAATTGGATTTTTTTTCGATTTTTATATCCTGAGCGGCTGGGGCAGGTTGGTCTTTTTCCTTTACCAGTCCGCTTTCGGATACTCTATCTAATAGTCCCATTAAGAAAGTCCTAACTCAGAAAAGAGCTTTTTGTATGTTGTAAACTCATCTGATTTTGCAAACTCAACAATCTTTTCTTCCGGCAGATTTTCAAGAAGCTGATCCATGTAAAGCAGAACTGATTTAATATCTTTTTTAAGTTCAGCATTTTCATCTACTTCTGTGATTTCATCTTTATCTTCTGTTGTAAGATAATCAATATTGCTGTCTGTAAGATTATTGTTATCATCTTCATGAGAAATAAAGTCATTTTCGATGAAAGGAGCTTCAGGCATTGCAGCAGGTTCTTCTTCGACAACCTCTTCTTCTGAAACGAATGTTTCTTCTTCTGCAGGAACTTCTGGTTCAATTACAGGTTCTTCTTCTACAACAGGTTCTTCAACTATGGTTTCTTCTACAGGCTGTTCTTCTACAACTGTTTCCTCTTCAGGTTCTACCATAAAGTCAGAAACATCAGAAATTACAGAATCTGGTTTTTCTTCTTCGAAAAGATTATCAACTGTGGAGAATTCTTCTTCCTGTACGGCTGGTTCAGCTTCCTGAGCCTGTTCCTGTTCCAGTTCGTGTTCATCAGTTGTGTCCTGAACTGAATCCATGAAATCAGATGATGAAGATTCTACAAATATATCGTCTTCTTTTGGAATTGAAATTTCTTCAGGTAAATCATCATTAAGGTCTTCTTCGTCAATTTCAATTTCATCAAGATTTGGTTCTGAAAGGTTATCATCATTAAAGTCGAATGTAAGATCTTCCTGAGAACCGGCATTTTCCTGAATAAAGCCTAAAGATTCTTCCGAAACAGGTTCACCTATAGGTTCATCTTCTGATAAAGCAAAGTCATCTGTTGCCGGCTCTTCTTCGACTACAGTTTCTTCTTCAACAGCAAAATCTTCTGTTGCTGGAGCTTCTTCTGTAACTTCAAAGTCATCAACTGCAACTTCTTCTTCTTCAACAGGTTCTTCAGCAGGAACTTCTTCTTCAACAACAAATTCTTCGGCTGCTGGTTCTTCGGCAGGAACTTCTTCTTCAACAACAAATTCTTCTGCTGCTGGTTCTTCGGCTGGTGTTTCTTCAACAAAAGTATCTTCTGCAGCAAAATCATCTGCAGGTGCTTTTTCAGTTATTGTTTCATCAGCACTGCTGAAATCTGCAGTATTAAGAATATTAGAAAGCTCATCTGTTGAAAGAGCAATTGTATCATCGCCATCATCACCAGAGAAGAAGCCTGTATCTTCTTTAGCAGCCTCATCGGTGTTGTCTTCTATAGCAATTTCTTCTGAAATGAAATTACTTGAATCAGCAGCAACTGGGGCAGGGGCAGCTTTAATTTCTTCAAGATTATTTTTAAGTGTATTAATTTCTTCTTTAAGACTAGAAAGATCTGCAACAATCTGCTGTAAAAGTGATGAATCTGCAGCAGAAACAACTGGAGCAGCTTCTACCGGTTCAGATTCCTCTATAGTTTCTGCAATAGCTGCAACTGATTCTTCTGCAGCAGGTGTTTTTATTTCATTTACAACTGGTGCAGCATTCATGTTTCCGTCATCAACAGAAAGATCATAATCAACAATTGCTTCTTTTGTCTTAGCCCCTTCAACATCCTGTGTTACAGGAGTTTCCTCGGCATTTGCATCAATACCAAAGTCTGAAAGATCAACTTCTTCGGCTTCAATATCATTTCCAAAGCTTGAAGCATCAACATTTTCTGTTTCTTCTTCTGTAACAGCAGCTTCTTCCTGGAAATCATCATCCAGTGCATCTTCAGCTTCGAAGTTTTCTTCTGTCTGGATTGTATCAGCAGATGAATCAAAGCTTATATCCATATCAAGAGGTTTTTCATCAGTAATTGTTTCTTCTTTCTTAGGAGCTTCTTCTGTTACACCGAATTCGCTCATATCAACAAAGTCGTCAAGAGAAACTTCTTCGGAATCTCCAGATGGTACTGCATCTGCAGCAAAACCGTTATTTCCAGAAGCAACTGATTCATTTGAGAAGCCGTTATCCATGAAGTCATCAAGAGAAATCTCTTCTTCTTCTTCTTCTTCGCTTTCAGAGCTTTCAATTCCAAAATCTTCAGAAACATCTTCAGTAGCAAAGTCTTCCATAGAGATTTCTTCGCTTTCCGGTTCTGATTCTTCTACTGTTTCTTCAACTGGAACATCAGTAGTATCATCTACTGTTTCTTCAACAGTTTCTTCTGCAAAATCACCGAAATCAAAATCATCAAGAGTTGCGTCTTCAGCAGGTCCTGTAGCCGGTTCTTCAATTGCTACATCCTCAGAAGGAATTTCCTCAGAAGAGGAGGCGAAATCTGCAAGATCAGAATCACTTACAGAATTTTCTTCGAGCGAATCAAAGGAAACTTCATCGAGAGGATTATCTTCTACTTCAAAGTTATCGCCAATTTCTGTGCTGAAGTCTACTTCATTAATGGAATCATCAGCAGAGGCATCTTCGGCTGGGGCAATTTCAATTCCTTCACCGCTTGTTATGTTCAACAGCTCATCATCAGTAAGAGTAGTGTCATCGGATGAAGCATCCAGGTTTACTGAATTATCATCACTGAACATGTCTGAAAAGTCACTGTCACTAATGTTGTCCGTTTCTTCAAAATCCGGCAAATCGAGAGAGTCTGCGAAATTCAATCCTTCGTCAGTCCCCTCATCCTGATTAGTGTTCTTAACCCAAACTCCGTAACTGTCAAGTTCGTTTGTGTTGTCTGTAGAATCGCTCATTTAATTCCTCTCAATAATAAAGTTTTCTATCTATATTATCGGTACAATTATATAATAAATATAGAACTTTTCAAACTTTATTTTTTATTATTATATCACACATTTTTAATTCAGAAAACACAAATATTCGTCCGATAATAAATATATTATGAAACGTGCTAAGTATTTAACCGTTATTTTTGTTGGTACATTAGTCTATGTAGTTTTGTCTCTTTGCTTTGGACAGAACAGTTTTAAATGTTATTCTCAAATGGAAGAACAGAAAAGAATTGTCAGTAAGCAGAAGGCAGAAATACAGAGTATTAATACCGAGCTTTCTCTGGAATTAGCCGCGCTTAAAAATGACAGGGCAGTTATAGCTGCTTATGCACGAAAAATGGATTATGTTACAGATGGCGAAAAACTGGTAAAGATTACTGGGCTTAAGCCTCATCAGAATACACTTTATGATACTGGTACAGTTATTCGTCATGAAGAACCAGAATTTGTTTCAGAAAAACTTTGTAAGCTCTGCGGTATTGTAGCCGCTCTTGTTGTTCTTGTTCTTCTATTGATCTTTGATTTTAAAAAAGGTGAAATAAGCTTTTCAAAAGATAAATCAGTTCATGTCGCAGGAATACCTGTATATAATGTTCCTCAGGTTTAATTAAACCGAATAAATCAAATTAATTTGTAATTAAGATTTTCTTTTCCAGGTTACATTGAGGGTTCCGCTTTGTGCAGTTCCGTCAGAAAGAATAAGTGTGGATTTTGTTCCTGTAAGTGTGTTTTCATCATCTAAAGATAATGTCCATTTGATAGGGTCAGCATTTACGGCTTCTTTTAATGCAAGATCGCGTGGAATTTCTGTAAAGAAAGAGGCATTTGCTTTTCCGCTTTGAGTGATGACAATATCATTGTTAGCCTTGATCTCTACACTGATGTTCATTGAGGCACCATTCTTGAAAATTACAAAGCCGCGGCCACCTCTCATGATGACAATTTTATCGATTGAATCTTCGCCACCCCAGGTACCGGAAAGTACTTCTGTAGACTGGATCTTTGTAGAAGTTTTTGAGCCGGAAGCTTCTGTCTGTTCTGCAATTGCATCCGATTTTCCTGCCATAAGGTTTGAAATTGTTTCCTGAAGCGAAGCCTTTGGTTCCATAAGTATTTTATAGAAGGAATCATATTCTTTTGATTCAGAATAGGTTGCTTTTCTGGAGCTGTCATAAAGATTTATGGAAGAAATCCATTTATTTGAATTTTCTTTTTTAGAAATTACAGCAAAAAGCGAAAGATTTCCGTCTTCAAAACTGGATGTAGAAGGGACTTGATCCATTTTAATGCCGGTACGTTTATCCTGAACAATATAGCTGTTAATTTCGCAAAGTTGAGAATAGTAAAGGTCGCTTGTCATTTTTGACATATTATCATCGACGCCGTCAGCAACAATTCCAAAATAATCTATTGAATATTTCTGTTGTGCAAATGCTTCTGAGCAGCAAAATGTAATTAAGCAGATTGTAATAAACAGTTTGAGAAAAAAGCCTTGTCCTGTTCTATTGAATCTATTCAAATTGTCTGCCTATCCTCGTAACTTAGATGAAAACTCCCTTTGTAATTCCCGATTGATGTCACGGTTTTTTATAGTTTCGCGTTTGTCATACTGTTTTTTACCTTTACAGATTCCAAGCGTTACTTTTACACGACCGTCCTTTAAATAAACATCTAAAGGTATCAAAGTGTAACCTTTTTCATCAACTTTTCTTGTAATTCTTTTGATTTCTTCTTTGTGCAGCAAAAGCTTTTTTGGTCTGTCCGGATTATGATTAAATATAGAAGAAAATGAATATTCTGCAATATGAAAGTTTTTAAGAAATACTTCGCCGTTGACTATTTCTGCAAATCCATCAGGATACGAAATACTACCGTTTTTTACCGATTTTACTTCTGTTCCTTCCAGCTGAATTCCGCATTCATAAGAGTCTTCAATAAAATAATCAAATCTTGCCTTTCTGTTTTCAGAAATAACTTTTCTTCCTTCAGACATACAGAATTATTATAAACTATACGAAAAATCAGTTCAAGGGTGGTTTAGGGAAGGTGCCTGTCTCTATTGTATCATATTTCAACTTGTGATATTTTATAATTATAAGTTATATGGGTGGAGACGCATGAACAGACAGTTGTTTGAATATTCTTATGAATTAAAAAAACAGAAAAAACGAAGAACCCTTTTTTTTATCATCTATTTTATTCTAATTTATTTTATTCTTAATGTTATTTTTGCGTTTCTGTTATTCCCTGTAAAACAAACATCTACTTCAATGATTCCCGATTTGCCTGAAAATTCAATTTCTTTTGTAACACCTCTTTATGGTACCCCGGAACGAGGAGATGCAATTCTGCTTAAAAAGAAGGTTGTCGAAAAGCATAAATTTTATGAAATAATCTGGCATAATATAAGTTTGTTTTTTTCTGCCCAGCAATATGATTCCTATGCACGAAAAGATCGTCCTGATACAAATTATCAGATAAGACGTATAATCGGAATGCCTGGTGATGAAATTTATATGCTTGATTATGTTCTATATATTAAGCCTGCCGGACAAAAGCATTATCTTACGGAATTCGAACTTTCCGATAAGACATATAATCTTACCTTCCTGACACCTCCAGCAGAATGGAATGGTTCTGTAGGAGTAAAAGGTTCTTTTGAACCGATAACACTTGGTCCTGATGAATATTTTGTGCTTGGCGACAATAGAATTTCTGTTTCCGATTCACGTTTGTGGGGACCTGTAACAAAACAGGATATAAAAGGGCGGATAATCTTAAAATATTTTCCGTTAAAAACAATTAAGCTTTATTAACAATATTGAAAAAACAAGTTTCGTTATACATTCATATTCCCTACTGTCTGTCAAAATGCGACTATTGTGATTTTTTTAGTGTGGTAAATGATAATGCCTGCACAGTGAAAAACTGTGGAACATCTGTTCCCAGTATTCCTGTACCTCAGCAATATATCGATTCTGTTTGCGAGGAAATAAAATTCAGAATTAAAGAATATGGATGTTGCGAGCTGAAAAGCGTTTATGTCGGTGGTGGCACTCCAAGTCTTTTAACACCCGTACAAATTAATCAGCTAGGTAACGAAATTGCAAAATTAGATAAATCTGACAATTTTGAATTTACCTTTGAAATAAATCCTGATGATGTTACTTTGCAGCTTATTGATTCTCTTGCGGCTGCTGGTGTAAACCGGCTTTCCTGTGGAATCCAATCTTTTTCGCAAAAGGTTTTGGAAAATGTTAATAGAAGGGCAAATGCAGTTCAGGTAAATAATGCTTTGAAATTACTTTGTTCAAAATGGAAGAAAAAACTTTCTATAGATTTAATCTGCGGGCTTCCTTTTGAAACAGAAGAAACAATGCTTGAAGGATTAAAGAAGCTTTGCAGCCTTAAGATTCCACATATTTCTTTTTATTCGCTTTGTGTAGAAGAAGAAACTCCTCTTGGAAATGCAATCATAAATAATAAAATAAAATACGACTATGATTTTAGTGATGACCTTTGGATTAAGGGCAGAGATTTTCTGCTTCAAAACGGTTATGAGCAATATGAAATTTCTAATTTTTGTCTGCCAGGATATGAATGCATTCACAATATGACTTACTGGTCTCATGGCGATTACATAGGTGTCGGCTCTGGTGCAACAGGAACTGTTTACGAAAAAAATGGAAACGGTTTGCGCTGGACAAATATAAAAAACATAAAAAATTATATTAAATTCTGGAAAAGTGGCGATAAAACTTTGGAAATACCTCAAGATGTAGAAAAAATTGGACACCAGGTTTCGGAATTTGAGTATTTTATGATGGGATTAAGGACAAAACGAGGGATTTCTACTGCTGAATACAAATCTATTTTTGGAAATGATATGCCGCCGGAAGCACAGAAAGTTCTGGAAAAATGGTGTTCGCTTGGAAAATGTAAAAGTAGTACAGAACCGAACGGAAAAAGATATTGTCTAAATTCAGAGGGAATGCTGTTTTTGAATAATCTGCTTGAAGAATTATGTTAGTAAGGAATTGTAATAGTAAAGGTTGTTCCTTCTGCAGGCTTTGATTCTACATCAATTTTCCAGCCGTGTGTATCAATAATATTTTTAACAACGCTAAGACCTATACCCATTCCTTCTTCGCGTCTTGAATTTGTAGCCCGGTAGAACAGATTAAATATGTTTTTAAGATCTTTTTCTTCAATGCCAATACCGGTATCAGAGATTTTATAAATTACATTATTGTCTTTTATAAAGGCACTTAATGAAATTGTGTCATTGTCTTTTGTATATCTTAGTGCATTGTTAAACAGATTTTCAAAGATTCTTGTGGCAAGCTGCTTGTCAAACGGAACAAGAACTTCTTTTTCAAGGTTTATGTCAGTAACAATCTTGCGGTTAAAGACATTTCCAATTGTCTGTTCTTCATTTATTATTTCGGTAAGGAATTCTGTGATTGATTGAGTTTTCATCGTCTGTCGTAATTCTGTAGAATTCATTTTGGTATAGCTGATGAGTACATCAATCATATTTTCAAGCTGATTTGTTTTTGTGGTTATAAGCTCCATCGCATTTTTTACGTCTTCTTCTTTGGAGATGATTCCATCTGAAATTGCTTCTGTATAACCTTTAATTACGGCAACCGGAGTTCTCAGGTCGTGACTTATGCCCATGATAAATTTGGATTTTTGTTTCTGTGCATCAATAAGGGAAACACGCATTTTTTCAAGACTTTCAGAAATAGAAGTAATTTCATTTGATTTTTTTATATCATAAGGGATGTTTCTGCTTAAATCGCCGTTTGCAATTGCCTGTGTATCGTCTTCAATTTTTTTAATTGATTTGTTGATTGTTTTAGAAAGTCTGATAATAATCACAATGCTTAAAACTAAGAAAAATAGAAGAATTGAATACAAAATAGGGAAGTATTGCTGATTTCTTGAAAAAACACTTTTCTTTCTTGGTACACGCGTAATCATCATTGAATCGAGTGTTGGTGTTCTTAATGATGTAAACTGATAAAAATATTTGTTCGAAGTTCCTTCCATAATTAACCAGAGTTCAAACTGTGAGGCAAAAGAATTTGTCGGTATTTCTTTTATAGAAGAAGTGATTACAAGTCCTGTAAGATTATCTACAAGAGCAGTTTCCACATTTTTTGGTAAAAGCCGTACATTTTTAAGAAAAAGTTTATAGTCATCAGCCGTCATGTTTGAAGAATCAAGTTTGCGGACTTCTTCATAACCTGATAGAAGCATGTTACGCTGCGAGCGCAGATAGGAATTGATACATAAAAAGACAATGCATGCCAGAGGAATAGCTATAATTGTTGTAGCAAGTAAATTAAGCTGATGTTTAAGTTTCATATATCCTTAATTCTTGATGTAGTCCTTATTAAATATATATCCTTTTCCAAATTCTGTCTTTATATATTTTGCATCAGAAGGATTTACTTCGAGCTTTTTTCTAAGTCTCTGGATATATACTGCTACTGCCGTTATGTCTCCGTACTGAACTTTCCATACATCATTAAAGATTTTTTCTGGAGAAAGTACGGTTCCGGCATTTTTTACAAGATATTCAAGTACATCATATTCTTTTGTTGAAAGGGGAATTTTATGGCCATCTTTTTTAAGTACACAACTGTTCAAGAGCAGTGTAAAATCTCCAAAGGTAATTGATTCTTCGGAAGTCCCTATAGAAGCGTTCTGGCGCCTTAAGATTGCCTGTACTCTTGCAACAAGAACGCTTGGTGAAAAAGGTTTTGTAACAAATTCATCGGCGCCGATATTCAAACCGCTTATGATATCTTCATCTGCATCTCTGGCAGATACAATCATTACAGGAATGGGAGATGTAAACATTTCGCGGAATTGCTTTAAGAATTCAAAGCCGCTCATTCCAGGTAAATTCAAATCAAGTATAAGCAGATCTGGTTTGGCGCCGGTCGAAAGCTTTTTAAGAGCATCTTCTGCATTGTAAAAAGGCTCTGGTGTCATATCTGATTTTTCAAGATACATACAAACAAGTTTAGAAATAGATTCTTCGTCTTCAATTACAAAAATATCAGGCTTTTTTTCGTCCATATCAACACCTCGACTATAAATTATTATAATTAAGAAATAAAAAAAAGAAATAACAAAATATCGTTATAACGAAAATTTAATATAACCACGCATATATAATAGAATGTTATAAAAATAATTTAATATAAGAATATAAAATTTAAGAAAAAAAAATTGCTCCCAGGCGCCTTACGGATTTCAAAACCGCACGACAGTGTCGTGCTACATGCTACAGTGCCTTGGAATTATATACGTGGCCGCTCGCGCGGCCGCACTGTAGAATGTTTTTGAAATCCGTAATTCGCCTTCCGCAATTTTTTCAATATATTTGAATTATTCTATATTTATTATTTAATAAGATTTTTTTTCATTTTTTTATATAATTTTCTTGAAATATAAATAAAATCGTTTATAATGGTAGTATCTTTAAATATATTTAAAATATCTTTAGGGATACTATTGACGTTTTTGCGTCTTAAGTGGAAAATTAAAAATGATAGATTTATTGCGGTTAGATGGGAAAATTTTTTGGGTGAATCCGCACATGATCGAAGCTATGGAAACAAATCCAGACCTGACATTAACAATGCTGTCAGGTCGCAAAATCATTGTTCGAAATTCCCCCCAGGAAGTAATCCAGAAAATCATAGAATATCGCAAGCAAATCGGCATCGATAAGCAAGAGGTCTTGTAATGGATATAGCTACTATAGTCGGTATTGTTGGTGGTGCAGCCATGATCGTCATGTCTGTAATGACATCCGGTGGTACACTTGGAGGAATTATTGACCCTCCATCTGCAGCCATGACCATTGGTGGTTCTTACTTTGCAATGTTCATTGCGTCTCCTCTTAAGAAGGCGCTTGGTCTTTTTAAGATTATGGGACGTGCCTTTAAGGTTCCGGATTTTGGTGAAAAAAATATTGTAGTAAATATGCAGGCGTTATCCGAAAAGGCACGTCGTGAAGGTATTCTTGCCCTTGAAGATGGTCTTGATGATCTTGATGATCCGTTTATGAAAACAGGCCTTCGTCTTGTAGTAGACGGTACAGACGGTAACATTATCCGTTCAATCATGGAAAATGAAATGAACCAGACAGAAGCCCGTCATATGGAGTGGATCGGCGTTATTAACGTATGGGCCGGTTTTGCTCCAGGTTTTGGTATGATGGGTACTGTAGTAGGTCTTATTGGTATGTTGAATAACCTTGAAGATAAGTCTTCTCTTGGTCCTAACATGGCCGTTGCGTTGATTACAACACTTTACGGTTCTATGATGGCCAACTGGCTCATTTCTCCGTTTGCAAGTAAGCTTCTTGCTCATAACCAGCAGGAAATGCGTACAAAGGAAATGATTATAGAAGGTGTTCTTGCTATTCAGGCTGGTGAAAACCCACGTATTATGGCACAGAAACTCCTTACATATCTGGATCCTGCAACAAGAAAAGCTATTGAAGCTGATGTTCTTAAGGATTAATAGGAAAAAGTAGATGGGAAAGAAAGCAAAGGAACCTGAAAAACCGTCAACGGCGTGGCAAGGTACCTATGGTGACATGATTACTCTTATGCTCTGCTTCTTTGTAATGTTGTACAATCCTTCTGAGGTTGACGTTACACAGCTGGCAACAATTACTCAGAGTCTTCAGATGCAGGAAACAGAAACTACCTCTGGTGGTATGTCTCTGTCTGCAGGTCGTCTTTCTGATTTAGGAAATAATATAAATTCTCTGCCATCTCTGGAAAAAGGAAAATCTCTTGGACTTGCAAAGAAAAAAGCTGTAAGTCTTTTTGCACCAGATGTAAAATCAAATAAAATCACAATTACAAGTGATGAACGTGGACTTGTAATTACACTTCTTTCTGATAATTTCTTCGAAGAGGGAAGCGCAGAACTTAATATAAATGAAACACGTGAAACACTGCTTAGACTTTCTGAATTCTTCCGTTCATCAGAGCTTGGAGACAGACGTTATAGAATAGAAGGTCATACAGATAATACTCCTGTGGCAGATGATTCAATTTTTCCAAGCAACTGGGAACTTTCTGCAACAAGAGCAGTTAACGTTTTGCATTATCTTGCCGATTATGGAGTAGATGAGAATAAGTTTTCTGTTGCCGGTTATTCCGATACCAGACCTAAGTTCTCTAATGATACGGCCGAAGGTCGAGCTTATAACAGACGTGTAGATATAATAATTCTAGACGAAGGACATTTTTAATGTTAAAATTATTTAAATTTGCTGGAGGGGAATATGGCAGATGATGAAGAAGATTTGAACCTTGATGATGGTGGTAGCGGTGCTGCTCCTTCTAAAAAGCGTGGGCTCGGAAATCTTTTTTCTGGCTTGTTAAAATGGATTATTATCGCCGTTGCTGCAATTATTGTAATAATTGTTGTTGTATTCTTCACGGTAAAAATCGTAAATAAAAATAGTGCTAAAAATGCATACAATCCTAACGTTAGTGCCGAAGAATATCAGGGCCAGCGAGAGGTTTATGACTGGTATAAATCAATCGGTGTAATCCAGACTACAACCTGCGATGAAAATGCTGCAACAGTACGTGTAAATGTATATCTTGGCTACAAAAAAGACGATAAAGCTACTTCAACAGAAATTACATCACGTTCTGTAGAATTAAAAGACTTTTTGCGACGATATTTCCGTGGAAAAACAGCCGCAGAGCTAAAAAATTCAAATAATGAAGAAAAATTAAAAATGGAAATAAGGAACGGAATAAACGATAAGGTTCTTTCTGGTTCCAAAATCCGAGATATAAGTTTTGATCAATTAGATGTAATTGAACAGAATTAAAAAAGGTGGAGTGTGAATGAACGAGGTTCTGTCACAGGACGAGATTGACCAACTTCTTAATGCCATCAGTTCGGGCGATACCGATACCGATGAATTTAAGCCGGTCAATAGTACACGCAAAATAAAAATTTACGACTTTAAGCGTCCTTCTAAGTTCTCAAAGGAACAGCTGCGTACGGTCTCAAATATGCATGAGACCTTTGCGCGTTTAACGACAACAAGTCTTTCGGCACAGCTGCGTTCGCTTGTTCATGTACACGTTGCTTCTGTAGATGAACTTACTTACGAAGAATTTATTCGTTCTATTCCGACTCCAACAACGCTTGCTATTATAAACATGGATCCACTCAAGGGTAGTGCGGTTCTGGAAATAGACCCTGCAATTACTTTCTGTATGATTGACCGACTTTTTGGTGGTCGCGGTGCTACTTCAAGTAACAAGAACCGTGATCTTACAGATATCGAACAGGAAGTAATGGAAGGTGTAATTGTACGTATTCTTGCAAATATGCGCGAAGCTTGGACTCAGGTAATTGATTTGCGTCCACGTTTTGCTCAGATTGAAACAAATCCCCAGTTTGCACAGATTGTACCACCAACAGAAATGGTCGTTCTTGTAACTTTGGACACAAAAGTCGGTGATGAAGAAGGAATGATGAACTTCTGTATCCCATATCTTACTATTGAGCCGATTGTTTCAAAGCTTTCTACTCAGTTCTGGTTCTCTTCGGTAAGAAGAAGTTCTACAACTCAGTATCTTGGAACAATTAAAGGACAAATTTCTTCTGTAGATATGGATATCGTGGCAGAAATAGGAACAATTAATCTGCCAATCAGAGATGTGCTTTCATTGCGTGTTGGTGATGTTGTACGTCTTTCAAGCATCAAAGTTGGAGATGCTTTAACACTTAGTGTTGGAAATAAGAAAAAGTTTTACTGTCAGCCGGGTGTTGTCGGTAAAAAAATGGCTGTACAGATAACAGGAAAGATTGAAGAAAGTGACGCGGAGGAATTCGAAGAGCTTTCCGTAGAAGGAGACGAATCGTATGAGTGATGGTGCTATCTCGCAAGATGAAATTGATGCTTTGCTTTCTGGCGTTTCAGTTGATGGTCTGAATTCTTCAGGCCACGTTGGAAATGGTCCAAGCTATCATATTGATATACCGACTCTTCAAAAACTTGCTGAGGAATTAAAGCCAAAGCTTGAAGAGAACGTAAATAAATATACAGGAGCGTCTTTTACAGTCGAAAATCCTGTTGTAGAGCTTTCAAGCAGAGATAAGGTGCTTGCAAGGCTTCCTGAGGTTGTTGTTGGAATTAATGCCGATTACAACGAAGGAATTAAAGGAAGTCATCTTTACATTCTTTCAACAGATTTTTGTCTTAAGCTTTTTGCTCTTGTAAATAATGAAGAAGCAACTGAAGTTGACGATATGGTTCTTTCTGTTGTTTCAGAAATTGTTGCAACACATGTAAGTGCTCAGATAAATAGTCTTGATTCAAAGCTTCCTGGAATTACTTATTCAACTCCGGAAAGTGTTAACGAATCTAAAGCAATGATAATGTTCCCTCAGGGGGACTTTGTACTTACAAGCTATCCGCTTACTCTTGATGGAAAGGCTTATACTCTTTGGGAATGTTTGAGCGGTGACGCTTCTGAAAAAATTTCTAATGCCCTTGGTGGTGGAGCTTCTGCAGAAGATGATTCAATGGCAAGTCTTGGTATGGATGCCTTGAATGGAATGGGACTTGGTCCGGATCCTGCAGCACAACTTGGTTTAGGTGGCGGAGCCGCTATGGGTGGTGCAGCAATGGGTGGAGCCGCTATGGGCGGTGCAATGCCAAATATGCAGATGGGCGGAATGCAACAGAATATGGGTATGCCAAACATGGGAATGGGTGGTATGCAGCAGAATATGGGAATGGGAGGCATGGCTGGCGGTATGGGCGCTATGGGCGGTATGCAGATGCCTGCTAACATGGGTGTAAATATGGGAATGAATGTTCCAAATGTACAGTCTCTGCAATTCCCAAATCTTGCAGCTGGAATGGGTACTGGCGAGCAGGGAAATATCGGTCTTATCATGGATGTATTCATGGAAATGACCGTAGAGCTTGGTCGAACTAAACGTTCTATCAAGGATATTCTTGGTATGGGTGAAGGTACAATTATTGAGCTTGATAAGCTTGCCGGTGAACCTGTAGATATTCTTGTAAATCACAAGCAGATTGCAAAGGGAGAAGTTGTAGTTATCGATGAAAACTTTGGTGTCCGCGTAACTGAAATTCTCTCTCCAATGGAAAGGGTAAACGACTTAAGCTAAAACCGATTTTTTAGGGTGGGGAAATTGGTGAATAATATAAAATCTCATTATAGAGTAAAAACTCTTTTTTGTATCTCATTAATTCTGCTGTTCGCAGCAGAAAATTTGTTTTCTCAGGCAAATCAAAATCAAACAGAAAATATAGCAACTGCACAGACTGTAAATTCTTCATTTGAAAACGACACAAATTATTTTGCTGATAATTCTAATGGTTCAGATTCTGGAAATGCTGCCAGCACTTATAAAGCTCCTTCTACAGCAAGATTAATCATACGAATGATTGTTGTTCTTGTACTTGTTGTTGCCGCTCTTTATGGATTAATGTGGTTTTTCAAGAAAAAGAACAATCCTGCACAAAGCGATGATGATTTTTTAAGAAGAGTTTCATCACTTACACTTTCACCTGGAAAATCTGTAGAAATAGTAACACTTGTAGACCGAGGTTTTATTCTTGGTGTAACAGACAGCAATATAAATCTTATTGCCGAAATTACAGATAAAGAAATGATTTCTGCACTTAACCTTAACTTCGACAAAAAACAGAATACAAAAAAACCAATGAATTTCTCTGATGTACTTGATATGTTTATGCCGGGTAATGCAAGAAACAGAAGTAATATATACAGTAATACAGAACAGGCTGTAGAAAATCTTTCTAGAAATTCTGTAAATGAAGAAACAGAACCTTCGGATGGAAACAACAGATGAAAAGCTTAAGAAAATCAATTTTAATAATTCTGTTTTTCCTCATTCCTCTTGCGACACTTCCTTCACAGTCAACAAATACATTTCCGCAGGGCTCTACATCTGGCACTACAGAAATGAATGAAAATATAAGACCTGTACAGATTCCAAATATTGCTGTTCAGATTACAGAACCGCAGTCTGGTAAGGAAGTTGCTTTTTCTGTAAGACTTCTGCTTTTGCTTACAGTTCTTACTCTTGCTCCAAGTATTCTTATTCTTGTAACCTGCTTCCTTCGTTTTTCAATTGTTCTTGATTTTATTAAACGAGCACTTTCTTTACAGCAGGTTCCGCCAACTTCTGTTTTAAATGGAATTGCTTTTTTTATGACAGTATTCATAATGTGGCCTACCTTTACCACAATGTATAATAATTCATTTAAGCCGCTTTCTGACGGACAGATTGGAATTGAACAGGCTTATAAAGAGGCAGAAGCTCCAATCCGCGAGTTTATGTTTCAGCAGATGTCTGATGATACAACCTATATCAAGCTTTTTATGAATATGTCAAAACTTGAAAAGCCTGAAACTCCAAGTGATGTACCGACATATATTCTGGTTCCGTCGTACATTCTTCATGAGCTTACAGTTGCCTTTAAAATCGGCGTTCTTTTGTATATTCCGTTTATAGTTATAGATATGGTAGTCGCAAGTATACTTATGGCTATGGGTATGATGATGTTGCCTCCGGTTCAGATTTCCATGCCGTTCAAGCTTATTCTTTTTGTTCTTGTTGACGGTTGGGGACTTTTGACACAACAGTTGTTTGTATCTGTTATAAGGTAGGTGGAGTATGTCAATCGGTGAAGTAATATCCCTTATGCGTGGCGCTGTAACTCAAATTATCTCGATAATAGCTCCAGTTCTTGGACTTGCACTTATAGTTGGACTTGTTGTTGCAATCCTTCAGGCAGTAACTTCAATTCAGGAACAGACACTTACATTTCTACCAAAGCTTCTTGTAATACTTTTAGTAATTGCACTTCTTGGAGGCTTTATGTTTACTTCCTTAAGGGAATATACTGTTGCTTTGTTTAACCGGATACCTGATTTTGCAAAATAATTAAAAAAGGAGTTTATAAAAGGATTTTCAAATGTTTGACCAGATTCTTTCACAGGCTCCAGTTTATCTCTTGATTTTTGTAAGATGCTTCGCTCTTATAATGACGCTTCCGCTTTTTTCTACAAGAGCAGTTTCTAGAATTGCAAAAATTGCGTTTGCCGGCTACATGGCTTTTTTCCTTTTAGGTACAGCAGACCTTTCTGAGTATACAGTTTTCTTAGGCTCTGATGGAGCATTTTCTTTATATTTTATAATGCTGCTTGCAGGCGAAGCGTTAATAGGAATTATCATTGGCTTTTATATCACAATAATTTTTGCAGCGTTTAGTACAGCAGGACAGTTCACAGCTTTTCAGATGGGTTTTAGTGCGGCCAGTACATATGATGCAATGGCGCAGGTAGAAAACCCGCTTATGGGTCAATTCTTCAACTTTATTGCAATGCTTGTTTTTATGCAGAATCAATGGTTCCAGCGATTGTTTCTGGGAGGTCTTACTTCGAGCTTTAAAGCTTTGACTGCAATTTCTGTAGTAAATAGCGGTGAAACAATAATTACATTTATGCTTAAAGGGCTTACTAAACTTTTTGCTGATGCTCTTATAATTGCGCTTCCGATTATGGGAACGCTTCTTTTAATAACAATCTGTACGGGACTCCTTTCAAAGGCAGCTCCACAGATGAACCTTCTGTCAGAAGGTTTCCCGGTGATGATTCTTACAGCCTTTTTATTGATTATGCTGCTTATTCCGTCGATGACAGACTTTTTCGTTCGTTCATTTGCAGGTGGATTTAAGGCGCTGGAAGATTTATTCACAAATATTGGTGGTGGAGGTTTGAGATAATTGGCTGCAGAAGATGAAGGCAGAACAGAAGAACCGTCGGAACACAGGCTTGAACAGGCACGCAAAGAAGGTCGTGTCGCCAAAAGTCAGGAAATATCCAGCGCGTTAGTAATGCTTTTTGGTGTAATAGTTTTAATCATCCTCGGCAAATGGCTCTTATCTCAATGTATATCTATATATAATTATTATTTTTCCCGCTGCAGTTCTCCTGATGTAAGGGATGCAAGTCTTTTTACTGCTTTTCTTATGACTTTCTTAAAAATGATTGCACCTGTTGCCGGTGTTGCAGTTGTAGCAGCTTTTGTAGGAAATATAATTCAAACACGAGGTTTTATTTTCAGCTGGAAACCGATTGAACCGGACCTTAAAAAAATCCTTCCAAAATTTGGTGAATATTTTAGAAAAACTCTTTTTTCGGGAAAAGGTCTTTTTAATATTGCAAAGTCAATCGGTAAGGTTACTTTGATTGTTCTTGTCGGATATCTTGTAATAAGAAAAAATATTTTTGTTCTAATAGAAATTGTCAGCAACGGACAGATTCTTTCTGCAGTTGGAAAAATTGCATCTATCGGTGCAACAATCCTAATAATTGTAGCAGTCCTGTTTCTTGCAATTTCAATTCCTGATTATTTTGTCCAGAGACACGAACATCGTGAAGGCTTAAAAATGACAAAGCAGGAAGTTAAGCAGGAGTATAAGGAACTCGAAGGTGATCCGGAAGTAAAAGCAAGGCTTCAGCAGATGCAGCGCCAGCTTCTTGCACAGAATATTCCAAGAGCTGTTGCAGAAGCAGATGTTGTTGTTACAAACCCTACGCATTTTGCTGTTGTATTAAAATACGAAGAAAATGTTGATGAAGCTCCTAGGGTTACTGCAAAAGGCGAAGATCAAACAGCTTTGTATATAAGACGACTTGCAACCGAAAACGGAATTCCAATTCAGGAAGATCGTCCTCTTGCACGTTCTCTATATACAGATGTGAAAATTGGTGATATAATACCTAGTATATATTGGAAAGCTATTTCCGTTATATATAGTCATATATTAAATAACTCAAAAACCAAAAGTTAGTAGATTGCTGGGTGGGGACTGATGGCAAACGAAGGTCGTGGAAAAGTATTAAATTTCATAGCACATAATTATGTCGCTGTTGCGGCAGTGCTCGTTATTTTTCTTCTCTTTATTCCAATTCCAAAAGTAATAATTGACCTCTGTATGATTTTGAATCTTGCTTTTGCAATCATAATCATGCTTGCTGTTCTTTCTACACCTCGTGCTTCCGATTTTCAGACATTCCCAAGAATAATTCTTTTTCAGACAATGTTTGGACTTGGAATAAACATTGCTTCTACAAGACTTATCCTTAGTGCAAAAACTGTAGCCTCTGGAATATCAAGTGAACAGAGTGCAATGGTCCAGGCCTTTGCTAATATTGTTGCTGGAAATAACATTGTAATTGGTTTTGTAATCTTTATTATTCTTATAGTTGTTCAGGTTCTTGTTGTTACAAAGGGTGCCGGTCGTGTATCAGAAGTTGCAGCACGCTTTTCTTTGGACTCAATGACACAAAAGTTCTTTGATGTAGATAACAGACTTAACAGCGGAGTTATTGACGATCAGGAAGCCTTACGTCTTAAGGATGCAATCCGTAAGGAAATTGACTTTTATTCTAACATGGACGGTTCTTCTAAGTTTGTTTCTGGAAACGTAAAGGCCGGTATTTTTATTACTGCAATAAACCTTATTGGTGGATTTATTGTAGGAATGAATTTTAATAACATGTCTTTTTCCGATGCGCTTAAAACATATTCCATTCTTACGATTGGTGATGGACTTATGTCACAGCTGCCTTCTATCATCATTTCTTTTGCAACCGGTTTGCTCGTTACTGGTACAAAATCTGATGAAGAGCTTGGCGAACAGATTAGACAGGATTTTACAAAAGACGGATATCAATATCAGATTGTCGGTGCAATTCTTATTATAACGGGAATTGCATTACGTGCAGGAACTCAATGGCTTCTTCTTCCTGTTGGTATATTCTTTATTTTCATTGGAATAAGAATGGCAAGTCGTCAGGCAAAACAGAAGGAAAAAATCAGACAGCAGGAAGAGCAGCAGAAAGCAACAAATCAGTCTGGTGCTTCTTCTCCTGATTCAGAAAAAATTGCCCTTATTGATAATCTTTCACTCGAACTTGGATATGCACTCATTCCTCTTGTCAGCAAAGAAAAAGGTGCCGAGCTTCTTGAACGAATTACGCGAATACGAAATGAAGCAAAACTTGATATGGGATTTTTGATTCCAAAAATTCACATTCAGGATAATATGACTCTTGATCCGAATGACTACAGCTTTAAGATTAAAGGAATCGAAGCTGGTCATGCAAATATAAAGCTTGGTTATTACATGTGTATGGATACAGGCTCCGTAATAAAACCGCTTAAAGGTGAACGGACAAAGGATCCTGCATTTGGAATGGACGCAATCTGGCTGCCAGAGGATCAGCGTGCAGAAGCAGAAGAAGCTGGTTATGTAGTTGTAGACCCACCCACCATTATTGCAACTCATATCACCGAGCTTATTCGTGCAAATGCCGCAAAGATGCTTGGACGACAGGAAGTTTCTTCGATCATGGATACAGTCAAAGAAAAGAATCCTGTGCTTGTTGACGAAGTTCTTAACACTGCCAAGCTTACATACGGACAGATTCAAAAGGTTCTTCAAAATCTGCTCGAAGAAAATGTTTCAATCAGAGATATTGTTACAATTCTCGAAACTCTTGCAAACTATGCAAATATCTCTAAAAATCCGTGGGACCTTACAGAAAAAGTCCGCGAAGCACTTGGAACACAAATCTGTCTTCAATATGCAGATCCTGGAGACAAGAAAATCCGCGTGATTCAGCTTTCTGAAGGCTTTACAGAACTTCTGCATGAAAATGCAATCTACCCACCGGATGGTTCTAAGCCTCAGGTTGCTCTTGATCCTGTAGACAGAAGAAAGTGGCTTAATTCTGTAAGTTCAACTCTTGCCCGTGTAAGAGATAAGGGGTATCAGCCTATTATCATGTGCAGCCAGATTGTAAGACAATTAGTAAAATCTTCAATCGAACGTGAAATGCCGGGTGTAGTTGTAATTTCAGAAATGGAGCTTATGGCAGCTGGAAGAAATGTATCCGTAGAAGTTATTGATAAAATTGAAGATATGGAAGAGGTGGCATAAAAAATGTCGTTGGAAAGTGGAATCAAGCAGACAATTGAAGGAGACACTCTCGAAGAATGCAAAAGAAAACTAAGGGAAAAATACGGTGACGATTATACAATCGAAAACCGTGAATCAATTTTTAAACCCAGTGGTTTTCTTGGCCTCAGACAAAAAGAAGTTCAGCGTGTAACTTATACTGTAATTCATAAAAAAGCTTACGACAATTCTTCATATATTTCTGCAAGAGACCGCGAAAAAGAAGAAAAAGAACTTGAAAGAAATAAACAGGCAATTCTTCAGAACAGTAATAATCTTATATTAAATTCAACTCTCAATACGCTTGCCTCAAAAGTAGAAGAAATGAATAAGCAGATCTCTTCTATGTCTTCTACAATGGTTGCTAATTCAAGCGAAGGTCATGAAACAATCAGACAGATAGAAGAACTGCTTGAACAGAATGAGTTTACACTTTCATATATCCGCATGATAGAAGATAAAATCCGTACACAATTTTCGCTTGATGAACTAGACGATTTTAATCTTGTAGAAAGGTATGTTGTAGACTGGATTGGAGAATCAATTTCTATTTCGCCGGAAAAGGCATTTCGTCCGCCACATGTTGTCATAATTATAGGACCTACAGGTGTTGGAAAAACGACTACACTTGCAAAGCTAGCTGCAAATACAATTCTTGATGCTAAAAACAAAAATCTTTCAAGACCGGCTTTATGTATTTTTACGATTGACTCAATGCGTGTTGGTGCTCTGGAACAGCTTAGCCGATACGGAGACGCAATGGACCAGAAGGTTCTTAAAGCCGAAACTGCAGATGATGTAAAGGAAATTTACGAAGAGTACAAGGAACATGTAGATTATATTTTTGTTGATACAGGTGGTTACAGTCCTAATGATGCAACTCATATCGGCATGATGAAAAATGTTTTAGATGTAAATATGAATCCCGATGTTTACCTGACTGTTACTGCTTCTACAAAAGCAAGTGATTTACAGACAATATTCAGAAATTATGAACCACTTGGTTATGATTCTGTAATTGTTACTAAGTGTGATGAAACAAAAGTATTTGGAAACATAATCAGTGTTTTGTGGGATAAGCATAAATCAATTTCGTATATAACAGACGGGCAGCGGGTTCCAAGAAATATCCGCAAAGCAACAGTAATTGATATTCTTAAAAATCTTAATGGTTTTAATATTGATAGAGTTCATATAGAAAATAAATTTGGAGAAAAATAATATGGAAGAACAGGCTGAAGAATTAAGGGCATTAATGAAGGATGATGTTGTGACTGGCGAAGGAGATATGCCGGATACTGATGGTGTTGTAAAAACAACTCAGGTAAAGCGAAACCGCAATACACGAATTATTGCAATTACAAGTGGTAAGGGCGGTGTAGGTAAAACTAACTTTGCAGTTAATATGGCAATTGCTTATGCCCAGCTTGGAAAAAAGGTTATTCTGATTGACGGTGACCTTGGAATGGCAAACGTAAATGTTCTTCTTAATATTGTTCCTCAGTATAATATGATGCACGTAATAAACAAGAAAAAGACGATGAAGGAAATCGTAATGGATACCGAATTCGGAATTAAGTTTATTGCAGGTGCAAACGGATTTTCTAAAATTGCAAACCTTTCTGTAGACGAACTCGATTATTTTGCAGGACAGTTTGCATCACTTGGAAATGCAGATATTATTATCATAGATACAGGTGCCGGTATTGCAAATAATGTACTTCAGTTTGTTGCCGCTGCCGATGAAGTTTTTGTAGTAACAACTCCAGAGCCTACAGCAATTACAGACGCATACGGAATCATAAAAATAATTACAACAGAAATTGTAGATCATACTGTAGATATTAAATTAATTGTAAACCGTGTACATTCTGCAGACGAAGGAAAACGTATTTCTGAAAGAATCATTACTATCGTAGGACAGTTCCTTGGATACAAGGTTGAATATCTTGGTTTTGTTTATGAGGATCCTGTAGTTCAGGCAAGCGTAATCAGACAGAAGCCGTTTATTGTTGTAAATCCAACTTCTAAACCTGCAGTCTGCCTTAAACATATTGTCGGAAAAATAGAAAAAACTGAGCCTGAATATAATGAAGGAGTTTCCAGCTTTATTAAAAAATTCCTTGGACGAAAGTCTAAAATATAGGAAGTGGACGTTAAAAAACATCAAAACGTGTCAAAAAACGTCATAAATTAAAAAATACTGTATTTTTTTAAAAATATGGTGTATAATTTTAGAATAAGTTTTATTGGGAGGTAAAATGAAGAACATAAAGTTTGTTGCTATATGTGCCGCATCTGGTTTCGTTTTATCTCTTATCTGTGGTTTTTTTTCTAAATCGGGCTTCGGAAGAATTTTTTTAATAGCACTCCTTTTTGGCGTGATATTCGGTGGACTTTCCTTTGGTATTTCATTGATATATGACAAATTTCTTAATGTAGAAGCCTCCGGTGTAGAGAACTCCGCAGGGGCAGAAGGTTTTTCCGTAACTCCAGAGAAAAAAAATCTGGGGCAGCATGTTAACATAATAATTCAGGAAGAACCTCTTGAACCGAGCGGAAATACAAATCATTATGATGTTGGTGAAAATCATCAGATGCTGAATGAATCTGATTATAAGAATAAAGAAACAAAAGAGGACAAAAAAGAACCTGAAGAAAAAATTGTTCCGAAGGATGAATTTGTTCCTATACGTAATTTAGAAACTGTGAAAAACTTTTCGGGTAATGAATCTACAACTCCTGTAGAAGCAGAACACCGGCGGGAAGTAATAGCAGCACAGGAAGCAAAAAAGAGCGGGGATCTTGATGTGCTTCCTGATATGACAGAATTCAAAATTGCTTCTTCTTCAGAAAATGGAGAGGATGATACTGTTGAACTGTCAGATTCTGATGAATCAAGTTTTGTACATTCTGTAACTGATTATAAAAGTTCAGATGGAACGGAAATAAAGGATGCTTCGCTTATGGCGAAGGCAATTAGTTCAATATTAGCAGAAGAAACTTAAAGGGTGAGGATTATGCCGATTAACGACGAACAGGAAGAAGACGATCTCTGGGAAGAATACAAAAAAACAAAGTCTCCAGCAATCAGAGATAAATTCATACGACAGTATATGCCTCTCGTAAAATATGTAGCCGGAAAGGTTGCAGTCGGAATGCCTAATAGTGTTGAATTTTATGACCTTGTCGGATATGGACAGTTCGGGCTTCTTGATGCAATAAGTAAATATGATACGTCAAAGAATGTTAAATTCAAAACGTATGCCGTTACAAGAATCCGCGGTGCTATTTTTGATGAACTGCGTCAGATGGACTGGGTTCCTCGTTCTGTTAGACAGAAGAGCCGTGAAATTGAAGATGCAATTGTTTCTCTTGAATCACGCCTTGGACGCCCTGCAAGCGATTCCGAAATTGCCGATTCACTGAACATGACAGAGGATGAATATCATCGTACTATCATGAAGATTTCGGGTACAAGCATTCTTTCTTTAAATGATGTATGGTATGCCGGAGATGATAATGACAATATGTCAATAGGAAATAATATAGAATCTCCTGCAAGCCTTAATCCAGATGTTATTGCCGAACGTGAAGAAATAAGAAAAGTAATTGCTCAGGCTATAAGCGAATTACCAGAAAAAGAAAAAATGGTAATTGTTCTTTACTACCATGAAGATTTAACATTTAAGGAAATTGGAGAGGTTCTTGAAGTAAGTGAATCACGTATTTCACAGCTTCATACAAAGGCAAATCTGCGCCTGCGTGCTAAGCTTACAAACCTGCGCAAAGGAATAATCTGATAAATGGTTGGTCTTGATATAATCCGTGAAGAAATGCGTAAACGTCTCGAACAAGACAAAGCGCTTCATATGGTCGAAGTTAACGCAGATACCATTGAAGAAGCTCTTCAGGATGCTTCGGTTCAGCTTGATTCTAAAATATCAAATCTTCAATACGAAATTATGGAAAGAGGAAGCGACGGCTTTCTTGGAATGGGCAAAAAACCCTGGAAGCTTCGTATTTATCAGGATCCTTCTACAATCAAAAAAGTTCAAAAGCTTGCTTCGGATGGTCTTTTTTCAGAAGATGGCATGGACGAAGAAGCTCAAATCAAAGACAGAGACGGACTTTTTTACGTTCATCATTTTGGTTCAGACATCATGCTCAAGGTTATTCCCCCTGTTGGAAAAGGCATGCCCGTTGAATTCAAAGATGTTATGCAGGAAATCAACAGACCAGATACGCTTGAAGTTGATGAATCACTTGTTAAGAAATATGTTAAGCAGGGAACCGAAAGTGAATATTGCATAGTTGGTGCCTATAAGCATGTTCCTGCCGGCGATGTTCTTATTTCTGTAGAAAGCACAAAAGATGAAATGAAGGCTTCTATTGTTGTTACACCACCAGCTATGAGTGGTGCCGAAGCTTCTTCAGAATCTATTAAACGTGCTCTTAGTGCTCAGGGTGTTATTGAACAATGTTATGATGAAGCAAAAATCAACGAGTTTGTTGATAATCCTGTTTATAATATTCCTTTTGAAGTTGCAAGTGCAATTCTGCCTGTTGACGGAAAGGATGCTTACCTTCTTTACAACTTTGAAACAGATGTTCGTCGCCTTAAAGCTAAGGTTTCTGAAACTGGTCAGATTAACTACAAGGAACTCAATCAGATTCAGAACGTTATTGCAGACCAGCCGCTTGCTACAAAAATGCAGCCTGAACGAGGTCGTGGTGGTAAAACAATTTTCGGACGTTATCTCGAAGCCAAAAACGGAAAAGATATTCAGGTTACTCTTGGCGAAAACGTACACTTTGATAGGGATGGCGTAACAATCAAGGCTTCTATCGATGGTGAAGTAATGCTTGTAAACGGTAAGATTACTGTAGAACCTGTTAAGTATCTTGATGCCGTTAATGTTAAGACTGGTGACATTAAGTTTGTTGGTACAGTAATTATTAAGGGCTCAGTAGAAGAAGGCTATAAGGTAGAGGCAACTAACATCGAAGTAAACGGTATTGTTGATAAATCTGTTCTTGAGGCAACTGGAAATATTATTGTTCGTCAGGGTGTTTTTGGAAAAGGCGAAGGCTTCATAAAGGCTGGAAAATCTTTGTGGGCTAAGTTTATTAACGATACAACTGTCGAAGTAGAAGAAAATGTAATTGTTTCTGACTCTATTGTAAATTCAAATATTACTGCCATGAAGAATATTGTTCTGCGCGGTAAAAAGGCACAGATTATTGGTGGACATCTGCTTGCAACAGAAGAGATTTGCGCGCGAAAGGTTGGTTCGCCTGGTGGTGGTACAGAAACTATTCTGGAAGTTGGTATTGATCCGCGCGCGAAAAAGCGTCTTCTTGAACTTCAGAAAAAACAGACAGACAGTACAAGAGATTACGAAAATAACGAGCTTGATATTCAGAATCTTGAGCAGCAGAAAAAGCTTAGAAAAAGGCTTCCTCAGGAAAAGGAAGAAAAACTTGCTTCTCTCAAGCAGCGTAATAAACTTATCGGCGAAGAGCTTGAAGATATGACAGAAGAAATTGATAAGATTCAGGCACACTTGAGGGAGCTTAAGGCAGTTGGAAAAGTTAAGGTCGAAGAAACTGTATATGCCGGTGTAAAAATCTATGTACGCGATGTTTTGGACGAAGTAAAGATGGATACAAAGCATGTTACATTCTACTACGACAAGAGCTTTAGCAAGCGTGGGGATTACGAACCGCCTTCTTTAGTGGAGGAACAACCGGATGGGTATACAGCCGATTGATTTACAAAACATGTACTCGCAGATGTCTAACATTGCAAGAAATGTTGGTGGTCAACAGCAGGCAGCTCAAATCGCAGAATCGGTTCAACAGCAGAATCAGATTCAAAAAAATATCGAACAGTCGCAGAGGGTTAATCAGACTAACAACGATAAAGCAAATACAAACAATGTAAACCCAGATGGTCACAAGGGTGGGGCAGGAACCTATCAGAATCCTAATAAAAAAGGACGCAAGCAGAAAGAGTTGACCGCAGGTTTTGGTTCATACGGAGAAGCAAAATCAGAATATGTGGGTACAATTGTAGATATAACAAGGTAGAATAAATGACGTTCTTTGTAATTTCTGTACTTACATTAAATATAATTCTTTGGATAGTTCTGCTTGTCCGTTTTAAAAAACTTTTTTCTACAGATAACATCATTGATAAAACTCAAGAAAAGCTTAATCATCTTATAAAAGAAATAGACACAGCTGCCGACAGAGATACGTATCTTGCAAAAGAAACAACAAAACGTATTCAGTCAATGATTGATGAAGCCGAATTGAAAATGCAATTATTTCGCGAAGCAACCCAGCGTCTTAGAGATATGATTGCAGAAGCAGATAGAATTAATAAAGGACATGGTGTAGTAGAACGTATAGCAGTAAAATCACAGATAGATCCTGATTCTGCTTATGAAGTAAAAATATCTGATAAAAAGCCTGAACAGGGAAATCTTTTTGATCAGGAAAATGATACTTATTCGCCTCCTTCTGGTTCATATAAATCAATTCAAAAAAATGAAACAAATGTTACCCCTGACGGAGCTGCATATCATGAAATCCCTTTAATTATTACAAAAGTTTATGATGATAAACCTGCTCAGCTTACTCCGGAAGAAAAGAAAAAGAATCTTTCTCATCTTGTAAGAAAACGCTTTGAAGAAGGAATGAGTGCAGAAGAAATTGCTGCAAATTTAAACTGTTCAATTACAGAAATTCAGTTTATAATAGATATGATGTGAGTAAGCCCGCTGGCGGGCGGTGATAGGAGTATATAATGGAAATTAAAAAACAAAAATGGGGAATTCTTGCTGATGGAACTAAAATTCATCTTTATACAGTTTCAAACGGCAATATGTCTTTTTCATGTACAGATTATGGTTGTACAATTACAAGCATTGTATTAAATGGAGCTAATGGCAAAAAAACAGATGTCGTTTTGGGATATTCGACACTTGACGGATATATTAATGGAAATGTGTTCTTTGGTGCTCTTGTAGGAAGATTCGCAAACAGAATAGGCAAGGCTTCTTTTACAATTGGTAAAACTGAATATAAACTTGATAAAAATGATGGTCCTAATACTCTTCACGGTGGTTTTAAAGGATACCATAAAGAAGTATGGAAGGCAAAAACTATAAAAGAAAAAAATAAATATGGAGTAACTTTTAAAAGAACTTCTCCTGATGGCGAACAGGGATTCCCTGGAAACTGCGAAATAGAAGTGAGTTATCTTCTGGATGATAACAATAATCTTACCTGCTATTACACAGCAAAAACAGATAGAGCAACTCCTATAAATATTACAAACCACGCATACTTTAATCTTGCAGGCAACGGAAATATAGGCGATCACTTTATGAAGATGAATTCTACAAAACGCCTTGAAGTTAATTCAAGATTAATTCCAACAGGTAAGCTTCTTGATGTAAAGGGAACTCCTTTTGATTTTACAAAAGAAAAGAAAATCGGAAAGGATATTGGACAGATTCCACCTGGATATGATCATTGTTATGTAACAGAAATGTATGATCCTGAAAATAAACAATGCGGACTTCCTCTTTCTGATAATGATTTGGTTGAATTCTGTACTGTAAGGGAAACTGTAACAGGTAATGCTATGTCTGTATTTACAAACATGGAAGGCTGTCAGTTCTACACCGGAAACTTTGTAAAAGGCCCTGGTAAAAACGGTGTGCTTTACAAAGCTCACGATGCTTTCTGTCTTGAAACACAGTGTTTCCCAGATACACCGAATAAAGAAGCTTTCCCAACCTGTATACTGCAACCAGGTCAGATAATGAAGGCTAAAACAATTTATTCTTTCACAATCGGGTAAATAAGTTATCTGCTAAAAGCTCATATATTCTAAAAAAGTTCATTGATTTTTAATTGTAAATTCTCAAAATTCAGAGTATTATATTATATTATACTTTGGTTATTATTATGTGAGGTATTGTAATGGATGTACAATTACAGGAACTGATTGATAAAATCAAGAAAGATGGCGTAAGTGCAGCTGAACAAAAGGCTGCCGAAATTATTGCCGACGCAGAAAAAAAAGCAGACGCAAAGATTAAAGACGCCGAAGAAAAAGCTGCTCAAATCATAAAAGATGCAAAAGCAGAAACAGAAAGAATGCAGAAAGCAAGTGATGAAGCAATTGTTCAGGCAGGACGCAACATGCTGCTTTCATTCAGAGATTCACTTATTGGTGAACTTGATGCACTTATTAAAGCAGAAACAGCAAAAGCTGAATCAAAGAATATTCTTGAAAAGCTTGTGCCAGAAACTGTAAAGGCATGGGCAAAAAATGCAGATGCTTCAGAGCTTTCTGTTCTTTTGAGTGAATCAGATCTCAAAGCATTACAGAGTGCATTTACTGCACAACTTAAAAACGAAATTAAAAAAGGTCTCGAAATTAAACCTGATAAAACACTTGCAGCCGGTTTTAGAATTGGTGTTAAAAATGGTGCCGCATTCTATGATTATTCAGCTGACGCACTTTCAGAAATGTTTGCTGCCTACCTTAATCCAAAAGTTGCAGCTTTGTTAAAGGTTGCTGCAAAGGACGCAGAATAGTGGCTTATTATTATCTGGTTTCACAGTTACCAAATATCTCTTCTGGTGAAAGCAAATCCAATCTTCCCTTAAATACAATTCAATTTAGGGAAGTTGCTTCTCGTTTTATTTCACCAAAAGAAAAAGCTGTCCTTGATGGTCTTTCATTAGTTCCTCCTATGGAGCTTAGTCCAACAGGTTCAAGCTTTCTTGATGTATGGTACGAAAAAGAAAGAAACCTGCGTTGTGCACTTGCACAGATTCGTGCTCAGAAAATGAAAAAAGATAGTGTTCCGCTTCCTCCTGGTTGTACTGCAGATATTATTTCTGCAGCACGTACAGCAGTTGGTATGGACAGTCCTTTAAGCGCAGAGCAGTTTCTTTATGATTACAGGTTACGCCTTCTTGATGATTTGCGCCCATTAGACGCATTTTCTATTGATGCGGTGTACGCCTACGGCATCAGACTTATGCTTGTTGAACGCATGCGAAAGTTTGAAGTTGAAAATGGAAAGACATCTTATCATAAGATTTATGATGAAATTTTGGATGGAGATAAATAATGACTGATACAAAAGCTAAAGTAGTCGGCATTAATGGAAACATGGTCACAATTGAATTTGATGGCGCAGTTTCTATGAATGAAGTAGGCTACGTAAATGTAGACGGAAAGAAGCTCAGAGGTGAAGTTATACGTATCCGTGGAAACAAAGCTCAGATGCAGATTTTCGAAATGACACAGGGCATCAAAGCCGGTGACAAGGTTGACCTTGTAGGAGACCTTCTTTGTGCTGAATTGGGACCTGGTCTTCTTGGACAAACCTTTGATGGTTTGCAGAACCCGCTTCCACTTGTTGCAGAAAAAGCAGGTTTCTTCCTTGAACGTGGTGTTTATGTAGATTCACTTCCACGTGATAAGAAATGGGAATGGACTCCAACTGTAAAACCTGGAGACAAAGTTCTTCGTGGTGACCCGATTGGTTCTGTTCCGGAAGGACCTTTTACACATAAAATTCTTGTTCCTTTTGATCTTCTTGGAATGTATACAGTAAAGAAGGTTGAAAAAGCTGGAGAATATACTATTGAAGATACAATCTGTGTAGTAACAGATGAAAAGGGAAAAGACCATAAACTTCAGATGGCATTCAAATGGCCTGTAAAGCGTGCCGTAGACTGCTATGCAGAACGCCTTGCACCAAGTGAACCAATGGTAACTCAGGTTCGTCTTATTGATACTTTCTATCCAGTATCGAAGGGTGGTACATATTGTATTCCTGGTCCATTCGGTGCCGGTAAAACAGTTCTTCAGCACACAACATCACGTAACGCAGACGTTGATATCGTAATCATTGCTGCCTGCGGTGAACGTGCCGGTGAAGTTGTTGAAACAATTAAAGAGTTCCCAGAACTTAAAGACCCACGAACAGGCCGTTCTTTGATGGAACGAACAATCATCATCTGTAACACATCTTCTATGCCAGTTGCTTCACGCGAAGCTTCGGTTTATACATCTGTTACACTTGCTGAATATTATCGTCAGATGGGCTTGCACGTATTGCTCCTTGCAGACTCAACCTCTCGTTGGGCTCAAGCTTTACGCGAAATGTCTGGTCGTTTGGAAGAGATTCCTGGAGAAGAAGCATTCCCAGCTTACCTTGAATCTTACATTGCTGCATTCTATGAAAGAGCAGGTATTGTACGCTTGCGCGATGGAAATGTAGGTTCTGTAACAATTGGTGGTACAGTATCTCCTGCCGGTGGTAACTTTGAAGAGCCTGTAACTCAGGCAACTCTTAAAGTAGTAGGTGCGTTCCATGGACTTAGCCGTGAACGTTCAGATGCACGAAAATATCCTGCAATTGACCCAATCATTTCATGGTCAAAATATAAATCAGTTATCCGCGAAGACTGGGTAGCGTATGCACGCAAGGTATTCCTTAGTGGTGTAGAAGTAAACCAGATGATGAAGGTTGTTGGTGAAGAAGGTACAACAACAGAAGATTATATCGAATATCTTAAGAGTGAATTCCTTGATGCAGTTTATATGCAGCAAAACTCATTTGATGAAATTGATGCGGCTGTAAGTGTTGAACGCCAGCAGTATACATTTGCAAAAGTTTTGAAAGTTCTTGGTTCAGACTTTGCTCTTGAAGATAAAGATACAGCACGTAACTTCTTTAACCAGATGCGTCAGAAGTTCATAGACTGGAACTATTCTCTATGGAACAGCGACAAATTCAAGCAAGCCGAAAAAGATATTGAAGATCATTTTGCATCTGCAAGTGGAAAGGTCCGCGAAGATGTAAGCGCAATGCTTAAGGATGGTGAATAATTATGAACAAAGTTTATAGTAAGATTGAATCCATCGTCGGAAGCGTTATCACTGTAAAGGCAGACAATGTTGCTTACGGTGAGCTTGCCGAAATTGAAACACGCTTTGGTAAATCTCTTGCCGAAGTTAATAAAATTGAAGGTGATGTTGTAAGCTTACAGGTATTTGCAGGAGGCCGTGGTATTTCTACAGGGGACCATATCAAGTTCCTGGGACATCAGATGGAAGTTTCATTCTCTGATGATTTACTTGGCCGTATTTTTAATGGTTCTGCACAACCACGTGACAATGGTCCTGCTCTTACAGATTGTCTTGTTACAATTGGTGGTCCTTCAGTAAACCCTTCAAAACGTATTATGGCACGCCGTATGATTCGTACCGGTATTCCAATGATTGATATGTTCAACACACTGGTTGTTTCTCAGAAATTGCCTATTTTCTCAATTTCTGGTGAACCTTACAACCAGCTGCTTGCACGCATTGCTATGCAGGCTCAGGTTGACGTAATCGTTCTTGGTGGTATGGGTCTTAAATATGACGACTATCTGTATTTTAAGAAAACATTGGAAGATGGTGGCGCCCTCAGCAAAACAGTAATGTTCATGCATACAGCCGCTGACCCAACCGTGGAATGTCAGAAAATCCCAGACCTTTCACTTGCAGTTGCTGAACAGTTTGCCCTTAAAGGAAAGGACGTTCTGGTTCTTCTTACAGATATGACAAACTTTGCAGACTCAATGAAGGAAATTGCCATTACACAGGAGCAGGTTCCTTCTAACCGTGGTTATCCTGGAGACTTGTATTCTCAGTTAGCTGCACGTTACGAAAAAGCTGTAGACTTTGATAGTGCAGGTTCTGTAACTATTCTTGCAGTAACTACAATGCCTGGTGATGACGTTACTCACCCGGTTCCAGATAACACCGGATATATTACCGAAGGTCAGTACTATCTTAAGGGTGGACGTATTGAGCCATTCGGTTCTCTTTCACGTCTTAAGCAGAACGTAAACGGAAGCACTCGTTCAGACCACCGTGCACTTATGGATGGTATGATTCGTCTTTATTCAAACTACAAAGACACTCTCGAAAAGAAATCTATGGGTTTCAATATGAGTAAGTGGGATGAAAAGCTCCTTGTTTACGGAAAGATGTTTGAAGACGGAATGATGGATCTTTCAAAGAATATTTCTCTGGAAGATGCACTCGACCT
>JAGCTZ010000162.1 GCA_017963165.1 Treponema sp.
CTTAAAAGCCTAAATCTTGACCGACAAGAATTACCTTAATCTTTCCAGCCGGAAAACTTAAGCGCGAAATGACCATACTTGAGCAGATTGAACCTGTGCTCTTGCAGTTTTCGCATGAACCGCTTTTCTTGCAGGGTGTCGGAATATCGAAACGCTGCGCATTTATAGGAGCAGCAACAGTTCTTGTTCGTTTTACAGCGTCTTCAACTGTTTTACATACTTTGTTCATTCCGGCAACGACAATCACATTGTCAGGGCCAAAAACCATTGCAGCTGCCCTGTTGCCGTTACCGTCAAGGTTTACGATTACGCCGTCTTCTGAAATTGCATTCGCGCTCATAATGAAATAATCTGCAATCAACGCCTGTTTCTGAATCTGCTTTCTTTCGGCTTTGTCTTTTGCGGCATCTCTATCGATAAGCTTGTAATCGCCGCTAGACTTGATTGCTTCAAGGATTCCAGTCTCATCCAGAGTATAAGAGCCGCCCCAGCCGATGCTCCTGCCTTTTTCGATAAGCGAAAGCACTTTCTGCTTTGCTTCCTCAACTGTAGCAAAATACCATGCATCAAAATGCCTTGATTCAAGCGCCTTTACCACGCGCGGGCCGAGCTTGTCATAAGCTTCTTGTTTAGGTTTAGCCAGATTTCCCAAAATCTTCCTCCTAATGCGTTATTTATTCATTTTTAGTCGTTAGCCCTATTACCGTCCTACACCAAACACTTGATTCTGCTGAAAGTATAAACGCGAATAATGAATCTGACAAGGCGTTTCGCATTAGCTTTATCTATAAAATAAGCATTATCAAGCAAATCTTGTAAATGGAGTACAAAGGCACCTTCACAAGAGCTATCGTTTTTTGCAAAGCAAAAAGCGATACTTTTCGCCAAACAATCTTTCGTTACAGCATAAACTAATGCGAAAAGAGCAAATCTTGTAAATGGTGTACAATGGCGTGGTTTGCAGTTTTGGTATTAAACTAAGAAAAGATTGTAGGCGAATTCTATGTTTTGCGAAAACTTTTTATCGATTTTCTATAGAAATTGCCTTGATAAATGAAAAATGGCTGTCAGCTGTTACAACAGTAAGATTATTTGCCATAGCACAAGCTGCTATCCATATATCATTATCAGGAATAGGATGCCCGTCTGCTTTTAACTGTGCTTTTATTTTTGCATAATAAGGAGAAACAACTGAGTCAGCTTTTATTTCTTCAAGTTCACTACAAAACTCTTTATATACACTTGCATTCTCTTCCTTTCGCAGTGAACATTCTGCACCAAAAAGGAGTTCTCCGAGTGTAATAGACGAAAAATAAAGATGCTCTTCTTCAAAAATATCATCAAGTCCGCTTTCATCTTTTATATAGCGGATTATCACATTTGTATCGAGGAGTTTACCATTCACCGCTATCCACCTTGCGGCCTTCAGCTACAGCTTGCTCTATCAAATCAGAATCAGTTTTGCTTACCTTGCCAACATATTTTTTTAGATTTCGTTTCGGAGTCTCAAATTCGTCTAGCAATGTTATTATGACTTTTTGGTTAGTTTTAACTGTGACATTTTCTTTCATGATATAATTTTGCCCATCGTAATATGCTTTCACTGCTACCATTTCATTCCTCCTGTCTTTATTCTAACACACAGCTTAAGAATTTTCCACAAGCACAATCTGCCAGATTGAATGAGAGTTTACAAATAAGCTGAATTGTGGCAAACTCACTTGTATGCAAGTTCATGCATTCGGAGGATTTTGTGAAAATCAATTCAAACGTCAGCTTTTTAATAGAAGATTCAGCATTTTCTGGCGTCTTAAAAATCGCAGA
>JAGCTZ010000163.1 GCA_017963165.1 Treponema sp.
AACAATGCCGGACTTTTTTGGTAAGCGCTATCAGAGCCAGTCTCTCCGTATAGCCGCCGCAGCCATTGCCTTTATTTTCCTTATTCCATATACAGCTTCTTTGTACAAGGGACTTTCTACCCTTTTTGGACTTGCCTTTGACATTGACTACAAATGGTGTGTAATAGGAATGGCAATCCTTACCGCTGTTTACGTAATCCTCGGTGGTTACATGGCAACAGCCATCAACGACTTTATCCAGGGTCTCATCATGCTTGGCGGTATTATTGCAGTAATTGCAGCCGTTATCGCAGGTCAGGGCGGTTTCTTAAGTGCCCTCGACAAGCTTTCTAAAATCCCAGGGGATCCTACAGTTGCCGCTCCTGCCCTCAAAGACATGAACGGAATGTTTACTTCCTTCTTTGGTCCGGACCCGCTCAACTTGCTTGGTGTAATTATCCTTACATCGCTTGGTACCTGGGGACTTCCACAGATGGTCGGCAAATTCTATTCCATCAAGTCAGAAAAAGCCGTAAAAACCGGAACAGTTGTTTCTACAATTTTTGCAGTTGTAATTGCCGGCGGCTGTTACTTCCTTGGTGGCTTTGGACGCCTCTTTGATTTCCCTGCCATTCACGGAGCAAAAGGAATTGTTTACGATAACATTGTTCCACAGATGCTTTCTACCCTTCCTGACGTTTTGATTGGTATTGTAGTTGTACTTGTACTTTCTGCCTCTATGTCTACATTGTCGTCTCTGGTTTTGACTTCAAGCTCAACCTTGACTCTGGACATGCTCAAAATTACCTGCATGAAAAAGACCGACGAAAAGAAAACCGTTTTTGTAATGCGTATTTTCATCGTAATCTTTATTGCAATTTCTGTTGGAATTGCCCTGAACCCTGACAAGGTTCCATACATTGCCCAGCTCATGGGTTATTCATGGGGTGCACTTGCCGGTGCTTTCCTTGCTCCATTCCTTTACGGTCTCTTTTCTAAGAAGACTACAAAGGCTGCAGTTTGGGCAAACTTTATCTGGGGTGTCGTACTTACAGTTGTAAATATGTTCCCTGCCATCCGCTTTATCCAGTCACCAATTAACTGTGGTGCCGTTGCAATGGTTGGCGGTTTGATTATCGTGCCTCTCGTAAGCTTGATTACACCAAAACTCCCGGCTGCAGACGTTGACCAGATGTTTGCCTGCTACGAAGAAAAAGTTCAGGTTACAAAGAAGATGGTTCTCGTCGAAGAGGATGAAGAGAAATAGGCTACAGGTGCCAGGTTTTAGGTTCTAGGAGGGGGACGTCTCCCCCCGCTCTTATCGGAAATCCGTTAAAAAACGAGCCGACAGGGTCGTTTTAGGATTATCCGACATAATGCGCACAGACAGGCTATGCCTGTCTGTACCCCTTCGCCTAGAGGTTGCACCCCTAAAACACTGCGACTTTTACAACTCAGAACGCTTAAAAACAACATTTTCTCTTTGATCTACTTCACCATTAAATCGAAATTCATAATCATATTTAGTTGCATTGTAGAGGCGACTCACCCATTCCAGTTGTTTTCTGGCAGCCTGCACAAGTTCCTGATTCTGATATTCCTTTATAACTGTTTTGTAGCATTTGACGGCAGTTCCCAAATGTTTCAAATATTTTTCAAAACGCGCTTTTAATTCTGCCTGATCTGGAATAAAACCATAACCTATTTTCTTATAGGTAATGTACTCATTCCTTGCAATTTCCATGAGTTTTATATATGTAGAATCTTGAGCTGGTATGACAGCTGCGGCAGTTTTTTTATCCACGTTTTCATTTGTCTGTCTTGATTGATTTACAAAATCTGCCCCTGCCGCAGCGATTTTTTCATCCATATAGTTCTGATACAGATTTACAATTGTAACAGTGTATTCTTCGTAGAGCTTTTTCTGTAACGACTCCGCCTTATCTGGATGATAAATTTTCAGGAGTTTTAGATATTCTTTCCGAATCTCAGAATACGATTTTCCCGAGAGGAGCTTCTGTTTGAACTGTTCCAAATCAGTTTGAAACTTTTGAATCATACTATCATTCTAAAACGATAATTTAAAAAATCCAACAAAAATATACTTTTGTGATAGTCAATCGAGCGGTTTTATGTAAAAATGTAATTACAAAACCCCACACAGGAGTATCATATGAAAAAGACTTTGGACTGGAAAGAATATGAAAATACTGCACGACAGGCAATTGCAGAAGGCTGCGTGCTTTTGGAAAATAATGGCGTACTGCCATTAAAAAAAGATTGCACTGTTTCTGTTTTCGGACGTATTCAAAGTTCGTATTTTAAAAGCGGAACAGGCTCCGGTGGCAAGGTAAACGTAACAAAAGTATGGAATATTGTAGAAGGTCTAGAAGAATCAGGCCACGTAAAAATTAACGAAGAGCTCCGCAATGTTTACACCGAATGGGAAAAAACACACCCGGTTGACGAAGGCTTGGGCTGGGGAAAAGAACCCTGGGCCCAGGAAGAAATGCCACTCACCCAGACAATTGTAAAGGAAGCAGCAGCCGCCAGCGATGTCGCACTTGTAATAATTGGACGCACAGCCGGCGAAGACAAAGACAATTCTGCCTCAAAAGGTTCGTGGTTTCTGACAGACATAGAATACGATATGCTCCGACAAGTTCGAGCAGGTTTTGAAAAAATGGCTGTTGTTTTAAATGTAGGCAACATCATAGACATGAGTTTTGTTACAGACATAAAACCTGATGCAGTTTTATATGGCTGGCAGGGAGGTATGCTTGGAGGACTTGGTACAGCAGATGTACTCACTGGAAAAGTCAACCCAAGTGGAAAACTCACTGACACTATTGCAAAATCAATCACAGACTATCCAAGCGACAAATACTTTGGCAACCTTGATGCCAATTTTTATACAGAAGATATTTTTGTGGGCTACCGTTATTTTGAGACTTTTGCTAAAGAAAAAGTACTCTACCCGTTTGGATATGGACTTTCATATTCAAACTTTAAGATAGAAGCCGTGAACTGTTCAAACGACTCATCTGCAAAACAAATTAATCTTAAAGTCAAAGTTACAAACACAGGAAACACAACAGGTAAAGAAGTTGCTCAAATTTATATTGCGGCTCCTAATGGAAAGCTTGGAAAAGCCTCCCGCGTTCTTGCAGCATTTGAAAAAACAGAAATACTCCAGCCAGGAGCCTCCCAGGAATTAACTTTTACAATTCCATATTACGATTTTGCCTCCTACGATGACAGTGGCACCACCGGCAACAAATCCTGCTTTGTACTCGAAGAAGGATCATACAAAGTTTTCGCCGGAAGTGATGTACGCGCTGCAGAACAAGTTTTTAGTTTTGACCTTGATTCCCTGCTTGTTATAAAAGAATGCGAAGAAGCTTACGCTCCAGTCAGCGCTTTTGAAAGAATGCACGCCACCACAGACGGCACACTCACAATGGAACAAACACCGCTTTCAACTGTAGATATGTGGAAACGCCGAGCAGAACGACTTCCAGAAGAAATAACTCAAACAGGAGACAAAGGCTACAAACTGCAGGATGTTCTGGACAAAAAAATAGATATAAATACCTTTGTTGCTCAATTTTCAGATGAAGAACTTGCCTGCTTTACGCGCGGCGAAGGAATGGGAAGCAGTCTTGTTACTCCAGGAACAGCAAGCGCCTTTGGTGGAGTTTCGCCGCGCCTGCGTGACCATTTTGGAATCCCTGTTGCCTGCTGCGATGACGGACCAAGCGGTATGCGCCTTGATTGTGGAATGAAAGCATTCTCACTTCCAAACGGTACAAGCATTGCCTGTACATTCAACAAAAAACTTGTAAAGCAGCTTTACACACTCACAGGCCTTGAAATGGCAGCCAACCATGTAGAAAATCTTCTTGGGCCAGGAATGAACATTCACCGTCACCCGCTCAACGGACGAAACTTTGAATACTTTTCTGAAGATCCTCTGCTCACAGGACAGATTGGTTCTGCAATGGTTCAGGGACTTCAGGCAAGCGGCGTTACAGGAACAATAAAGCACTTTTGTGGTAACAATCAGGAAGCGAACAGACACGGTGTAGATTCAATAATAAGTGAACGCGCACTTAGAGAAATCTATCTTAAAGGCTTTGAAATTGCAGTACGAAATGGCGCAGACTCCGTAATGACAACGTACGGACTTGTAAACGGCATTCACACTTCAAGTTCGTATGACTTGAATACAACAATTCTCCGAAAGGATTGGGGCTTTAAAGGTGTTGTAATGACTGACTGGTGGGCATTGCTGAATGAACCTGGTGAAAAACCAAACAAAACAAACTTTGCAGTAATGATCCGCGCCCAGAACGACGTTTATATGTGCTGTCCAGATGGAAAAACAGATGCCAGTGGTGAAAACACATTCCAAGCCCTTAAAGAGGGAACACTCACACGTGCAGAACTTCAACGTACTGCCGTAAATGTCTGTTCTCATGTAATGCAGACTCTGGCAATGAAACGTCTGAACAAAACTGCTGACAAAATTGAAATTTTAAATCGCCCTGTTTCTCCAGATGATATTAATATGGAAGATGTAGAATTTATTGAAATTGGTAAAGATGAACTTGTTATAGATCTTACCTATAAAGAATGCAAGGCAAACACAAATTATGTAATTGCACTTGATGTAAAGGAATTCGGCGCCTTTGAAGCTTCTCTTACAGGAAGCTCTGAATTAAACGAACTGGCTCAGCTGCCATGTACAATGTTCTTCCAGGGAATTCCAATGGCAAGTTTTACCTTTAACGGTACTAACGGAAAAGAAGTAACTCTTACAAAAGATATCCCGCTTTTTACAAGATTCAGTATCTGCAGGTTGTTTGTTGCAACTAACGGACTTAAGCTTAAAGAGATGAGGATTAAATATACAGGTAAAGATATTAAAAGTTTGTTTGAGATGTGAAACAATGACAAGCAGGCGTTGCGGGCGGCGTTTGAGCCCGCAGAGGGGGTAGCGGAAAACACCGAAGGTGGTTGAAGCGAGGGGGAGACCTCCCCCTCCTAAAACCTGGAACCTAAAACCTGTAACCTAATTTGCCTTAATACTATTCTTCACAATAACATCATGTGCACCACCCTCGCGGATAGATGCAGCACTTACAAGTGTAATCTTTGCATTTTTCTGTAATTCAGGAATTGTAAGAACACCGCAGTTGCACATTGTATGAATTACCTTGCTTGTTGTAAGTGTAACGTTATCGTGGAGAGAACCTGCATAAGGAACATAAGAGTCAACGCCCTCTTCAAAGGCCATTCCCTTCTTTCCGCCAAGGTCATAGCGCTGCCAGTTGCGTGCGCGGTTTGAACCTTCGCCCCAGTATTCCTTTACGTAGTTTCCATTTACAATAAGTTTGTTTGTTGGCGATTCATCAAAACGTGCAAAGTAGCGACCGAGCATTACAAAGTCTGCACCCATTGCAAGAGCAAGTGTAACGTGATGATCATAAACAATACCACCATCAGAACAAATTGGAATATAGATTCCGGTTTCTTCGTAGTACTTGTCGCGGGCTTTTGCAACTTCAATTGTAGCTGTTGCCTGTCCACGACCAATACCTTTCTGTTCGCGTGTAATACAGATTGAACCACCACCAATACCAATCTTAACAAAGTCTGCACCAGCTTCTGCAAGGAATCTGAAGCCTTCTGCATCTACAACGTTTCCGGCTCCAACCTTTGCATTAGGCCATTTTCCATGAATATCCTGTAAAGCACGTCTCTGCCATTCTGTAAAGCCTTCTGAAGAGTCGAGTGTCATTACATCAACTCCAGCTTCGAGCAAAGCAGGAACTCTTTCCATATAATCGCGTGTATTTATACCAGCACCAACAATATAGCGCTTCTGTTCATCCAAAAGTTCATTAGGATGTTCTTCGTGGCTTGCAGCATCCTTACGGAAAATCAAATACAAAAGATTTCCAGAATTATCAACAACAGGAAGCTGATTTACTTTTTTCTGCCAGATGATATCGTTTGCTTCATCAAGAGTAATTCCTTCGCGTCCCATTACAAGTGAAGTCAACGGTGTCATATAATCACGAACCTTTGCATCTGGAGCAGCCTTTTTGATACGGAAGTCGCGGTCTGTAATAATACCAAGCAGCTTTCCATTTGCAGTTCCATCTTCTGTTACGGCAACAGTAGAATGTCCTGTCTGTTCAATTGCAGCAACAAGTTCTGTAAGAGATTGTTCTGGTCGAATGTTTGTATCAGAAGTAACAAAACCAGCTTTATATGCTTTTACCCGAGCAACCATGGCAGCCTGGTTTTCTATTGTCTGAGAACCATAAATAAAAGAAATGCCGCCTTCTTTTGCAAGAGCGACGGCAAGTTTATCGTCAGAAACAGCCTGCATTACAGCAGATGTCATTGGAATGTTCATAACAAGTGGACATTTTTCGCCCTTCTTCTTGTTAAAACGCACAACTGGTGTCTGCAGATTTACGTTGGCTGGAATGCAATCTGGACCTGTGTAACCAGGAATCAGCAGATATTCATCAAATGTGTGAGACGGTTCTTCAAAGAAATATGCCATGATTTGTACCTCGTATATAAATATTTTAATCTAGTATCATACAGTATTGCAGGAAATATGTAAAGTAAAAATTATGTATTATTAGATCTTATAAAATGAAAAATCCTCCCGCACGGAACCTGATTTTGTTCCGCCGAGAACGCGGATAGGAAATTATTCCGAAGTGCAAACCTGCCTGCGGCAGCCTTGCACTTCCCGCGTTCAACGCTCCACAAAATCAGAACCCGTGCTCCGGTTTTTCATAATTTATTTTTCTAGTAATAATTTTACTTTACTTTCTTACCGAAAAAATAGTATGCCTTCTTCAAGAAAGATTAAATTATTTATCTTCGTTAGCCTCATTTTTACACAGGTGCTTTGTGCGCAGAATAATAGTACTTCTATTAAGCATAATCCCTGGGAGCTTATTATTTATAGGCCGGAGAATAATGGTGATTTGAATTATGTTCGCTGCTGGATAAAGCTTGAGGATGCAGAAACTGGAGAAGATGTTACTTATACAAAAGGAAAAGCCACTTATGAATGGGCCAGCATTCCGAATGTTGTGAATAATTATCAGAGAACATATTATCTTGACGGCGGAATGGCAGCGCATTTTAATCTAAAAAGCGGCAAATACAACATTACTGTTTACACGCCAAAAGATAAAACTGAATATTTTACGAGCCAGAATCCATGCAGCAATGATGATGATTGGATTTCTAATACTTTTTATTATGACACGAACAACCCCACAAAAGTAATTTTTGTCGTTCCTACAGCCGATGAAAACGGTTTTTATGATGGCGGCTGGTACATAGATTACAAAGCCCCACAATTTTTCAAATTCACAAAAGCAAAGCAATAATTCCCCGGAGATTTCAATTTCTTTTTTCAATTTTTCATAATTGCAGTATTCAAAAATTTTTAATTTTTTTTTTTCGCAGTGCCACTTCCTGGCACTCTACCTGTTTATAATATAACCATAAACAATAAACGAGGTATGATTATGACTGCAAACAAATTTGACAAGGGCAATTTTATCATTTATGTAACTGGTTTTATCTGCTTAATTACCTATATGGTAAGCGTTGTAATCTGGGGTTAATTATTTTTCTGCCCGCACATTCATCCAACTTCAGATTTCTACCCTTTGTTTTAACCTTAATAATATGATATATTAACGACAGAGTGAAACGATTCTACAACATTACAATAAAACTTGCTTTTTCTCTGTTAATTCTTACTGCTTTTTTTATGAATTCCTGTGCCTCCACAGAAAACAAAGAATCACAGGAAATTTCAGAAGAATTATCAGAGCTTTATAAAGAAGAACAGGAAATTGTTTCTCAGGAGCCTGAGCTTCCAAAAGATTCTAACACAATTACACTGCTTTTTGCAGGTGACATAATGGCTCATTCTGTTAACTATTCTATTTCTGATTATCCAAAAATATGGCGGGACGTAAAATATCTTATAGAACCATGTGACCTTTCTTTTGCAAACATAGAAGCCCCGGTTGACAATACGCAGAAATGGCAGAACTATCCTAACTTTAATATGCCGCAATCTTATATAGAAGCTGCTGTCGATACCGGCTTTGATATTTTTTCTCTTTGCAATAATCATACAAATGACCAGGGGTTAAACGGTATCAAGGAAACAATTAAGTCTGCAGAACGGCTTGTAAAACGATCAAAAGAACGTAATGAAGATATCTATTTTTCAGGGCTCAAGGACGGGAAAGATGCCGCTTTTTCATATAATCTTATAGAAAAAAACGGCTGGAAAATTCTTTTTTTACCGATGACAGAAATCCTTAACAGACCATCATATTCCGATTATATAAACTACATTGATAATTCCGAAAAATCACGTAAAGAATTTATTAAATATGTGAAACAACTGCGACAGGAAAATCCGTGCGATCTTATGGTGCTTTCTATTCACGCCTACGAAGTTGAATATACACGCAATGTAACAGCAGCACAGGAGCAATATTACATGGATTTGCTTGATGCTGGTGTAGATATTCTATGGGCAAATCATGCGCATATTATAAAAGACAGAAAATATATTTTTTATCATGAAACTGACTCTCAGAAAGTTATAATGTACGCAAATGGAAATACAATAAGTGGCCAGCGTACAGCACCAGATTTTAATTCTTCTAATCCAATCGGAGAACGCGACAACACCGGTGACGGTCTTATGGTAAAGCTTACTTTTAAGAAGCAGAAAAATGGACTTCCTCCACGCATCATTGCTTCCGAAAATTTTTTTATTACGACCTATATCAACACGGCAAATGAATATGTTGTAAAACCTTTGAACCAAAATTTTATTGATTATCTTTGGGAAATTCCAAGAACAAATTGGGCAAAATATATTCAGCGCCGAATTGAAATAAATAACAAATACACAAAGGATTATATTGTATGGCAATAGATTATAAGTCACTGCCTGTTTATGAACAGAAACAAAAAATTCTAGACTGCATGGAAAACAACAAGGTGGTAATTGTTGAAAGTCCAACTGGTTCCGGAAAAACAACTCAGATTCCTGTAATTTTATACGAAGCAGGCTACGCAACAAACGGAATGATTGCAGTTACTCAGCCAAGACGAATTGCCGCTTTAAGCGTAAGTGAATTTATAGCAAAACAGATGAATACTCCCTACCCAGGACTTGTTGGCTATAAGATGCGTTTCGAAGATAACACGAATCAGGATACACGCATTAAAATCATGACTGATGGAATTCTTCTTCAGGAAATGAAACTTGATCCATGGCTCAGTAAGTACAGTGTTGTAATGGTAGACGAAGCACACGAACGTAGCCTTAATATTGATTTCATACTTGGACTTTTAAAACGAGTATTAAAAGAACGTTCCGATTTTCATGTAATTGTTTCTTCTGCAACAATGAATACTCAGGCTTTCAGTGATTATTTTGATGGAGCACCGATTGTTTCAATAGATACTATCACCTACCCTGTAAGCGTTATTTACGATCCAATTCAGGGAGGTGCTACAACAGCAACCGAAGCAGGCTGCGATATTCTTCTTTCAAAAATCTGTGCAACTGTTGATCGAGTTATGGATAATGATACAGAAGATGACATAAACGGGGGAATTCTTGTCTTTCTTCCAGGAGAAAAAATTATCAAAGACTGTGTAGAAAGACTTTTACACTGTCCGTTCAGCCGTCATCTTCATATTCTGCCACTTTACGGAAGACTTGCAAAAGAAGAACAGGAACGGGTTTTTGAAGATCCTCCTGCCGGAAAGAAAAAACTGATAGTTACAACTAACATTGCCGAAACCTCTGTTACAATTCATGACATAACTACTGTAATAGATTCTGGACTTGCAAAGCTTAATTTTTACAGTCCACGAACCTTTACTTCTAGTCTGAATGAAACTCCTGTTTCCAAAGCAAGCTGCAATCAACGCAAAGGTCGTGCCGGTCGTACACATGAAGGTGTATGCTACAGACTTTACAGTCGCAAGGATTTTGAAGCACGTCCTCTTTATACAACAGAAGAAATCTACCGCACAGATTTAAGCGAAGTCGTTTTACGAATGGCAGAGCTTGGAATTACAGATTTTTACAATTTTGATTTTATTGCATCACCTGGCCGCGAAGGAATTATTGGCGCAGTTGAAACTCTTCATATGCTTGGTGCGTTAGACGAAGCTAACACTCTTTCTGCCATTGGAAAGATGATGGTTTTGTTTCCGCTTGAACCACGCATAAGTAGAATTATTGTAGAAGCTGTAATGCGCTTTCCAGAGGTTATTGATAAAACCCTTATTGCTGCAGCGTTTCTTTCTGCAAACTCGCCTTTCCTTTTACCACCTAATGAAGAAATGGAAGCTCGCAAAGCACACCACCGGTTCCGCGATATGCAGGGAGACTTTGGGACTTATATAAATCTTTTCCGTGCATACAAAGATACCGAAAATCGCGAAAAATTCTGTAAGAAAAATTATCTTGACAGCCGTGTTATGGCCGAAATAGATAACATTAATTACCAGCTTGGACAAATAATAAGTGAACAACTTCAAATTCCTATTGTTGAAGGCAAAGGAAGCATGAGCGATTATTTATGCTGTATTGCTGCGGGTATGATTCAATTTGTATGTATACGAACCGGCCGTGAAAATTATCGTTCGCTTACTGCAGACCACATCTGTATTCATCCAGGTTCTGTAATGTTCCGCCAGGATCCGCTTTTTATTGTGGCAGGAGAAATTGTAAGAACCTCCCGTATTTTTGCAATGAGTGTTTCGCCACTTACCAAACCAATGTTAGATACAATTAACCCTAATTTATTTGGGCGCCTTAAAGCCTGCAAAACAAACAAAAAAGAGGATGAGCTTTCATTTGCAGACAAAGCAATGTCTTCACCAGGAACTAAGAGTTTGTCAAAACGTGACAGGCAAGCAAAGAAAGCCCTTCGACATGCGGTTCCTGAGTTTATCGAAGGACAGGGACCACAAGGTAAAGAAGTACTTTCTTTGGGTGACTTTGTTTTTGAAACAGTCAAAATTAAAGGAAAGAAAACTGCATTATTACCGCTTGAATATTTTACACTTGCTGTAAAAACAGAAAACGACAGCAACAAGCTTAAGGCCTGCGCAAATCTTCGTGGTCAGATTCAGATAAAAAATTATGGTCCTTTAATGGATGGCGAAAAACTTGGTACCATAATAAATGCTGTAAAAGAACTAGATCTTATGCCTCTTGCAGAAAAACGCTGGAGCCGAAAGCTTAACGCAAATATTCATGATGAAGTTGGAAAAGAAAGCCTTATAGATTCTCTTGATTGGATAATGCACACAGCCATTGCAAAGCAAAAAAACAAGGAATGCGGCTTCATAACTCTTTATACAGATGGCAATGGAAACTACTGGTATAAGGTAACAAGAGGCTTTAACACAGCTCTGACAGAATCACATTCAAGCATAGAAACACTTATAGAAGAGGATGTAGATTTTACCCACGAAGAAGAAAGAAAAATCAACAGTGTTTTGGGATTGATTAACAAATTATATGAATAAGGGAGATTCCCGGGTCAAGCCCGGGAATGACACCTTTGTCATTGTCGGGCTTGACCCGGGAATGACACCTTTGTCATTGTCGGGTTTGACCCGACAATCTCTTATTTAGCATCAACGCTATCTTCTTCCTCAATTCCAAGAAGCTTCTGTGCTCGTGTTTTATTCGAGCTTGATTTTTTATCGTTTGCAATTGTGCTTACATAACCGGCAAGCTCTGCTGGCTTTTTCTGTTTATACAAATCAAGTCCAAGCGAAATTGTTGTTGCATCCTTTGACTGCAGATAAAGTGCCGTTACTTCATCATAAGAAGACTTATAATTTTTTACCATTTCTTTTGCAATTGCGTAACGAAGGTCTTTTCTCTTGTCATCAGTGGCAACAGTTTTTGCAAGTTCAATTATTTCTTTTTCACCGGCATGATCTTCTTTAAGCATTACTTCTACAATTTTCTTTTTAGTAGCATCGGCAACCTTTTTGTCCTGCAGCTGCTCAATCATAAAAGTATTACCTTCTTCTGTATTCAAGGCAGCAAGCGAGGTATAGCTTTCTTCCTTAATCAGTTTTTCTGAATCATTTTTTGCGCGATAAATCAAGAAAGGAACAGAATCTTTTATATCCATTTCTTTTACAGAACGAATTGCTTCCTGTCTGACTCTCCAATGCTCATCACGGATTCCCTGAATTATAGTTGCACGGGCTTCGACAACATCCGGAAAATGACTCAGTCCCTTTATTACATACTGACGAAGATTTGGATCTGTTGCATCAAACTGAGCAACAAGAACAGGAACAGATTTTTCCAGTTCCATAAGACCAAGACTTTCGGCAGCATACATACGGACAAATGTATTTTCATCATCATCTTCAAGAATTGCAACAAGCTTATCCCAGGTTTCTACAGCATGCATTTTTCCGCAGTTTCTCATAAGTGTCTGGCGTTGAGCATCCGACAAATCATCACGCTCAAGATACTCTACAAGAAACATTGCTTCTTCAGGACCACCAATATCACCAAGAGCAGTAATTGCATCATTAAAATAATTTTCGTTTTCGCTTTCGATAAGAGTAATTACAGCCGGAATTGCAGCCTTTGTTTTAACTGCCGAAATGTATTGGAACGTTGCTTTTACAACTTCATTTTTTTCATCACAAGGATCATTCAAAAGATCAACCGCATAATCTTCCAGACAAGGATCTTCGGCCTTTGTAAAATATTTTAGAACCTTTTCCTTTATGGCAGAGCTTTTTGTACTCTGAAAAAGGTCATAAATTTCTTCTGTAAAACGAGGATCTTCATTTTTAAGAAGTGTATCAAGCAACGTACTTATTTCGGAAGGAAGACCATAACGGATTGTATTTCTGTTGTTTTCCTCGTCTTGCGGAGTTTCATCTTTTTCTGCGGCAGCGGCAGCTTTTTCCTGATCAATTGGCAATGGTCGTTTTGCAGGAGGAACTTCGGCATAACCGCCTTTGGAAGCGACGATTTCTGAAGAAGAATCATCTACTGTTTCAACTTCATCTATATCTTGAGCAAATGAAAAGGACAATAAACTTATCATAAAAAGAAAAAGAAGAATTTTTTTCATAAAAGTACCTCTTATTATTGGCGGTTCAAGGACAGAAACCACATGCTTTTTACACACCTTCCTTAAACCTTTCCAAAAACTCCTTTCTATACTGTTCAAAACGGTCTTCATTTATAGCCGCACGTATTTCATACATCATATTCTGAAGGAAATACAGATTATGATACGATGCAAGTATACAGCTTAAAATTTCCTGTTCTTTAAAAAGGTGTCGTAAATAACTTCGGGAATAAGTGCGGCAAACTTTACAATTACATTCAGAATCTATTGGACCAAAATCATGAGTCCAGCGTTCCTGCTTAATAGAAAGCATACCTTTATGAGTAAAATAAGAACCGTTTCGTGCATTTCGGGTTGGAAGAACACAATCAAACATATCAATTCCAGCCTGAACAGCATCAAGAATATATTCAGGAGTACCAATTCCCATTACATATTTTGGTTTTGCTTCCGGCAGAAACTGGCATGTATAATTCATAAAGTGTACAAACTCTTCATGAGGCTCCCCTACACTAAGCCCTCCAATTGCAATTCCCGGCATATCAAGCGAAGAAACAAATTCTGCACTCTGTTTACGAAGATCTTCCGAAAAATGTCCCTGAACAATTGGAAAAATAATTCCCTTGTATCCGTTTTCAACAGCCTGTTCCCATTCTTTTTTTGCACGAATAAGCCAGTCACTCGTAATCCGCAAAGCTTTTTCTGCATTTTTACGAGGCTCATCATAGCCGGTACAAACATCAAGCTGCATCTGAATATCTGAATTAAACTTTACCTGAGTCTGCACAACATTTTCTGGTGTAAAGAAATGATAACTGCCATCAATATTACTCTGAAATTTAACACCTTCATCAGTAATCTTACGAAGCTTACTCAATGAAAAAACCTGAAATCCGCCGGAGTCTGTAAGAAAGTTTTTATTCCATTTAGAAAAACCGTGCAAACCACCAGCTTCCTGAATTAAATCTGCTCCAGGACGCAAAAACAGATGATATGTATTTGCAAGGATTATTTCAAACTCAATTTCTTCCAGAAAATCCTTTGGCATAGCCTTAACAGTTGCGTTAGTTCCTACCGGCATAAAAACAGGAGTCTGAACATCACCATGAGGTAAATGAAGCACCCCTGTACGCGTTTTGCCATCCGAGGATTTATGTTTGATGTCAAAAATTGATGAAATCACAAATACTCCTTAATCATCATGCTGAGTCCTGTTCAGCATCTTTATTATGTCCTGCTGAATTTTAACAGGATACCTGCAATAAATAAAAATACTATATCTGGCAGCCACGCTCCCATAAATGGAGTCATAACACCTGTTTTTGCCAGAACCATAGTAACCATCTGGAATACATAAAATAAAACAACTGCAACAATAGAAAGTGACAGACTTATAAGAAGAACATTCTTTCTTGTTTTTCCTGTTACACCAACTGCAAGAAATGCCGCAATAAACAAAATAAATGGGAATGAAAATTTCTTATAATAAACAGAAAGCTGCTCGTTATACGGCAAACCCGCCTTTTTAAGATGATTTATATAGACCTTTGCATCTGCCACATTGACAGTTGCGACATCAACTGTTGTACGACGGAATATTTCATAGCTTTCTGTAAGCTGCGATTTATATGTATCAGAAAGAGCTGTTCTTTTAAGTTCACCATCAATCATTTCAAACTGAACGGCACCATCCAGATCCCATTGCAACGTATCCTCATTCCATACAGCCATCTGCGCATGAATAATTGCCTTAAGAGATTTTTCATCATCACGGAAAACAAAAAATACATTATCAAGTCTTTTTAATGAATCGCGGTATCGTTTTGCTTTGTAAACAACCTTTGCAGAATCAGAAAGAACAACAATGTTTTCATTATTCGCAGATTCAACCTCGTCCAGAAGATATTTCTGTAAGGCATTTTTCTTTTCCATATTCGTAACGACAAGCTTATCTTCCAGATAGAACATTCCTACCGACAGTATAATTGCAAAAACAAAAACAGGAAGCACAAATCTGAATAAAGAAACACCAGATGCAAAAATTGCCTCCATTTCATTTTTAGAATATAAATCGCTTAAAACATAAGTTACCGAAAAAAGGAAAGCAATTGGCCCTGCATACCACACAGTTTTTGGAATATAATAAATCATTACCATTAAAACATCTTTTGCAGGTGCTTCCATTTCCAGATATTTTGAAATATTCATAAATAAATCAACAAGATTAAGAATGAGTGCAATAAAAATCAGAGAGACAAAACAAAACGGAATTACTTTTTTAAGAATATATCCAACAAACTTCATTCTTGCCTTTCCCTTATTTTCTTAAAAGTCCTATGCTCAACAGAGCGCCTACAAGTCCCATCAACAAATCCGGAACCCAGATACACAAAAATGCATCAAGATTTACACGGGTAACAAGCAGCTGTCCCGAAATCTGCATTGCCCAATATAGAACGCAAATGATGATTCCTGTAAAGAGTCCCATAGTAAGACCATTATGCTTGCCAAACAAAAAAGCAATAGAAAATGCAAGAAACGCAAAAAAGATTGAACCAAATGGTATTGCAAATTTCTTGTAATATTCCATCATCCGGGTATTTATTCGTGTAGGATCTTCATCAGGGTCTTCTTTCATTGAAACAATTTCCTTATGCAGATCGTAAAAAGTCATTTCACGCGGATTTTTTCCACTCTTTCCCGTAATTGTAGAATCAAAAATATTAAGGACAGCTTTTTCGGCAGTAAGGACATCGTAATTACTAAAATTATTAAGCGTAAAAGTTGTCATAACAGATTCAGACATATCAAGCTGCAGCAGGACACCTTCATTTTTAGCACCGGTAAGAACAGATTCGCCGGCAACAATAATTGTTTCTTCATCAGAATTTTCAGAAGTAAAAAAGATTATGTCGGAAACATCAGAATTTTTTACGTCTCCAATAACTACTGTTGAATTATCTATTCGTTTAACGCTGTTTGGTTCAAGCACAACTGTAGGATTGGAACGTAAGATTGTTCTATATAATTGATTGTATTTTATTGTACCAAGCGGCAAAAGATAGTCATTTACAAAAAACGAAACAAGCGAAATTGCCATTCCAAGGACAAGAACAGGAATTAAAATTGAACGAAAACTAAAGCCGGAAGCACGGAAAATAAGGATTTCGTTATCACTTCCCATTCGTCCAAGACACATAAGAAAACCAACAAGTGTTGCAAACGGTGCAGACTGTGCAATAATTGCCGGTAAACTATAAATCATGATTTTGGCAACATCTTTAAATGGAGCCCGTTTTGAAAGCATATCTTCGCCGATAAGTAGAATTTGATTTGCAAAAAAGACTACAAAAAGGAATGAAAAACAGATGAGGAAATAATAAAAAAGTTCTTTGTAAAGATACTTTATAAGTATCCCTCTTCCCAATCTGGAAGGTTTAAACCCCTGTAGACCCAAAACCGTTTGCTCCTCTTTGTGTATCCGATAAAGCATCTGCAATGACATAATCTGCAACTGTAACAGGGCTTACAATTATCTGTGCAATTCTGTCACCGTTATTAATTATAAAGGCTTCCTTACCAAGATTAATAAGAATCACCTTAAGTTCACCACGATAATCGCTGTCTATAGTGCCAGGAGTATTCAAAACTGTTATACCGTTTTTTGCAGCAAGCCCAGAACGAGGTCTTACCTGAATTTCATAGCCCTGAGGAATTTCAAAAAACAATCCTGTTGGAATCATTGCAAAACTGCCGACAGAAATTGTAACAGGCTCTGTAATAAAAGCACAGACATCGGCCCCAGCAGCACCTTGAGTTTTATAGGCAGGAACAACAGCGCCTTTAGACGCAACACATTTTACATTAATTTTATTCATACTTTAATATATCATATTGTAAGAAACTTAACAAATTCAGATTGCGGTAATGGCTTTGAAAAATAGAAGCCCTGAAGATATTCACAGCTAAGTGATTTATCGCCACGTAAATTCATAAAGAATTCTGCACGGTCTTCTGTTTCTACCCCTTCAATAAGAACCTGTTTACCAAGCGATTTGAGCATATGAATCGTATCCTTTACAAGCGACATAGTTTTAGGGTTATCAATTTCATCAACAAATTTTTTGTTTAATTTTACAACATCGAACGGCAGCGAAATAACTTTCTTAATATTTGAATAGCCTGTGCCATAATCATCAAGAGCAAAATTAATTCCCATATTCTTTAAAGTAAGAATATTTCTTTCTACAATCTGAGGGTTAAAGGTTGCAGAATTTTCTGTTATTTCAAGACGAAGCTGCTCAGGACGAACCTCATAAACTTCGAGCCAGTTTCTTATTTTATCTACAAGTTCTGTTTCAACACACTGTGCAACAGAAAGGTTAACTTCTATATGCTCAAGGCCAAGCTGTTTTCCTGCACCACTTCCCATAAATTCGCAGACTTTTTCAAGAACAAAATCACCTATAATATGAATTTTATTAGATAATTCTGCGTATTGAAGGAAAAGCATAGGAGGAATATTTCCATATTCAGAATCATTAAGACGCACAAGCGCTTCGGCAGAGGCAAATTTCTTTTTCTTAATATCATAAATCGGCTGATAGTAAACTTCGAAATTCTTTTCACTGATTGCTCGGTCTATAATTTTTTCTATATTATTTTTGATAATAAAATCTCTATCACCAGCGTAATCTCTAAACCACTGAGGATGACCATTTGGTTCAATAATCTTGTAGAAGGTTTTAGAAATATCAAGCAGATACTCAAAATTAGAAATGTCATCCGGATATCGTACAACACAAATCCTTGTTTCAAGATTAATCTTTATTCCATCCATAATGAAAACCTGTGAAAAATATTTTTCAAGATTATTCATTACATGGTAAATCTTTTCATCAGTCTGAAGTTCCGTAGGAAGCGCATAAACATAATCATCAAGATAATAAACAACAGCATTAAGCTTTTTACTTCTTGTTACGCCACGAAGATATAAAGTTATTTTTTTAAGAAGAGCATTAAATTTTTCGCTTCCAACATACATATTAATGCTCTTATAATTGATTATTTTTATAAATATTATTTTTGTCGCAAACGAAATCTTCATTGTCTTTTTAAGCTCATTTTCGAAGGAAATACTTGATTGAGCAAGAGTCTGAGGATTTATAAGAAGCTCTGGTCGCTGAATAGTTGCAAAAACAAGATAACAGGTAATTGCAATTACAAACATTTCAATCTGAACTTCAGGGTACATTGTCTGAACAACAAAAAGAAAAGCATTTATCAAAAGAAGGATTAAACCAAAAATAACATGATTGCGTTCAAGAATTTTTCTATAATGAAGTATGACGCCAAATCCATAACAAAGCACCAGAAGAATACAAAGATTTAAAACAATCATAGGAGAAAGCATCACAATATGCATATCCGGAGTTATTTCAAAAAGAATATTCTTGATGCAGTCCATAAGGATATATAAGGCTGGTACATTAAAAAGAAGAATAAGGAAAATCTTCATCGTATCATTACGGAAGAAAATTGGAAGTATTCCAATAAGGGAAAGAACAAACAGCAGACCAATAGGATATACAAAGCTTCGGGACAACAATGAAAGATAAACAAATATTTTTGCCCAGATTATCGATGAAGTTGAATATTGACAATGCCTTAAAATAAGCTGATATGTAATTCTAAAAATAATTGTCGCACTGGAAACAAAAAGTTCTGCAAGATATAAAGTTATTGTTCGGCCATTTACCATATTTTTAGAAACATTTGAAATAATCAGAGTAAAGAAAATCAGAAGAGCAGAAACATCAAACATCATATAATCATTCATGACTGGTCTCCTGTGCTTGTTGTAAATGTTAGTGTTTCTGATGAATCAGAGGAATTATTATAAGTTTTCAGGAAATCAAAGAAATCGTCCTTTGAAAGAGGCTTAGAAAAATAATATCCCTGGATATAATCACAGCCGACATTTCTGAAATAATCAAAATCTTCGTAAGTCTCTACACCTTCAATCAGAATCTGCATATTCATCTTTTTAAGCATATTGATTGTTTCGCTGATTACAGTTTTCATGCCAGGTTTTTCAAGATCGTCTACAAAGCTCTTATCAAGCTTAATAATATTGAGAGGCAGCTTTGTAATTCTTAAAATATTTGAATAACCCGTGCCGTAATCATCAAGAGAAAAAGAAACTCCCTTATCGGCAAGATTATTTATATTGCGTTCAATAATATCGTAATTTACATCGCGGGAGGTTTCTGTAATTTCTAGATTTATCTGTTCCGGCTTTACGGTATATTTATCGAGCAAGGCAATAACTTTATCAGAAAGGTTACTTTCGATACACTGCGCAACAGAAAGATTCAATTCTATATATTCAAGCCCCAGCTTTTCTATATTATTTTCGGAAATAAAACTGATTACATTTTCAAGAACAAAATCGCCTATCTGATGAATTGCACCGCTCTTTTCGGCAGCTGGAATAAAAATAGCAGGAGAAACAAATCCAAGAACATCATCCTTAAGACGAATAAGAGCTTCTGCAGTCACAAACTGTCTTGTGCTTATTTTGTAAATCGGCTGATAGTACATTTCAAATTTTGAATTTTTAATTCCCTGCTGAATAATATGATCAATCTGGTGATAAATCTGGAAATCACGGGAATCTGCAATTTCGTTAAGATAAATAAGTTCATTAGTTTCTTTAAGGATCTGAATCATGTTCTTTTCAAAATTAAGAACAGATGAATATTCTTTTAAGTCTTCCGGACAGTGAGCAAAACACATTTTAAAATCAAACATAATATTGATTTTATGAATGACATGTCGGCTTGCAAAAAAGTTTCTTATGCGCTGAGCAATTCCATCATTTTCATAATCATTATCACGCAGCGTAATTATTGCAAAAGAGCCCTCTTCCAGATAATAAACATCGTATTCTGCACTATTACAGATTGAATACAAAGTCTTGATTATATGAGAAAGGAAATCCTTGATGTTACTTTTACCTAACTGAGTTTTAATTTTATCAAAATCTACAATCTTTACACCAATATAGATAAACTGCCTTTTAGCCATAAAATTGCGCTGAAGTTCATCTTTGAATGCCTGGAAATTCAAACTTCCGGAATTGAGGTTTATTATTTCTTCCGGCTTTTGTACTGCAAGCGAAATAAAAAGCAGCGGGAAGGTTGTACACAAAACTTCGACAATATAGCGCGGGAAATACATCTGAATTACAACACCTATAATATTTATAGGACAAAGGCTCAAAAGCAGATAGAATTTCTGACGGCTTATCATATTGCGGTTATAAACAAGACAAATTACAGAATATGCAAGAATCCAGATAGCACAGATTCTCATATAAGAAAGCCATGGACCGCGGATATATTCAAGATCAGGAGAAATTGTAAAAAGTCTGTGGGTAAAGATATCAGCAAAAATAAGACCAAGAATAATAATTACAGGGAAACCCCAGGTTGCTTTAAGAAGATAATCTTTGTTAAAGTCGTGCCACATTCCGCATATTGAAAAAATAAACAGAATATAAATCGGTGTAGAAAGATTTCGGAAAATAAAATAGAGATAATTATAAATATAAAGTTGAACCTGTGCAGAAACTGTATGTTTAAGAACTTCCGGAAGATATATTCTAAGAATATCGAAAATTCCAGAAAGAAAAACGACAACACTAAGGATTAAGAACAAAACATTGCTTGTTCCCCTTGTCATCTTTCTGTAAAAAAGAGAAGAAAGAAGGATAATGAGAGTAATAACTGAACAAATGTCAAAAGTGATGATTCTTGGCATTTCCCACGCTTCCCAAAAAAAATAGCATTCCGGCAGAAAAAGCAATCCGAAATGCTAACATTTTACACATTATACTATAGAAGGGTAAATTTTACAATAATAAAAAATTTTATAAAAAATCAAAAAAAAGCCCGCGGTTTCCGTGAAAACTGTCAATTAACGGCGGAAACCAGCGGGTATTTTTCAATTACTTCGTCATTACAAAGAGCCCAATGGGCGACGCAGCAATTTATTTCTGCTCATTCAATGCATCAATATAAGAAAGATTCAATCTTCCCTGCTTGTCTACTTCGAGCAGTTTAACAGGGATAACCTGACCTTCTGTAAGAACATCAGTTACCTTGTTTACGCGCTGCTTAGAAAGCTTAGAAATGTGACAGAGACCTTCTTTTCCAGGAAGGATTTCTACAAAAGCACCAAAGTCCATAATGCGCTTTACAGTTCCCTGGTAGATTGTTCCTACTTCTGGATCTTCTGTAATGCCCTTTACAGCCTTCTTTGCTGCTTCTGCGTTCATTCCGTTCTTAGAGTAGATTGTTACAGTTCCGTCATCTTCTGTATTGATTGTTACATCATACTGAGCGCAGAGTGCTTTAACATTCTTTCCGCCTGGTCCAATGAGAGCGCCAATCTTGTCTACAGGAATCTTCATTGTAAGAATCTGTGGAGCATTCTTAGCAAGAGGAGCCGGCTTGTCAATACATTCCTTCATCTTTCCAAGAATGAAAAGACGTCCTGCACGAGCCTGTTCCATAGCCTTCTTCATGATTTCTGTTGTAACACCGGCAATCTTAATATCCATCTGGAAGCCTGTGATACCGTCTTCTGTACCGGCTACCT
>JAGCTZ010000164.1 GCA_017963165.1 Treponema sp.
ACTTCGTAACCTTACCAAGTTTTCTTCGAAAACTTGCAGTTTTGTTCCGCCGAGTACGCTGAATAGAAATTATTCTACCGTGCAAATCTGCCTGCGGCAGCTTTGCACTTCCAGCGTACTATGCTCCACAAAGCCAGAACCTCCGCTCGGCATTTTTTCATAATTTCAACATTATAGTTTTATAATACAGAAGTCTTAAATTTTTTTGTTGCCGATTTGTGATTTTTTCAATATCTTTTATAGTAATAAGAATTTAATCAAATACAGAGATTGTCGGGTTGAACACCTGACAATGATATGTGTGAAAAATAGAGGTAGATTGAAAATGGCAAAACAATTGTTATTTAGTGAAGACGCCCGCAAAAAGCTTTTGAGTGGTGTAGAACAGATTTCTAAGGCTGTAAAAACAACTTTGGGACCTTGTGGAAGAATGGTAATGCTGGACAAAAAGTACGGCGCACCAACAATCACAAAGGATGGTGTTTCAGTTGCAAAAGAAATTGAACTGGAAGACCCTTATGAAAACATGGGAGCACAGTTTGTTCGCGAGGTTGCCTCAAAAACAAATGATGATGCCGGTGATGGAACTACAACAGCAACAGTTCTTTCTTATGCACTTGTACGAGAAGGAATTAAATCTGTAGCAGCTGGTATGCGTCCTATTGAAATTAAACGTGGCATGGACAAGGCTGTAAAAGTTGCAGTTGATGAAATTAAAAAGAATGCAAAACCTGTAAAAGGTGCTGCTGATATTACAAACATTGCAACAATTTCTGCTAACAATGACCCTGAAATTGGTAAAATGCTTGCCGATGCAATCGAAAAAGTTGGAAAAGACGGTGTAATTACTGTAGAAGAATCTAAGAACATGGATATGACTGTTGATACTGTAGAAGGTATGCAGTTTGACCGCGGATACATTTCTTCTTACTTCGTAACAGACCGTGAACGCATGGAAGCAGATTTTGACGATGCTTATGTTTTGATTTATGATAAGAAGATTTCTGCAATGAAGGATCTTCTTCCAATTCTTGAAAAGGTTGCAAATGCAGGCCGCGCTCTTGTTATCATTTGTGAAGATGTTGACGGTGAAGCACTCACTACCCTCGTTTTGAATACAATCCGTGGAACAATTAAGTGTTGTGCAGTTAAGGCTCCTGGCTTTGGCGATAGACGTAAGGATATGCTCCAGGATATCGCAATTTTGACAGGCGGTACTGTAGTAAGCGAAGAAGTTGGACTTAAGCTTGAAACTTGTGGAACAGAAGTTCTTGGTCAGGCTAAATCAATTAAGATTGACAAAGACAACACTACAATTGTTGGAGGCGCTGGTTCTTCAAAGGCAATTAAAGATCGTGTTGCAGAAATCAAGAACGCAATTGAAAAATCAACTTCTACTTATGATAAGGAACAGCTTCAGAAGCGTCTTGCAAAGCTTGCAGGTGGGGTTGCTGTAATCAGTGTTGGTGCTAACACAGAAACAGAAATGAAGGAAAAGAAGTTCCGTGTAGAAGATACAATTGCTGCTACCCGCGCTGCGCTTGAAGAAGGTATTGTAAGTGGTGGTGGTATGGCTTTGATTGAAGCTGCTAAAGCACTTGCAACAATCCCTGAAGATTTGAGTGAAGATGAAAAGGTTGGTTATAAGATTGTACGCCGTGCACTTGAAGAACCTATCCGCCAGATTGCAGAAAACGCTGGTCTTGACGGAAGCGTAATTGCAGAACGTGCAAAGAATGAAAAGAAGGGTATTGGTTATGATGCCCGCCTTGATAAGTGGGTAAACATGCTCGAAGCTGGAATTATTGACCCGGCAAAGGTTACTTGTTCGGCTTTGAAGAATGCAGCTTCTGTTGCTGGAACATTGCTTACAACTGAATGTGCAATTACTGATATTCCAGAACCAAAGGCACCACCGGCACCAGCCCCTGACATGGGTGGAATGTACTAAAAAAATATAAACATACATAAGAAAAAACTGAGTGCTCACGTAGAAAATGTACTCGGCCAGCTAAGAAACCTGTCCTCGCACATTTTCTACTCCGCGCTCAGTTTTTTTATGCCTTCTTCTTTTTTACATTCCTCCCATAAATAGTCCCCACTCAGATGCAGCCACACGCCCTCTCCCACTCCGCACAAAGGCTTTTTTTCAACTTCTTCTTTTTACACCGCCACATCTTTTACAACGCCGCTTCTTTTATCCAGCCCACACCGCCCCTAGCACCTAGCCCCGATCACATATCACCTATCACCAAGCACCTCTCACCTATCACCTATCACCTAGCACCTAAACCCTAAAACCTAAAACAATTGCCAAATCCACAACCTATGTTATAATTAAATAATTATGGCACATTTTGACAGTGATGCTTTAAAACCTAAAGATACGCTAAATGCCGGTCAGATTATACGAATTGCAAACCGGATGTTGTTCAATATTAACAACAGCATAGTTCAGCATAATGAAAGGACAGCATATCTTGCACTTAAGGTTGCACAGGCAAAACAGATGAATGGCAAATGTTCCATAACGAATCTTGTTGTACTTTCTCTTTTTCATACACTTGGATTTTTCAGACAGGATCTGCTTTACAACGAAACACCCTTTTCAAACGAAATAGATTTTTTCTCAAACGAAAAACGGATAGAAAGCAAATATATGTTCTCTTACTATTATCTGGAGTTTATGACACCACTCAAAAATGATGCCCAGGCACTGGAAGGCTTTAATCAACCGTTTGATGAAAATCTTAAAAAATTTATTTATCAGACTGATTATAAATCTATTATTTATATGTGCGCAAAAGCAAGCGATTTTATTTCCAGAAATTCTGACAGCGAATTTCCTGCCGATATAAATGAACTTGCTCCAGGCTTTTTTGATCCGGAGTTTGCAGAAGTCTTCAATAACATCAACAAAGATAATTCCCTGATCGAAAAAATCAAAACTTCTGATTTTTTCACAGAGCTTGAATATTATTTATACAGAATCCGTTTAAAGCCCGAGGACACACATCAGTTGCTCAAGCTTTTAGTTTATTTTCTTGATTTTAAGAGCACTGTTACCTTTACACATTCAATAAACACTTCCTGCTATGCACTTTCGCTTGGAAAAAGGTTGGGACTTTGTGATCAGGATTTGAATACTCTTTTTACAGCAGCAATTGTTCACGACATTGGAAAAATTGCCACCCCTACCCGTATTCTTGAATTCCCGGGAAAGCTTTCTCCGGAGGATATGGGAATCATGCGTTATCATGTAAATCATACAAAAAGAATTTTAGGCCAGATTGTATCAGACGAAATTTTCAAAACAGCTTTTCGTCATCATGAAAAATTAAATGGTGAAGGTTATCCTTCTCATCTTGTTGCAGCCGAGCTTAATACAATAGAAAGAGTTCTTACTATTGCAGATATAACAAGCGCCCTTACCGACAACCGAAGCTATAAAGGAGAATTTTCGAAAGAACATACATTAGGCATAATTAACAGAATGGCACAGGCAGGCGAGCTTGATTCTTTCATTGTAAATAAGCTTAATGACAATTTTGATAACATTAGAGAAGAACAGAAATATCTTCAGACATTCCTTAAGGTTGATTTTTCTTATGTTCTAAAAGAATACAACGATTACCTTTTTAATGATTCTGAATTAATAACACAAAATATAGAAGAAATTGAACCAATAGAAGAAATCGAAGAATTGGAAGAGTTGTAATATCCGTCCCTTTTCATTATATTATCTATATGCAAGTAACTTACAAAACCCACGGAACTTGTGCACGTTCAATTACATTTACAAAAAATGATGACGGTACAATTTCAAACATCAGCTTTGAAGGCGGCTGCAACGGAAACCTTAAGGCAATTTCAAAACTCTGCGACGGAATGAAAGCAGAAGAAATTATTGCAAAACTAAAAGGCAATCTTTGCGGAGTAAAAAGCACAAGCTGCGCAGACCAACTGGCCCGTGCGGTAGAACAAGCATAATTACGAGGTATAATATATGGCACTTGAATGCGGAATTGTTGGACTTCCTAACGTTGGAAAGTCTACTATTTTTTCGGCTCTTACAGCGGCACCTGCTGCAGCAGAGAATTTTCCTTTTTGTACAATTGACCCAAACATTGGAATTGTAGATCTTCCTGATGAAAGACTTGACTTTCTTGCAAGCATCCATAATCCAAAAAAGAAGACTCCTGCCAGCGTAAAATTTGTTGATATTGCAGGCCTTATTAAAGGTGCAAGCAACGGCGAAGGTTTGGGAAACAAATTCCTTGCAAACATTCGTGAATGTTCTGTAATTGCGCATGTAGTACGATGTTTTGATAATCCTGATATTATGCATGTTCGTGAAAATGCAAACGAAGCTGCACCTATTGATCCTGAAAGTGATATCCTTACAATTAACTGGGAGCTTTGTCAGGCCGACTTAAATACAATCGAAGCACGTCAGGATAAAGTTACACGTGCCATCCGTTCTCTTGGAAAAGAAGAAGAAAAAAAATATGCACCTTGGATAAGCGCAGTTGCAAAAATCAAACCGCTGCTTCAGGATGGAAAATGTGCACGTACAGCAGACCTTACTGATGATGAACGCACAGCTCTTTATGATATGTTCCTTCTTACAATGAAGCCTACAATTTATGTTGCAAATGTAGATGAAGATTCAATTGCAGATCAGACTAATAAATATGTCGAAGTTGTAAAAAAATATGCCGACGAAGAAAAATCAGAGGTTGTTGTAATCTGCGGAAAGTTCGAAGCAGACCTTGCAGAAATTGATGATCCTGCCGATAGAAAAGATTTTATGGAAAGTGTTGGTCTTACAGAAAGTGGTCTTGCAGTTCTTGCACGCAAAACTTACCATCTTATGGGACTTCGTACCTTCTTTACAGGTGGACCTGATGAATGTCGTGCCTGGACAATTCACGCCGGAGACAAAGCTCCTCGCGCTGCAGGTGTAATTCACACAGACTTTGAAAAAGGCTTTATTAAAGCTGAAGCATACACAATTGATGACCTGCGTCAGTACAAAGACGAAGCAGCAATCAAAGCTGCAGGAAAGTACAGGCAAGAAGGAAAGGAATACGTTGTTCAGGACGGCGACGTATTATTCTTTAAGTTCAACGTTTAAGCAAAAGGGAGCAGCAAAAATGCTGCTCTTTTTTTTGCACTCTTTTTTTTAAATATCGCAAATTTACTTCCTCTTTTTAAAAAATAAAACGTAATCTATATATAAAGATTTTTCAGGAGAATTAAATGAGAAAAACCACAATTATATGGATTCTGTTTGTGCTCACACTACCCTGCGCCTGTTCACAGTCTGGCCCGGATAGCAATAAAAGCATGCCTCGGACAAAATCTGCCGAAGCAGATTTTTCAATTGTAAACTGGAATGTTCAGACATTTTTTGATGCAAACAAAGACGGTTGTGAATATAGTGATTTTCAGAAAAAGGGCAGCTGGGATAATCAGAAATATTCACAAAGATTAGAACGGCTTTGTCAGGCTATTTCTAAGCTGGATGCAGATATTTACGTATTTGAAGAAATTGAAAACGAAGCTGTCATTTATGATATAAGCAATCAGCTTTCGGCAAACGGTCATAACTGGAATCAAAGAAAATTCTGGAATTATTCTGCTTTTGCAAAAGAAAAAGGAACTGCCATTGGAATAGGAATTCTTTCACGTTACCCTCTTACAAACTTAAAAACTCATGCGATGGATATAAACATTCATACAAACAGTCAGCCTTCTGTCCGATATATTCTGGAAGCAACAGTAAGTATAGAAAACATGTCACTTATAATTTTTGCAAACCATTGGAAATCAAAATCCGGTGGTCAGGCAAAATCAGAAATCTGGCGTGACTGGCAGGAAAATCTTCTTGGAAAACGACTGGCGGAATTAAAAAAAGAAAACAACGGAAAAATGCCGCCTGTTGTAATTTGCGGAGACTTTAATAGAGATGCTCTGGAATTTTCCTGCTGCTTTGAAACACAAAATACAACAGATGAAATAACAGAAAATACAATCCTTAAATATGCAGACTTTGGAAGCACAGCTTCTATTGGTGTAAAATCTTTATGGTTTTTGGAAAATGGTGATTTTGTTTCCGACAAAGGAAGCTATTATTATAAAGACAGCTGGGAACGTATTGATAATATTTTTATTACAGGAGGTCTCGATTCTCAAAGCTTTACTTCTGCTGCTGACTCACCATGGGCTTCTGCACAAGGTATTCCGTCAGGCTATAAGATTTATTCTGGCGAAGGCTGGTCTGATCATTTACCAGTTGCGGCACAATTATTTTTTACTTACGAGGAATAAATATTCTTTTACGTGTATTTCTCGTTCCGAAAGATTACGTGAACCTCTGAAGGTATTATAGTCAGATTCAAGCACGCGGACATCACCGCAGCTTTTAAGGCCGTTTATCATTTCGTCCTTAGAAATAAAACCTTCTGAATTAAAAGAAATGAGAATATATTTTGACTTGATTGACTTAACAAGTTCAAAAAAAGAATCAGCTGCAAAACGTTTTTTGTTATAGGCAGAACGATTCCAGTCTTTTGGAATTCCCGAAACACGACTTATCTTTTCTACATCAGGTCGCTGGTACGCTGCAATAAGATTAAGCATAAAATAATTTGAACCATAAGGATGCTGATTATATGGTGGATCTATATAAACAAGATCAAACTCAGGAAGATTTAAATAATCTGCAGAAGAAACAAGCGTATTTGCCTCGCTGTTAAAAACTACAGATGGACATTCAAAGCTCGAAAAAACAGGAAACGGCAGTTTTACTTTTCCAAGGATTCTTGTAAGTGCATTCCGTCCATCTCCGCCAAACTGGCCTGTTTTTGTTTTAGAATTTTTATAAAAGCCCTTAAATATTCCTGCAGTATTTGCATGAATCGAAGCTTCGCTCAAAAGTGGTGCAATAAAAAAATCACGCAATTCAGGAGCTACAGAAGAATCAATTACCTGGCGGGCAGTATCAATATAATTTGCATTGTATGGAGTATAAAAACAGCGTTCACCAGCTTCTATTTTTTCTATATCCTTAGGCGCATAAAGTTCAGAAATAAAACCTGGCACAGGATATTTTCCGGCAGCTCTTTCGGCTTCAAGTGTCTTCATTGTTTTGTCTATTTTTTTTAAAATTTTGTCATAAACTGAATGAAGCTCTTCAAGTAATTCCGGAGAAGAATTTGCCAGATAACACTTATTGATTACACAGGAATATTTTTCAAGATCATTTACAGCGATAAAAGAAGAAAACTGTTTAAGGTATCTTGCAACAACGCCGCTTCCCGAAAACAAATCCATACATCGAAGTTTATCTTTATTCAAATCCTTTCTTACAATCTGAACAGCCTGACCTATAAATGGCAAGAGAGAGCGTTTATTTCCAATGTATGTTATAAGCTGATTCTGGAGGTATTCAGAATTTTCCCCTTCAGCCGTAATAAGATTTTTGCCGGAATCACCCATCAGTTCATTATACCTAATTACAGTAAGTTAGTCCAAGGTATAAATTTATAATTAATATCTTTTACTATGTGTCAAAATCTGTTAGAATAACATTATGATAAAGCAGGCTTTATTTCATGTTGAAAACACAGAAGGTGTTGTTGATTTAGCACGTTTTCTTTCGGACTTTGGCTGGACAATTTTAAGTGCAAACAGAACAGAAGAGCTCTTAAGAAAAGAAAAAATTCCTGTACAGCGGGAACAGGCTCTTGTCGAAAATAATCTTTACCTTAATGACACCTCTAATCTGATTCAACGAATTGTAGGCTCAACCTTTCTTGAAGAACAACAGAATAATACTTCTTATAATGGAAACATTGGTCTTGTCTGTATGAACGTGCAGCCGGCCCTTCATTCTGTTAATTCTGAAAAAAAGTTAAAGTCTATTACAAGGCCTTTCAATTTCTTTATTTCCCAGATTCTGCGCGATGCTTTTCTTAATTATGAAAACATCCTTATTCTCTGTGATCCGGCTGACTATAAAGAAGCAATGATTCAGCTTAGAACAGACAGTATTGATCCAAACTTTAGAATTTATCTTGCAGCAAAAGCTCTTAATCTTGTCTCTGCCTACGATGGTGGAATTGCAAGTTCAATTCTTTTGGATTCAAAGACAAATACAGATTTCTTAAACTACATGACTTATCCATTCGAAAAGCAGTTCGGTCTTAAATCTGGTTCAAATCCGCAGCAGGAAGCCTGTCTGTACAAATGTCAGGGAGGACCTGGTTTTCTTGGAACTGTTCAAAAGCAGCAGGGAAAAGAACTTACCTACAATACAATTTCAGACATTTCTTTTGCATGGGAACAAATCTGCATGCTTTCCACAAATCTTAAAAATCAATTTTCTGTAAAAAGTGTAAACTGCGACGGATATAAATTTGAAACACAGTTTACTCCTTTGACAGGAACAGTTTTTACAATTGCAATCAAGCATAAGTCAATTCTTGGAGCATCACTTTCTACAAACATTCTTGATTCTTTCAGAAACACTTATACTTATGATATAAAAAAGATTCATGAAGTAACAATTGCAAGCAGTGCCGTTATTGATGAAGCAGCAGCTTCCGAAATCATTGCATGCGATTCTTCTGCTTTTTCAACAGTTGTTGCCCCAGGCTTTACAAGTGAAGCAAAACAGATTCTTTCTTCTAATAAAAAAATCAATCTTATTCAGCTTTCTAAAATCGCGACTGCTGACTATGATATGGAGCTCATAAATGGAGCTATTCTATTCCAGTCGAAAGATAAGATTCTGTTTAATCATTGGGATGTAAAAACAAAAAACAGACCGGGACAGGTTTTTGCCGATCAAATGGCCTTTGGAACAATTCTTACAATGGGCTCCCGTTCTTACAGTGCTGTACTCCTTAAAAGCAATACTGTTGTGGGAATATCTCAAGCCTGCAAGACACCAGAGCGTGCAGTAGAAGTAGCACTGGCAGAAGCAATTCTTCATAAACAAAACAATAAAAATATCGAAAATAATGAAATTTTAGCAGATGTTCTTGTCTGTGATTCACCAATTCCTTTGTGTGAACCAATCCAAAAGCTTTCTGATTCAGGCCTTAAAGCAATCATTCAGCCTGGTGGAAGTCTTAATGACAGTGAATTCATCAACTTCTGCAATGACCATCTTATTTCAATGATATTTACAGGAATGTCACATATAAGCTGTTGATATCCGAATATTATAAACAGAAAAACTAAAGAAGGATTTTATGATTTACTACTTAGGTCAATATCTTCAACAATACTGGGGTCCGGCACGACTCCTCTCTTCATACGCAGTTCTTATTGCTGCTGCTTTGTACACAGGTTATTTTGCTGCCTATAAGCTTATTCCAAAATTTTTTGACAAGCTTCCGCATGATCGTGGTCGTGAATTTACTTTGACAGAAAATGCAGAAGCTGCTAAAGGAAAACCTACCGGCGCCGGAATTGTCTTTATTACAATTTTTGTCATCATCTGTTTTCTTTTTGTTCCTATGACCTGGATGCGAGCCTCAATAATCGTTTTAACCTGGCTTACAATGCTTACAGGCTATCTTGATGACAGAAGTGTAAAATCCTGGGGAGAATATCTAAAGGGTGCGCTTGACCTTATAATAAGTATTGCAACTTCTTTTATTCTTTTTTATGGAATTAAGAATTCTTCTGCAGACGGAATTGTAAGATTCTGGCTTCCATTTATTTCAAATGAAATTGCTGTACATCCAGTTGTTTACATTATTATTTGTACAATACTGCTGTGGACTTCTATTAATACAACAAACTGTACAGATGGCGTAGACGGACTTTCGGCTACACTTGTCCTTATAGCATTGCTTACACTTGGTGCAGTCTTTTATTTTGTTCTTGGACATAAAGACATTTCGGCATATCTTCTTCTTCCTCATATTCCGGCTGGTGCAAACTGGGCTATAATGCTTTTTGCAATGGCAGGTGTTGTCATGGGTTATTTATGGCTTAATGCCTTCCCAAGCAAATGTCTTATGGGTGACGCAGGCAGCCGAGCCTTAGGATTTTTCCTTGGTGTTTGTGTAATGGTAAGCGGTAACCCGTTCCTTATTTTTGCAACAAGCTCAATCATTCTTGTAAACGGTGGAATGGGACTTTTAAAGGTTGCACTTCTCCGCTTCTTTAAAATCCATATTTTCGAAAATATAAGATTCCCGCTTCATGATCATATGAGAAAAAATCGAGGCTGGTCTCCGACACAGGTTCTTATAAAATTTATGATTATGCAGATACTTATAACCTGTGCAATTCTTGGTATATTCTTTAAAATCAGATAGACGACAAACTTCGTGATTAAAGAGATTATAAAACAAGCTTAAGCTTAAGCTTCTCTTCTGGGATTCCGTATTTACCAGGCAGAAGCTTATGCTTAATTACCTTTCCATCCTTCCATTCAAAATCAAGGAACCAGCCGCCTTTTACAGCTATGCCATGAACAGAACCAGACTGCCAGCCTTGTTCTTCCGGAAGAGCCGGTAAAAGCTTTATGAAAACATTGCCTTCATCATCAAATTCACTTTGAACAAGCATGCGGATTATAGCAGCAAGAGAACCAAAGTTTCCGTCAATCTGGAACGGCGGATGATTATCAAGAAGATTAGGCAGAGTTGAATTCTTAAAAAGTTTAATGACAGAAGCCAGTGCCTGATTTCCCATACCAAGTTGAGCCCAGAAATTAATAATCCATGACTGGCTCCATCCCGTGTGACCACCGCCAGCCGAAAGACGTTTTTCCAGAGTTTTTATAGCAGCCTGGCACAATGCAGGAGTTTTTTCCAGAGTAATTGTATGTCCTGGATATAAGCCGTACAAATGAGAAATATGTCTGTGTCCAGGTTCAACTTCTATAACTTCGCGATTCCATTCCATAAGGGAACCGTCAGAATTTAATTCAGGCTTTTTAAGATGAGCAAGCACATAATCAAACGAATCAAAATCCTGTGAACTGTAGCTTTTACCTTTTTTATCGGAACAACCATCTTTTAAAACTGCCTGTGCTTTTTTACAGCCAGTAAAAAGATGTTCCAGGATCATATTATCCATTTCGCAGCCTTCTGTAAAAGCACCTACTTCGCCTGTTTTTGTAACATAAGTATTTTCAGGAGAAAGACTAGGATTTATTACAAGATATGGTTTTCCATCATCAGCCAGAATTGAACACGGCACAAGATAATCTACAAAGAATAGAGCGGCCTCGTGCATAAGATAATAATACTTTTTAAGGAACGCTTTATCCTGTGTATATTCAAAATGTTCAATAATATGAGTAGCAAGCCAGGCGGCACCAAGCACCCAATAAGTTGCAGGCAGCCACGCATCCTGAGGAGAAGCATCACCCCAGTAATCTGTATTATGATGAAGTACATAACCACGACAACCATACATCCTTTGAGCGACATAACGGCCATTTTCATAACAGCGTTCCAGCAGCGCAAAAAGCGGAAATTCACATTCACTCAGGGCCGTCATATTTACAGGCCAGTAATTCATCTGTGCATTTATATTTATTGTGTACTTACTCTGCCACGGTGGTTCCATAGATCCATTCCACAAGCCTTGAAGTGTAAGCGGAAGAACTCCAGGAACACGGCTTCCACTTATGAGCAGATATCGTGAAAAGTTTATATATTGATTTACAAGCGCTGTATTTGAAGGAGAAGCGGCCTTTAAAAGCTCAGGTGTTGACAGCTCCTTCACTTGAATGTCATCACCTATCTTTACACACATTCTGTCCCAATAGTTTTTATATTCAACCAGATGCCAGCCAAAGAAATCTTCGGCAGCAGCACTAAGTCCAAGTTTTTTAATCTGCTCTTTTATTTTCGTTAAGTTTAACTTACAAGCCCCAGTCCAGACATTTTTTCTTACAAGCTTGTCAAACTTTTTCTTTGAAAGCGGCTTATCATTCCATTTAGGGTTCCACTTAAGACTTTGAATATCTATAAAAAATAACACTTCATCACAGGCCTTTCCATAAAGACAGACACCTCTGACACCACTTTCGCCACCCGAAGCAACTGCTCCTGCACCAGCGCAAAAAGGAATACCATGCGAATCTTCAAGGAAAATAAAACCGTCACTTGTATTAATACTGTCGCACCAGATTCCACGATCAAGATATCCCGAATAATTAATCTTTCCCGGAACACTTGCAGAAACGTGCATAAAAAGAATATCATCAACAGCACTAATCCAGGTCCTGCGTGTAAACGTTGTACCTTCTTCATCAGTGTAAGTTACAAGTGTACAAGCTTCATCCAGAAAAAGTTCGCTTTTATAATTATCAAGACATGACAGCTCTGACTTATGCTGCAACGGCCAGCCAACAGCAAGCCCTTTATTTTTTTCAGAAAAGAAATCTATATGAAATTCACCGGCAGTCTGATACGCACGTTCATTAAAGCTTGTGCCGCTCATAGCTTCAAAACCCAAAGATTGAGCTTCGAGCACATGACCTTCCTTTACAAGAGTACGGATTTTTTCCAGATATTTTTTTGTATCAGGATTCGAACGATCCTGCGGTCCGCCTGACCATATACCTTCTTCATTAAGCTGAAGAACTTCATTACAGGGATGTGCCTTAACCATACAGCCAAGACGACCATTTCCAAGAGGCAGATACTGTTCCCATTTTTCAGGAACCGAAGTAAATAATAACCTGTCATTCATAGCAGTATTTCAGAATTATTCATTTTTAAGAGAATCAAGAATTTTACGGAATGCACTGTCGGGCTTTCTAAGCTCTTTAGAACCTCGCGTAATTTTACAAAGTGACATACTGAATTTTTTTGCAATGTCGCGCTGTGTTGTTCCCTTGTCAATTTCCTTTACTAAAAGCCAGCGGTTCGCAATATCTTTGCGTTCTGCAGGTGTAAAAAGGCATTCAATAAAATCATATGCAAGTTTCTCATCAGAAGTTGTTAGAATATGACATATTTCTTTCATAGACTGCTGTACGGCAAGTTCTGTTTCAGTTGTGTTTTCGTCCATAGAAACATTATAGCATATAAAACATACTTTTTAAACCAAAAATACAATAAATCTCAAATAATCAAGGGCATCTGCATTATAAAACAATTTATTTTCAAAAATGAAAAAAGCTCCCGTGGGGAACCTGTCTTTGTTCCGCCGAGTACGCTGAATAGAAATTATTCTACCGTGCAAATCTGCCTGCGGCAGCTTTGCACTTCCAGCGTACTATGCTCCACAAAGCCAGAACCCCCACTCCGCTTTTTTCATAATTTCTACAGTAAAGTTTTATAATGCAGATGTCCTAACAAAAAATCATCATTAATTGTCAGATGTTTCGAAAGTTTCTAGCGGAATGATGCCATAAGAATATTTAAGATTTATTATTCTAAAAAGTTTTTTGTTTATTGCTTCTTCAGAAAGCTCTCCAGAAGTAACAGCTTTTTTTACAGCATCATAAGCTTTATTAAGATTATCAGGCATAAGTACAATATCAACACCTGCCTTTAATGCCATAAGTGCTGCTTCACCCGCAGAAAAACTGTCAGTAATAGCCTTCATTCTAAAGGAATCTGTTATTACCAGACCGTCAAAATTAAAATCATTTCTAAGAATATCAATCATGGGTTCAGACAAAGTTGCAGGCAGATTTTCCGTAATCTCTGGAACAATAATATGCCCAAGCATAATAACAGAAGCACCAGCCTTAATCCCATTTATAAACGGCAGGAACTCCCATTCTTCAAGCTCTTCCCTGGTTTTATCCAGAATTGCAGCCCCATTATGACTGTCTGCGGTAGTAGCACCATGCCCCGGAAAATGTTTTAATGAACAAAGCATACAACTGTCGATAAAGCCCGAAACAGAATCATAAACTGCCTGTGAAACAAGTTCCGGATCGCTTGCAAAAGCTCTGGAACCAATCACTCCACCATCATCAACCGAAATGTCTGCAACGGGAGCAAAATCAAGATTAAAACCATAATATCTCAAGTAAGAAGAAATAGTTTTATACATATTATATGGATCGGGACATTCATCTGCGGCAGAAAAAACTGGAACAGGGAAAGAATTATTATTCCCTATTCTTGCAACCTTTCCACCCTCTTCATCTACGGCAACAAACATCCCGCGAGCAGCAAAAACATTTGTAAGTTCTTTAGTCTGATAAGGATATTTTATATTACCGCCAAACAGAATAACACCAGAAACAGGCTTTTGTTCAAGGCTGGCAATTAATTCAGGATTTTCCCGTGTAAGATAATCACCATCAAGCGTGTTGTTATCAAGAAGCTGTTCCGGAGTAACAATAAAAAGAGAATAAATCTTTTCATCTAAAGACATTGAAGAAATTTTCGCGTTAACTACTTCAGGGTCAACCTGAATTAAAGGAACCAGCTCTGAATCTAAAGTATCATTTGAAGAAACACCAGTACAGGCAGATAAAAAGACTATAGCGAAAAATGGTAAAAACTTAGACCATTTTATTTTTGCAATAATTTTTCCACCTCTGCTGCAGCACCAGAAATTTCTGGTATATCCAGACTATCAATATCACCAGCGTCTACAGCACGGCTTGTATTTTCGTCCATAGGAATTCTGGCAAGAACCGGAATATTAAAGGTCTTTGCAATTTCATCAATATTGCTTTTTCCAAAAACAGTTATCTCTTTTCCGCAGTCAGGACATTTTACATAGCTCATGTTTTCTACAATTCCAAGGATTGGAATATTCATCATATTTGCCATGTTTACAGCCTTTTCAACAATAACACGTACAAGCTGCTGTGGGGAAGAAATTACAATAATTCCATCAACAGGAAGCGACTGGAAAACAGTAAGAGGAACATCACCTGTTCCCGGAGGCATATCAACAAACATAAAGTCAACATCCTTCCAGATAACATCAGTCCAGAACTGCTTTACAGCACCTGCAATAACAGGACCACGCCAGATAACAGGATCATTTTCGTTCTGAAGCAGAAAATTCATTGACATAAGCTGAATACCGGAATCAGTTACAACCGGCATAAGAGCATCCTGTCCTTCTACAGCCTGAGCACGTTCATCCCCAACTCCAAAGCTTTCCGGAATTGAAGGGCCTGTAATATCAGCATCAAGAATTGCAGTTTTAAAACCATCCTTATTTACACGGCTGGCAAGAAGACTCGTTACAAGAGACTTACCAACACCACCCTTTCCACTTATAATACCAATAACCTTCTTAATACTGCTGTCTTTGTGCGGCTTAACCTGAAAATCTCTTTTTGAACAATCCTGTCCGCAACCTTCGCAATCGTGTGTACAATCTGACATGTTTATACCTCTTATAGTAAATATAATAAGGAAAAACTATAAAAGCAAGAAAAAATTCTTAAGAAAAAATGGCTCCCAGGCGAAGTCCGTATTCAAAACCGCGGGCTTCGCCCGCTACATGCTGCAGTGCCTCGCCCGCTACATGCTGCAGTGCCTTGTAATTATATACGTAGCCGCTCGCGCGGCTGCACTGCAGAATGTTTTTGAATACGGCCTTCCCCTTCCGCCATTTTTTAGATAATTTTCCTTAATATATATATCAAACACATTATCCGTAAATATTACTATTGAGCAGAACAAGAAATGGGTTTATAATATTACAAAATAAACAAATGAGGTAAAAAAATGACATTACATTTGCTTGGACTTATTATTGCATTTGTGCTTTACCTTGGCCTTATGGTTTTTGTAGGTATCAGAAGCGCAAAGAACAATAATTCTGCTTCGGACTTCTTCCTTGGTGGAAGAAAAGTTGGACCTTGGGTAACAGCCCTTTCTGCAGAAGCATCTGACTCATCTGCATGGGTTTTGATGGGACTCCCTGGTCTTTGCTACCTTGGCGGTTTTAAAGAAACATTCTGGACAGCCATTGGACTTATTGTAGGTACATATCTTGCATGGCTTTTTATTGCAAAACCTTTACGTAAGTGTTCTGTAGTTTATAAAGACTCTATCACAATTCCTGAATTCCTTACAAACCGCTTTAATGACAAGACACACATTCTTTCAATCGTATCTGTATTCTTTATTGTAGTTTTCTTTACAATCTATACAGCTTCAGGATTTGTTGCCTGTGCAAAGCTTTTCCGTTCAGTATTCGGCCTTGACTGGAATACAGGTCTTTTAATTGGATTTGTAATCATCCTTTCATATACAATCCTTGGTGGTTACCGCGCCGTTTGTACAACAGACTTTATCCAGGGATCTTTGATTTTCATAGCCTTCATAGTTTCCGGAATTGTAATTGTTGCATCTCTTGGAGGTTTTGGTAACGCAACAGATCAGGTTCAAAGCTTTACACAGCGAGCCATGAACGGAGAATTCGGTGCCGCAATGCTCAAATCCTTTACAGGAAACCAGAGTTTCAGCGCCATGTCTGCAGTTTCCGCTTTTGCATGGTGTCTCGGTTACTTTGGTATGCCACACATCATCATCCGCTTTATGGGCTGCCGTTCAAACAAAGAAATTAAAACAGCCCGCCGCGTAGGAATTGTATGGATGATAATCTCTTACATTGGTGCAGTTTTGATTGGTGCACTTGGTACAGCATATCTTTTGAACAATGGAATCATCCTTGGTGCAGACCCAGCCGAAGTTACAACAGCAGGTCTTAAGGTTTTAGGAACAGGAACTCAGGAAGCTGTATTCAGTGAAACAGTTCTTAAGATGTTTCCGGCCTTTATTGCAGGTCTCTTCCTTTGTGGTATTCTTGCCGCTTCTATGTCTACAGCAGACTCACAGCTTCTTTCTGCAAGTTCTGCAATCGGTCAGGATATTTTCAAAGGTCTTATTAAAAAAGATGCAGATGACAAAAAGGTTCTTCTTGTAAGCCGTATAAGCGTATTTGTAATTGCTCTTCTTGGACTCTTGCTTGCTCTTAATCCAGAAAGCTCAATCTTTGGTCTTGTAAGCTTTGCATGGTCTGGTTTTGGCGGCACATTTGGTCCTCTTATTCTGCTTGCTCTCTACTGGAAACGTACAACAGCACCAGGAGCAATTGCAGGTCTTATCTGTGGTGGAATTACAGATGTAGCATGGCACTATCTCCACGGCGGCATTTTTGATGTTTACGAAATTCTCCCGGCCTTTATCGTATGTCTTATCGTAACTGTAGTAGTTTCTCTCCTCACAAAACAGGATGCAGAAGTTGCTGCTAAGTTTGATGAATACAAGGCATTGGAAGATTAAATAAACCGCGGTCCCCGGGCTGCCTGGGTTCCCTGAGCCTGTCGAAGGGCCGAATATAAAAAAAGGAGGGGCGCCTGCCCCTCGCTCCAGCCATAAAAAAAATACGGTGGTTTCGACAAGCTCAAACACCGTATTTTTTTTACGTCTTACGCTACCCCCTCTCCTATGTTTTTTGTCAAGAGCAAGTTAGATTAATTTTTTCTCCAGCCCTATTATTCGCATAGAATAATGCTTCTTCTGCAAGTTTTGAAATTCTTTCATCAGAAGAAATGAACTTTTTTGGTTCATAGCACTGATTAT